>JAISTO010000186.1 GCA_031272575.1 Treponema sp. | reverse complement strand
ATTAGCGTAATTCGCGTTTACTTTCTTAAAATTCCTTGTTTTCGGAGTGGGCTCTATTTTAGTAATTTTTGTCCGTGGGGTCCGTGGTTAGGGGTCCGTGGTTAAATGTAAAATTGCTGGTAGGGAATAGGGAGTGGGGAGTGGGGAGTGGGGAGTGGGGGACGCGGCGCGTGGGCGCGGGGTGAGGGGGAGCGAGCGGAGGTCGGGGCGCGGACGGTGGAAAGTGGACAGTGGAGGGAGTGGTTCACCGGTCTCTCGTACTACCGATATGCATGGGGTGCTACGAAAGATTTGCGAACCACGCCCTCCACCGTCCATTTTCCACTCCCCAAGCGCTCCGCGCCCCCTACTCCCCCATGCACTCCGCTGCCCTCACTCGCTCCACCTCGCGCCCCCGCATCACGACCAATTCCCAAGTCCCAATTCCCAAGTCCCACAGGCATCACGCAGACATTAGTCCCCGCCCCGTTCCCTCGAATTGCGCCGCCTTCCCCCCCCTTGACATTCCTCTCGACTTATCGTATATTAATGCCGATACTATAAAGGGAATAACTATAGTGGCGCAGTTGCACGATTACAAACGTTTTGAAAATAGCCTCGTTCGCAAGGTCAAAAACGGGGCGCTTGGCGCGGTAAAGGGGATCGCGGCCTTCTTTCGGGCCCTGGGGCGCTTCCTCTCGCGCGGGTATACCCTCGTGCTGGTACCGCATTCGGGTAAAAAAACCATCAATCTGCGTGTCAGCCTGCTGATGCTTTTCGGCATAGTCGTCGTGCTGGCGGGTTTCGCGGCGGCGCTCCTCTGGTACGGGGTCTCGTGGAACTCGGCAAAGGATACGATCGCCGCGCGGGACAGCCGGCTCAAGGACGCGCAGGCGAATCTGGACCAACTGCGGGACGAAGTGGCGGCCCTGCTGCGTCAGACGAAGGAATTCGAGCCGGCCCTGCGGGACGCGCTCAAGGCCATGGGCTCTGAGCACGGGGGGGCCGCCGGCGCGGGCCGGGGGAACAGCGCCGCGCCTGCCGGGGACCTTTCATCATTTTTTGATGTGCGCGAGACCCCGGAAGGGACCCTCCAGGAGGTCGAAGACCTCCGCCGCATAGCCGAGTATCTGTCATCCGCCGCCAAGCCGATCAAAGAGATCGGCACCCAACTCAGTTCCCAAAGCGCCCTCCTCAGCGAAATTCCGAACATCTGGCCCATCAAGGGGGGCATAGGGCATATTTCAACTTATTTTGGGCAGACCGAAAACCCCTTCACCGGCCAGTACTACATTCACAAGGGTATAGACCTGTCCACCTACCGGCAGGGGGACCCGATCGTCTCCACCGCGGACGGCCAGGTCGTGGCGGTCTATTACGACGATCTCGGCGGCTTCGGCAATAACGTCATCATTCAACATAAACATGGCATCTATACCCGTTACGGGCATCTCCTCTCCGCCAAAGTGAAGATCGGGCAGCGGGTAAGCCAGGGGGATGTGATCGGCTATATCGGCAACACGGGGCTGTCGACCGGGCCGCATCTCCACTACGAGGTGCATGTGGGCTCCGATGTGGTCGACCCGTACAAGTACCTCAACGTGGCGAATACGCGAAGCAAAACGCAGACGAACTAGGGGATACCATGGCGCGGGATTATTCAATCAATACAATTATCGGGCCGGGGACGTGCATAGAGGGGGATCTGAACGCCGGCGGCTTTACCCGCGTAGACGGGAATGTGCGGGGGAACCTGTCCGCGCGGGGCCGCGTGGTCATAGGCGAGGGCGCGCGGCTCAAGAGCAGCGTCAGCGGGACCACGGTGGTGGTGGGCGGGGTCGTCGCGGGCAACATTACGGCGACCGAGCGCCTCGTGGTGCTCTCAAGCGGCATCGTGCTCGGCAATGTGGTGACACGGCGTATTCAGGCTGACGAGGGCTGCCTTATCCACGGGCGGGTCAAGGTCTGCGCGGCGGAGGTCTCGAGGGCCCCGAGTGGATAAAATTGACGCCGGCGCTTTTTTCAACCCGCTTTTGGCGGGCCAGCCCCGGGCCGAGGCGAAAAAGCCCGGGGGGAAAAAGGGCCTCTCGCGGATTTTCGGGGGGCGTTTCGAAGCGGCGCTGCAAAACGAGTGGGGCGGCGGCCTGGAACTGGGCCCCCTCGGCGGGACGGCGCCTTCGGAGGAGGCGCTGGCGCGGCTTCTGGATGGGGTGCACAGCGCGGGAGATGCCCTGCGGGAGCGCCCCCTAAAGGACGAGATGCTGGCCTACAAGCGGGCCGTGCGGGATTTCCTGCACTATGTGGTGAGCAACGGCTACGATATCGCAAAGAGCGAGGGCATCCCGCAGGGGCAGAAGCCCGGCTACAAGGGCCGCCTCTGGGAAGAAAAGGCCAGAGAGCGCAAATCGTTCGAAACGGTACGCGTGGTGGACGAAAAACTGGAGCGCCTGGCGGCCGGGGTGCTGGCGGGGCAGGTGAAGCAGACCGAACTGCTCTCGCGCCTCGAGGAAATCCGGGGCTTATTGGTCAATTTGATAGTAAAGGGAAAGGTTGATGTCGACTAGAGACGAATACGCGGACTACGCGGAATACGCGGACGACGCCGAATACATAGAGGATACGCTCGAAGACGGGGATCTGTCGCGCCTGGAGGCCGGCCCCGGCCCGGTCGGCGAAGAGGGGGAGGCCGAAAGCCCGGCGGCGGTGGTCGATGTGATGGACTCGCCGGACGCGGCCATCCCGATCTACCGGCTCCGGCTCAAGTTCTCCTGCGAGAGTTTCCTGGGGGCCTACACCGGAGACCCGCTCGCCCCCGGGGATATGGTGCTGGTGTCGACCCGCTTCGGCAGGAGCAAGGAGCAGGTGCTCGACCTGGCGCAGGTGCTGGGCCGGCAGAACCCGCAGTGCTGCCGGGGGGGGCGGAAGATCGCCCGCATCGAGCGGCCCGCCACGAGCGAGGAACTGCGCCGCGCCGAGAGCCACCGCGACTGGGAGCGCCGCGCCTTCGATATCTGCAAGGAGCGTATCAGCGCATACGGTCTGGAGATGAAACTCGTGTCCGTTCACTATATCCTCAGCGAGCCGAAGATCGTCGTGTCCTTCACCGCGGAAAAAATGGTCGACTTCCGCGAGTTGATTCGTGACCTGTCGGCCACGCTCCGCGCCCGCATCGAGATGGTGCAGATCGGGGTGCGGGACGAGCCGCGCATTACCGGCGGCTTCGGCATCTGCGGCAGGCCCTACTGCTGCCGCACCATACTGGACCGCCTCCAGTCCGTCAATGTAAAAACCGCAAAATTGCAAAATCTCTCTATCAATTCGATGAAAATATCCGGCCCCTGCGACAAACTGCTCTGCTGCATCGCCTACGAGGACCAGTTTTACGCGGAGCAGCAGCACAGCATACCCCCCCGCGGCTGCCGCATAGGGCATAACGGCGTCACCTGGAAGGTCAAGGAAGTGAACGCGATTACCGGCAAGGTGCAGATGGAAGCGGAGGATGGCCGCGAGGTGTCCGTGCTGAAGGACGCGTTCGAAAAAAGCGACGGCCACTGGACTCTGAAAAAGGGGACGGCGCTGTAGTGTCTGCCCCCTCGCGGCGCGGCGCGCTCTGCTGCCGGGCGCTCTGGATCACCGCGCTTGCCCTGCTCGGCGTCCTCGCGGGGGGTACCGTCTACGGGCTGCTGGCGAAACGGGCGCCCGCGCGGGACGCCGCCGCCGCGCCCGCGGGCGCCGGCAGTCCTATGCACAGCGAGAGCGTCTTTCGCGGCATAGGCACTATCCGCGTACGCAGCCCCGAGCCGGAGGCCGCGGCGGTCGTGGTCACCATTACGTTCCCGTACCGGAGCGCGGATACGGCCTTCGCGGAGGAACTCGCGCTCAAGACCGGCGAACTGCGCTCCCTGGCGCGGGACTTTTTCGCGTCGTTCCGGCCCGCCGCGCTCCGCGCCCAGGACGAGCCCGCCCTGAAAGCGGCGCTGCTCGCGCGCTTCAACGCGGCGCTGCGCCTGGGGCAGATAGAGCGGCTGGACTTCGGGGATTTTTTGGTGCTGGAGTAGGGGGAATTTCATGCGGGAACTGTTTGATACGCTGCGCAAGGCGCAGCGGGCGCTGGCGCTGCAGACGAGGGCCGCCAAGGACGCGGCGCTGCTTGCCGCGGCGGCGGCTATCGACGCGGCGCGGCCAGCGATCCTCGCGGCCAACGCGCAGGATGTCGCGCGGGCGCGGGAGCGGGGCATGAAGGAGGCGCTGGTGGACCGGCTCCTCCTGAATGACGCGCGCATAGACGGGATCATCGAGGGGGTCGGGACGGTCGCGAAGCTCGAAGACCCGGTGGGCAGGGTGCTGGACGGCTGGCGCAGTCCGCAGGGGCTGCTCATCGAAAAAGTCGCCGTGCCCCTGGGGGTCATAGCGATCATCTACGAGTCGCGGCCGAACGTCACCATAGACGCGGCAAGCCTGGCCTACAAGGCGGGCTGCGCTATCCTGCTGCGGGGGAGTTCCGCGGCCCTCGAATCGAACCGGGCGCTCGAGCGGGCGTTTCGCGAGGGCCTGAGCGCGGGCCGGGGCGTACCCGAGGCGGCCGCGCTCTCGTGCAGCGAGGATCGCTCGGATGTCGGCGCCATACTCGAGGCGCGCGGAAGCATTGACGCGGTGCTCCCCCGCGGCGGGCATGATCTTATCCGCTACGTGGTTGACCACGCGCGGGTGCCGGTCATCGAGACCGGCGAAGGCAACTGTCACATCTATGTTGACGCAAGCGCCGATCTCGCGCGGGCGGTCCCCCTTATCGACAACGCGAAGACCCAGAAGCCGGGCGCGTGCAACGCGGTCGAGACCATCCTCGTGCACGCTGACGCGCTCGCTGCCCTTATGCCCGCGCTCGCGTCTCGTTTCGCGGGCCGCGTGGCGCTCCGCTGCGACCCCGCTTCCCGCGCGGCCATCGGGAATGCCCCCCCGGGCCTCGCGCTCGAGGACGCCTCCGAGGCCGACTGGGAGACGGAGTTCCTCGACTGCATCCTCGCGGTAAAGACGGTCTCCTCCCTCGACGAGGCCGTCTCCCACATCAACCGTTACGGCACGGGGCATTCGGAGGCTATCCTGACCGCCGACCTCGCGGCGGCCGAGGCCTTTTGCCGCAGGGTCGACGCGGCCTGCGTGTACACGAACGCCTCGACCCGCTTCACGGACGGGGGCGAGTTCGGCTTCGGCGCGGAACTGGGCATCAGCACGCAGAAACTGCACGCGCGGGGCCCCATGGGGCTGGACGCGCTCTGCACGATCACCTACCGGATCACCGGGGATTATCAGGTTAGGAGTTAGGGGTTAGGGGTTAGGACTTAGGGGGGATGGGGATGCTTACGGATGCGCATTGTCACCCGTTTTTCATGATCGATAACGCCCTCGCGGAGGGTACCGGCATCCGCCTGCCGCGGGACATCGCGGTGGCGGCGAGCGGGTGGGAACTGTGCCAGCATGAGATGCACGAGGGCATGGCGCGGGCGGCCGCGGGGCCGGGCTCTGCCCCGTGGGTGCTCTGCTTCGGGTGCCACCCCCAGCAGCCCGCATCGGAAGGGGCCGCCTCGTGCCGCGATACGCTCGACGCGCTCGCCCGTCTTGCGGAGGAGGGGCGTTTAAGCGCCGTGGGCGAGGCGGGCTTCGATCTCTACGAGGAGCGGTATCGCGCCACAGAGGAGGCGCAGGAACGCGTCTTCGAAACGCAGTTGGATATCGCCTGCGCGCGGGGCCTCCCAATGGTGCTGCACCTCCGCAGGGCTCTGCACAAACTCTTCCCGTATGTCCACCGGTTGAAAAACCTACCGGCGGTCATCTTTCATTCCTGGCCCGGCTCCCCCGACGAGGCGCGGGCAATCCTGCGCCGCGGCATAAACGCGTACTTCGCGCTGGGCGGCGCGGTCTGCGGCACACGAAAAAACTCCCGCGCCTCCGCGGCCCTGCTGCCCGCGGACCGGCTCCTCTTCGAAACCGACGCCCCCTACCAGCCCCTCCCGGGCAAAACCTGCTCCTCCTGGGATGAACTCCCCGCCATCCGCGATGCCGTTGCCGCCCTCCGCCGCGAGGCCGGCAGCCCCCGCGGTGCTCCCCAGGAACTGGAAGCCGCCGTCGCGGAGAACTTCTTTCGCGCTTACAAAAAGGGGCTGAATAGGGAGTAGGGGAGTGGGGGGAGTGATGCCCTCCCCCCCTTTGGGGGGGTAGGGGGGGGCACAGAAGATGCCATCCCCCCGCAGGGGGGGATGCGTCAATCATCCCCTCTGGGGGGGCATCACGAATGAGGCCTCTCCGTTATTCCGCCGGGGCGGCGGGCGCGGCGGGGGCCGGAGCCGGCTTCGTCTTTTTGACGATCAACTCCTTGATGCGGGCTGCCTTGCCGACCTTGCCCCGTATGTAGTAGAGTTTCGCGCGGCGGACCTTGCCGGGGCGCACTACTTCCACTTTGGCGATCCGCGGCGAGTGGATGGGAAAGACCCGCTCCACGCCCACGCCGTACGAGTTCTTCCGCACGGTGAAGGTTCTGCCCGCGCGGGAATTCTTTATCGCGATCACGAGGCCCTCGTAGACCTGGATGCGCTCCGTTTTGCCTTCAACGATCTTGAAGTACACTTTGACCGTGTCGCCGGCCTTGAACTCGTCGACCGTTTCCTTCATTTGAGCGGCTTCAATCGCTCTGATTTCGTTCATCATTCCCCCTCGCCGTTTTTTCACGGCATTGTGTGATAATTGCGCGGGTCTCTTCGTCGAAGAGACCCGCCGCCTCGCCGGCCGCGGCCAGGTCGGGGCGCAGCGCAAGCGTTTTTTCGACCCGCTTTTCGAGCCGCCAGCGGCGGATTTTCGCGTGGTGCCCGGAAAGGAGCACCTGCGGCACCGCCATGCCGTCGAACACCTCGGGCCGCGTGTACTGCGGGTACTCCAAAAGCCCCCCGCAGAAACTTTCTTCCACCAGGGACCGCGGGCTTATGACCTCGGAGACAAGCCGCGCGGTTGCGTCAACAATGATGACAGCGGCCGCCTCCCCGGACGAAAGCACGTAATCCCCCACCGACACCTCGTCGTCAACGTAGGCGTCGATGACCCGCTGGTCGATGCCCTCGTAGCGCCCGCAGAGCAGGAGCAGGTGCTCTTCCTGCGCCAGGTCCCGCGCGAGCGCCTGATCGAAGAGGCGCCCCGAGGGGCTCAGGTAGATGACCCGCGGGCGATCCGGGGCGCTTTGCCCGGCCCCCTTGCGCCGCGCGCCCGCGGCCTCGAGGGCCCCGGCGAGCGGTTCCGGGAGCATCAGCATACCCGCGCCGCCCCCATACGGGGCGTCGTCGCAGCTGCGGTGCTTGTCCAGCGCGTAGTCGCGTATGTTGACGAGGCTATACTCGACCGCCCCGGCCTTTACCGCACGCGCAAGGATCGACTCCGCAAAATAGGCCTCGAGGATACGGGGGAAGAGGCTCAGGATAGTGTACCTCATTCGAGTATCCACCGGTGCAGCAGCGCCGCTTCCCCTTTTTCGATGTCGATATCCCCTATGAACTCGGGGCGGAACGGGACAAAGCGCGTGCCGCCCTGGGGCAGGGCCGCCTCGATAAGGCTGCCGCCGCCCCCCTCGACCACATCAACAATGACCGCCGCCGTCTCGCCGTTGCAGTGGAGGCGCAGGCCTTTGAGGTCCTCGATGTAAAACTCGCCCTCCGCGAGGGGGGCGGCCTGCGCCCGCGGCACGATGATTTCCGCGCCGGTGAGCGCGCGCGCGGCCTCCGGGCTGTCTATCCCCCTGAACCGGACCAGAAGCCCCTGGGCGCAGGGAGCGGTTTCGTCGATGGCGAAGCGCTCCTCCCTGCCCCCGGGCCCCCCGAAGCGCAGAGTCGCCTCCGCAAGGCCGCGCAGGTGGGCCGTCTCGCCGGACAGTGACCTGACCTTGACGAAACCCGCAAGCCCGAAGGGGCCTCCCACCAGCGCCGCGGTGAACCGTTCAGTCAAGAATCTCCAACACGGTGCGCCGGTTAGTCCCCGAGGACGCGGCCTGAAGGAGGGTGCGTACCGCTTTCGCTATGCGCCCCTGCCTGCCTATCACCTTGCCGATGTCCTCCGGGGCGACCCGCAGCTCCAATATGTCGGCCTTTTCGCCTTCGACCATGCTGACCGCCACCTGATCGGGGTTGTCAACCAGTTTTTTGGCGATGAACTCGACCAAATCCTTTTCGATAACGTCTCTTCCCATAACGGCCTGCCTTACTGCGCCTTTGCCCCGAGGTAAAAGCCCTTTTTATTCAGCAGGCTCCGCACGGTGTCGCTCACTGACGCGCCCTTTTCAACCCAGGCGCGCACCTTGTCCGCATCGAACAGAATCTGCTTGTCTTCTGTGTCGATAGGGTGATAGTACCCCAACTCCTCGATAGTGCGGCCGTCGCGGGGAGCGGTCCGCTCCATAACCACAATGCGGTAAAACGGCCGCTTCGTGGCGCCGAACCGCTTCAGCCTGATACTGGCGCTCATGCGTCCTCCTAATTGCTGCCCTTCGGCAGTGTTTAAACATATCCTAATAAAAATGAAATTTTTTGTCAAGAGGGCATAGCCCTCAGGGGGCATAGCCCTCAGGGCAGCAGCGTCAGGGTGATCGGGCTTTCCCGCATATCCACGATGCCCTGCGCCCCAATGCGCACCCGGTTCAGGATGAGCACCTGGTTCCCCCCCTGCGCGCCGGCCGTGCCCGCGGTCCCCACCAGGTAGGTTTCGCGTTCCCCCCCGAGGCGCAGTTCGAGCAGTTCTTTTGAATCGATGCTGAAAAATGCGTACTTGCCCTTGAGCACGACGCCCCCCTTGTTCTGCTCGCAGGTGCCGTCGGGCCTGAAGGTGATTTTCCAGAGGGCCCCCTCGTACGAGGCGTCGAGCGTGGGCGCGGGCGCGGCGGGCGGCGGGGGGGGGCTCGCCGTCCGCGAGGCCCTGCGGTAGGACCCGTCCCAGCGGGTGTTCACCCCTATGCGCAGCCTGACGTCCTCATTCACCTTTACCCGAATGCGGTCGAGGGACTCGAGGTCGATATCGACGAAGCGGCGCAGGGTCGTTACCGACACATTCTGCGTGTTGATATAGAGCCCCGATCGGGTCGGCGTGGCGCGCTGCCAGGTAAAGACCTGCTGCGCGTCGTCACCGTAAAAAATCAACTCTTTGTCTTTGGGATTGAAATAGAGATATTGACGAGAATCGAGGGTCCCCTGGGGGCTTACATGGTACCAGAGCCCCTCGATGAAGCGCTCGAAGACCCCGGGCGCGCCGCTTAAGAGTTCCCGCACCTTCGTCTGCTCGATCTGCGTACCGGGGATACGCACGAGCGCGCTCTGCTCGTAGATGCCCCGCACCGCGTTGTACAGGTAGGTGATTTCGACCTGATCGAGCAGGTTCGCCGAGTCCATGTCGCGGCCCCGCGCGCTCAGCGCGAAGGCCGCCCCCTGAGCGCGCCCCTGCTGGTAGGCGAGGCTCCGGGCCGTCTCCTTAACGGTGATGGTCCCCTCGATGCTCAGTTCCGCGATCT
Source organism: Treponema sp. (assembly GCA_031272575.1). Classification (GTDB taxonomy): domain Bacteria; phylum Spirochaetota; class Spirochaetia; order Treponematales; family Breznakiellaceae; genus JAISTO01. The sequence goes on along the minus strand of JAISTO010000186.1, from coordinate 10,112 downwards.
TCCGCATAAACGCCTCGCCCGTCTGGCCCGGCGCTCTGCGGAACACGGTGAGCGTGTGCTCGCCCCGGCTGTTGAGGCCCGCCACTAAGAAGCAGAAGACGCGGTCGCCGCAGAGGTCCTGCATAGAGAGGGTGACCGCGCCGACGCCGGACGCGGCCGTGGCGGCGCTCCAGACGCGGCGGTACCCCCCTTCCTCGTTGTCGATGTAGGCGACGTAGACCGGGCTGTCGCGGTCGGCCTGCCTGCGGTACGCGGCGATCTGCTCCTCCCGCGAGTCGCTGTCAAAATCCCCGCTGAGGATACCCACGCAGATGTCCCCCTCGTCAAGGGGGACCTTCAGTTCGAGGCCGGCCTCGCGCGCGAAGACGTCCTCGGGGCTCTCGCCATCCGGGGAAAGGCTTTCCGCCCCGTCGGGGGTGACCAGGCGGGTGCGGTAACTTTCGAGTTTGCGCTTCTCGTGGAAGAGCCCGGGAAAGAGCACGAGCGCGCCTATGCCGAGCCCCACAAGTACAAATATCAAAATAGTGAAAAATGTCCAAAATCTCGTGTTCATCGGCGCTTCGTCTCCGCCATAAAGTCGCGGCCTGCTTTTTTCACCCTATCCGCGATGTCCACCCCCACGGTAACAAGCCGCCAGCGCGGGAAGGTCTCGACCTTCGCGTAGCGGATGAGGGCCTCGTCGCTCCCCTGGAAGGCTTTCGAGAGGCTCTCCGCCGACCCGCAGAGGATGAGGGTGACGCTCAGCGCCGCGTCCCGGGGGAGCTTCGCCGCGCCGCGGAGGGCCCCGGCCAGGTCAGGCGCGCCGTCAGAGACGGCCAGCCCCGCGAGGGCCTCCTTCGCGGGGCCCGCGCCCCCCCTGCCGGCGACCCCCTCGTAGGCGAGCGCGGCCTTCTGCCCCGCGGCCCAGAAGCGCAGGGTGTCGCCCTCTTGCAGGATGCCGTCGAGCCAGGTCCTGCCGAACCAGGCGAGGGCCTCCGCGCGGGCGTCCCCCCGCAAGGACGCGCAGTCCAGCACCACGCGCAGGTCAAGCGCCGCCCCGCGCCCCCCCTCCGCCCCAAGCGGCAGGGCCAGCAAGGCCAGGAGCGCCGTCACCGTTAGAACCGTCTTTCGCATAGAGCCAGTATAGCGGATACGGGGGGGAACTGAGCAAGGGGGGGCGGCTCCACCGTTCACAAACGCAGCCCGCGGCCCTCACTCGCCTGCGCCGCCTCCCCGCACCGTGCCGCCCCCCTGCAATAGTTTCAAAATATAGAGTTCGATGTACTTTTTCAGCACCTCTTTTTTTCCGTTCACTTTGCGCAGCGCCGCGTCCCAGGTGACGAGGTTGTCCGCGACTTCGGTGAGTTCCTCGTGCGAGAGCGGGCGGCCTTTCCGCTCGCGGCGCAGTTCCCGCACTTTGTTGCGGACGATCGTGTTGACATCGCTGACGATAGTCTCGCGGCTTTCGCGGTTCGTCAACTGCACCCACCCGTTTTTGAGTTCATCGAGGTACGAGTCAAGGGTCTTGCCTTCCGGCACGAGCAGATGCGCAAGTGCCCGTATCTGCACCTCGCTGCTCCGCGCCGTGCCGGCATGATCTGCCTCCACCCCCATGTCATCTTCGATGAGGGACTCCTTTTTGAAGAGGCGCTTGAAAAAGCCGCATATCGCCGCGATCAGGGGCAGCGTGAAGCGGAGGGGCAGGCCCGCTTTCACCTCGTCGAGGAGACGTTTGCGTTTCAGATTGAAGATCACCGAGCAGGGGTTGAGGCCCGCTTTGCCGAAGAGCCGCGCGGCGTCGCTGGCCGAGGTCTTGCTCCAGTTCATTTCGCTGTTGATCAACTGGAGCCGCGAGTCGTTCAGGAGTGACAGCAGGAAGGGGTTGATCTTTGCCAGTTTGCGGCGCAGGAGGCGATCGAACGTTTTGTCATCCTCCATTGAGAGTTCTTTGCGGTAACTGCGGAGCACCTTGCTCCAGCGGTCCGCAACCGCCGCCTTCAGCGCGTCAGTGGTGTCCCCGATTATGCGGAGGCAGACCGGGAACAATTCCTGCTTGTGCACAAACAGTTGGCCCCGCTCGTTCCCGTAGAGGATAAGGAACTCCGGGGACTTGTGATCCGGGCTGTCCGTGACCTTCTTGCGGAGCCAGGTCTCCAGTTCTTCCTTCGTGTACAAGTTAAGGATTGGGCGGCCGTCAGGGTTCGTGTACTTTATGATTTCCTCGAAGGTGAAAAGGTAGGGCGGCCTTTTTATGTGTTCCTCCAGTTCCCGCAGCGCCTGCTCCTTCTGCATTTTTTTCGACGCGATCGATTTGTAGCAGTAGTTGGCCGCCTCCACTATGCAGGCGCCCTGGATCACGCCCATAAGATCGCTCACGCGGCTGTTCCGCTCTTTTATGTCCAGTTTGATCATGTTGCAGAACGCGGCCCAGAACACGTAGGTGAGTTCCTCGCCGCCCATAAGGTTCGCGTAGCACTCGTAGGGATGGTGCTGGAGCAGGTCCATCTCGTTGCCGAGGAACGATTCCTTGCGGTTGAACTGGGGCAGCAGTTTGCGGTAGAGGTACTCCTTGTTCGTGTTGTTCTGCATGTAACTCTGCAGTTTGTAGAACGCGGCCTCGATGATTTTTTGCGGAATCATATCCGGCATAACGAGCGCGGAGCCGAAGCCCTCGGGAAAGTGAATCATGAGGATGCGGTCGTCTTCCAGACCTTCCTGGTGTTTTGCGTGAGGGGAGGCGTTCGGGCCGTACGCGAACTCGAAGCATGCGGCCAGTTCCGCGGTCGTCATCAGGTGGCGCAGCCGGCTGGGGGGTATCGTGATGCCCAGATTATCTTCGCTGGGGAAGGGCTTGTTCCGCTCCTCGCGGGTGTCGCCGTACTTTTGCCAGATCATCTCGTGGCACAGTTTTGAAAGGTAGAGGCTCCCCTTGCCCAGTTCGTCGTACACGACCTCGCACTTGCCCTCGTCGATCAGCGCGTCAAGGCCGGCGCGGAACCGCTCCGCCCCTCCCTCCGCGATGCGGACTCCGCCGGTAACTTTCCCCGCATGTGTTTCGAGGAAGGCGAGAAAAAGTTCTTCCTCGACGAGCACCGGATTTCCTTTGGCGGCATAATTCACCAGTATCGAATAGAGATCCGCCTTCTGCCGTTTTTTGTTATATTCCATATTCCCCTGCTTTGAGGTTCTCCTCATCTTCAATTTTTTGAATTTCGTCCAGTATCTGGCACAGGCGCTGAAAAATCGTGAGCGCTTCGGAAAGCCCGGCATGGAATGGGGCGAGTTTCCCCTTGACCGCAAAGGTCTGGGGGTTTGAAAGCCCGTCATGATTCAGGATGACAAGGAGGAGGTCCGCCATGCTCCGCGCCGCTTCCTGCGCCTCGCCGTAGACGCGCTCCGCCTCCCGCGACGCGTCATGGATCACCTTTTGGTTTTTGCGGCGGCCAAGCCATGCGGACGAGCCCCTGTTTTTTTCGGGATCGTAGGCCGCGCCGAATATGCCGCTCGGCCCCAGTTTTGTGTCGAATTCCCGGATGTCGTCGCCCAGTTTCATGAATGACAGGTAACTGTTGTTGTAGGCGATGCGGTTTTCGTTGCGGAAGAAGATTCCATCCGAAAAAACCGGTTCGAGAATCGGGTTCAGTTTTGGCATAAACACGTATATTTGAAACGCGCTTAAGAATGACAGGCCCAGCGCGCCCCGTATGGGGAGCCCATCCGGGGTCTCCGGCCCATACGCGTACGAGAGGGGTACCGGTTCCCCTCCGTCCAGGAAGGCCCGCATAGCCTGCAGCGCCTCCTCGCGGCGGTGCTCCCGTACCGCCTGGATGAAGGATGCGTCTATGCACCGCTTCCAGTAGTCGCGGTACACGGCAAACCAGTCCTCCCCGCCGGTGATCTGCTGGGGGACCAGCGCCGCGTCCCGGTTGGCGCAGCGTACCAGCGCCGTAAGCGGGATATTCCTGCTGAACTCGCGGATGACGGCGAGCGCGGTCTCGGCCCGGGAGAGCATGGCCTGCAGCTGCGTTTCGAGGTCCACATCCGCAATCGCGGATGCGGCCTCGTCCGCGCCGCCGGAGTCCCCGGCCCGTATGAGCAGGAGGAAGAGCGACTCGAGGAGGGGAAGAGGAGTGGGCTCCCGCAGCGAGTAGAGTATGTCGGCAAGGCCGCGCAATTGCGCGCTGAGGAGGGGGGCCGCGCAGTAGAGGGTTTTGGTCTGCATATCCGGCGTAAAAGAGGCTATCGCGCGGTCGAAGGGGAACGAGGCCAGTTTCCGTAGGCACAAAAAACAGCGGATGTCGGTATACATGGCGGCTTTATGCGCTTCTTTGACCTGCGAGAGCGCGTCCTGCATGAGGCGGTACGCCTCCTGTTTCGAGTCCTCGGAGGGGGCTTTTTCCCGCGCGGCCGCGGCTGCCAGGGCGCCTTCCAGTTGAGTGTCCACTTCGGGCATTTCGAGTGAGCCCAAAAAACGGTAAAACGCCCCCTTGTCCTGGTTGAAGCGCTCGTCCAGTACGCCCAAAAAAAAGCGCGACGCGTCCCGCAGCCGCGCGAGTTGCTGACAAAAACCGCCGAGCAGCCGCTGTTTTTTGTGATCGTAGAGCCCGGGATAGCGTTTTTCGATAGCCTTGCCCAGTTTGGCCATCTGCTTTTCGGCAAAGAGTTCCGCCGGCGCTTTTGACCGAAAAATACTCAACAAAAAATAGAGAAATTTGGCAAATGCCGACTCGTTTTCGAAGCGGCGCGTCACATCCGGCATAGTCTGCCCCGCCTTCTTTTCCGCTCGGCGCGGCTCCGCTGGGAGTTTCGCCTGCTCCCGCAGTTTATCCAAAAGCCGCTGCCGCTCGGCCTGAGAGAGGCCCGCGACTATGGTCTCGAAATTCCCCGAATGCCCCACATCGGGAGCCTACTATACTATTGAAAAAAAGTCAAGGGGTGCGCGCGCCTATCCCCCCCTTTACTTTTCCCTCAAAAAACGCTAGTATACTCTTAAAATTTTGACATTGAGGAGCACAGTGTTATGGTCATTTTAACATTGAACTGCGGATCATCGTCCGCGAAGTACCAGGTCTACGATTGGGAGGCAAAGGACGTGCTTGCCGTGGGCGTGGTGGAAAAGGTGACGGTCGGCGGGTCCTTCATAAAGCATCAGGTGAAGGGCCGCGAGGAGGTCGTGATCAACCACGACTGCGCCACGCACACCGAGGCGGTCGATCTCATCATAAAAACCCTCACGGATAGCCGGATCGGGTGCATCGCGGATATGCGGGTAATCAAGGCGGTGGGGCACCGCGTGCTGCATGGGGGGGACAAGTTCACCAAGAGCGTCATCGTGGATGACGCGGCAATGGCGGCCTTCAACGAGGTGAAGGATTTGGGGCCCCTGCACAACCCCGCGAACATCATGGGCATAGAGGCGGCCAAGCGGGTGCTGCCTGAGGTCCCCCATGCCGCGGTAATGGACACGGCCTGGCATCAGACGATGCCGCCTTCGTCCTTCCTCTACGCCCTGCCCTACGAGTGGTACGAGAACTACTCGGTGCGGCGCTACGGCTTCCATGGCACGAGTTTCCTCTACACCGCCAAACGCGCCGCGGTGCTGCTGGGCAAAAAGCCCTTCGAGACGAACCTGATCATCTGCCACCTGGGGAACGGCTCCTCGGTGAACGCGGTAAAGGACGGCTGCTCCTTCGACACGTCGATGGGGATAACGCCGCTCGAGGGGCTGGTGATGGGTACCCGCTCCGGGGACGCGGACCTGGCGATGCCCTTCTATGTCATGCGGAAGACCGGTATGTCCTGCGCGGAGATGGAGAGCGCGCTCAACAAGAAGTCCGGGCTCTTCGGGATCACCGGCGGGCTGTCGGATCGCCGGGATATCCAGAAGGCGGCCGAGGCGGGGGATAAGCGCGCCGCGCTTGCGCAGGACATCGAGGCGCACCGCGTGAAAAAGTACATCGGCGGGTATCAGGCGGTACTGGGGCGGGTTGACGCGCTGGTGCTCACCGCGGGGGTCGGGGAGTTCTCGGTCTTTATGCGGGGGAAAATCCTCGAGGGCCTCGAGGGTATCGGCATCGTGTACGACCCCGCGAAAAACGCGCTCTCGCACACGCGGAACACGGAGACGCTGATCAGCAAGCCGGAATCGAAGGTGCCGATCTACGTTATCCCCACGGACGAGGAACTGGTGATGACCGAGGACGCCTACGCCCTCATGGCCGGCACCTACGACCTGCACACGAAGTTCACCTACTCGTTCCAGAGCCCCGGCTATGTGAACAAGAGCCGCGCCGCGGGCCTTAAAGAGGAACTGGCCGCGCACCCGGAACTGGCGTCTATAGTGGCGAAGCCGGGGGCGCCGGCATGAGCCCGGAAGAACTCGTCTGGACCGAGGAGACCCGCAGGGAGGTCTTTAGGGGGCCCGTGTTTTCGGTCGAAGAGCGGCTCTGCCGTTCCCCCAGGGGCGATCGGCATCTCTACAGTGTGCTCGAAGCCTCGGACTGGGTAATTGTGGTGCCCGAACTCGGGCCGGGCGAGTTCCTTATGGTGAGGCAGTGGCGGCACGGTTCCCGTTCGCTGAGCCTCGAGTTTCCCGGCGGGGTCATCGAGGCGGGGGAAAGCCCCGAGCAGGGGGCCGCGCGGGAACTCCGCGAAGAGACAGGCCGCAGGGCCGGGCTTCTGGTCCCGCTGGGGAGTTTCAATCCCAACCCCGCGATTATGGCGAACAAGGTGCACATCTTCCTTGCCCGCGGCCTGGACGAGGGCGAGGCGCAGGAACTGGACGACGACGAGTACGTGTCGGTGGAACGGGTAAGCGAGGCTGATTTGCTTGCCGCCTTCGGCAGGCCCCCGTTTGTCCACGCATTGATGGGAACCGCGCTCGCGCTGTACCTCCTGAAGCGCTGACATTCGGGTAAAAAGCATATTTTTTCATAAAAAGTGATCTTTTTTTGTTTTTTTTTCTTGACTCTGCGCCCGAAATATGCTATAATTAAGGTATCCAGTTTGGAGACGGCTAATCCCCGTAACTATCTTCTCGATTGCGGATAAAACCATGCAGTATTTTGATACTCATGCTCATTTGGGGCTTATTTATGATGACCCAATAGAGCAGTTACTGGTCATTCAAGAGGCGAGGCAGGCGCAAGTAACCCGCCTCGTCTCGATTTGTAACAGTCTCATAGACTTCCCGAAAGTCTACGAGAATCTCAAGTCGGCCGTTAACGTGTACCACGCGATCGGCGTCTCGCCCTCCGAGGTACAGAACCCGGGACGGGGGTGGAGTCAGATGCTCGAGCGCTACGTGGCTTACCCGCGGGTAGTGGCGGTGGGCGAGATCGGTCTCGACTACTATCACAAGTTCGGGGACAAAAAGTCGCAGATCGAACTGTTTATTACGCAGCTCGATATGGCAACGGCAATGAATTTGCCGGTGATCATTCACAACCGTGAAGCGGGCAAGGACGTGCTCTCTATCCTTGCCGATCACCTTCCTCCCCGGGGCGGCATTCTGCACTGCTACTCCGAAGATGCGGATTACGCCCGCAAGGCGCTCAAACTTAACCTGTACTTCTCTTTTGCGGGCAACCTTACGTACCGCAACGCGCACAACCTGCACTCGACCGTAAGTGTGCTGCCGCTCGACCGCATCCTGATCGAGTCCGAGGCTCCTTTCATGGTGCCGGCGTCGCATCGTAAGGAGCGCAACATGCCCAAGTATCTGCCGATTACGGCCCGGCACATGGCCGATATCCTCAAAATAGACCTCGAAGAACTCGCCGGCCATCTCTGGGAGAACGCGAACCGCGTCTTCGGCCTGCAGCCTTAAGGGGGATGCCCCCTCACCCTCCACTTTGGGGAGGGTAGGGTGGGGTCACAGGTGACGGGCGCGTAAGCGCCCTTCGTCCGTGGTGTCCCCTTATCCACTATCAGGGACAAAAACCGAGTGATGTAATCGAGTTAGGGGTGCCCTTTAGGTTATGCGGGCAATGTAGGGAGGTTGACAAACCTGACTTTTTTTAGACTGATGATACGATTGTATTCAGTGAGCCCACGGCGCGAGGGCAGCAATTCTCAGTTTGACCGAATTATGGCTCCGTCAGTCACTCCTCCCTCCCCTGCACGCCAAGGTGCTCCCGTATCAGAGCGGTGAAGGAGGCGCCGTATTTGTCGTTTTTTACCTGGCCTACGCCGGTCACGCGGGAGAAGGCGGCGCGGGTGAGGGGTTTCTTTCGGCACATATCGTTGAGGGTCGCGTCCGAGAAAATGATGTACGCGGGGAGGGACTCGGCCGCGGCGAGGCGCTTGCGAAGGCCGCGCAGTTTCTCGAAAAGGGCTTCGTCAAAAGCGCCGGCCGCGTCGAAAGCGCCCGCGCCCGAGGCACCGCCTCCGCCAGAGGAGCCGCCCCAGGCGGCGCCCGCGGCCTTGCGGGGGGCGGGGGCTTCCTCGCGGGGGAGCATCATCGGGAGGGGGGTCTTCGCGGTGATAAAGGCGGCGGCCCGCTCCCCCCACTCGATCACGGGAAACTCGGCGCCGCGCTGCGCGAGGTAGCGGCGCTCCACCAGGAAATCGAGCACCGCCCGTATGCGGGCAGCGCTGTCATCTTTCATAATACCCCAGGTGCTTAGGCTCTGCAGGCCCAGGTTTTTTATCTTCGCCGCGCCGCTCCCTTTCAGAATGTCGATGATCATCGTTTTGCCGAAACCGCGGCCCCGCTGTTTGAGGCGGTAGACGCAGGAGATAATTTTCCGCGCCTCCAGGCTCACGTCCACTTCATCATACTTGGTGAGACAGTTGGAACAGTTGCCGCAGTAGGCCGGCGCGTCCTCGCCGAAATAGGCGAGCAGTTTCCGCCTGAGGCATTCGGACGAGGTGCTGTAAAAGGTCATCAGTTTGAGGAGTTCTTTTTTGTGCTCGCGGAGCGCCGGATCCGCGCCGCTTTCTTCGTCACCCTTGTTGATAAGAAACTCGTTGAGTCTGACATCGTAGGCTGAGTAGAGCAGGATGCAGTCCGCGGGCGCGCCGTCCCTGCCGGCCCTGCCCGCCTCCTGATAGTAACTTTCGATATTTTTGGGCATATTGTAATGAATGACAAAGGACACGTTCGATTTGTCGATGCCCATGCCGAACGCGTTGGTCGCGACGATGATGGGCTTGCGGTCGTAGAGGAAGTCGTCCTGGCTGGCCCGGCGCTCCGCGTCCTCAAGCCCCGCGTGGTACGGGGCCGCGTCGAAGCCGCTCTCGACGAGCAGCGCGCAGAGTTCCTCGACCAGTTTCCGCGTGGCGCAGTAGATGATGCCGCTCCTGCCCGCGCGCTCTTTCAGGCAGCGGAGCAGCGCGGCATCTTTGTCCTTTGGCCTTTGCACCTCGAAGTACAGGTTCGGCCTGTCGAAACCGGTGGTGACGGTGAGGGTGCCGCGCGCGCCGTCACTCCTGGGCATTTTCAGCAGGGTGATGATGTCGTCCCGCACCTGGGGAGTGGCGGTGGCGGTGAACGCGGTCGTGACGGGACGCCGCGCCAGACGCCGGATGAACGGCGCGATGTCCAGGTACCCGGGCCGGAAGTCGTGGCCCCACTGCGAGAGGCAGTGCGCCTCGTCCACCACCACCAGGGGGATGTCCTGCTCCGCGCAGAGCCGCTCGATCTGCGGGTTCGTGAGCCGCTCCGGCGCAAGGTAGAGCAGTTTGATTTCCTGCTGCCTGACGCGCCGCAAGGCATCCGCGTACTCGGCCTGCGAGAGCGAACTGTTCAGAAACACCGCCGCCACGCCCGCGTCCTGGAGGGCCTGCACCTGATCCTTCATAAGCGAGATGAGCGGCGAGACCACGACCGTGAGCCCCGGCAGCATGAGCGCCGGTATCTGGTAGCACAGCGACTTCCCCGCGCCGGTCGGCATAACCGCCAGCACATCCCGCCCGGCCATGATGGCGTCGATTACCCCATCCTGCCCGGGCCTGAAGTCCGTGAACCCGAAGTAGTCCCGCAGCACCGCGTATTTGTCCCCGCCGCCGCTGTCCCCGCATCGCATGGAGTGAGTATAGGGCAGGCGGGGGGCGCGGGGCAAGGGGGGGGGGCTCCGACCGCGTGGGGAGTGGGGAATAGGGAGTGGGGAGTGGGGACGTGATGCGAGAGC
>JAISTO010000179.1 GCA_031272575.1 Treponema sp. | reverse complement strand
GACGAAGCCGCGGATGCGGATGCGGCCAAAACCAAGGCCGAGGAGGCGCGGGCCTTTCTCGAAGAGACCGCCGCGTTCGCGGCCTCGCACAAGAAGTTTGCCGCCGCGCGCGCCTATGTGCTTTTGGCCGAGGCCCACACCGTAAAGAAGGCCTGGCCCGAGGCGGAAAAAGCCTGGCTTGACGCCGCCGCCGCGGCGAAGGGCACCTACCTGGAGCCGGTGGCGTACTTCAACGCGGGCGCCGCGGCCGAGGAAGCGGACAAGGCGGAGGACGCGATAGCGCACTACAGCGCGGCGCTTGCTTCGAGCGCCGGGTTCCCGCAGGCGGCCCGCGCGCAGTTTGCCGTCGGCCGCCTCGAGGAAGGGCGCGGCGGCACGGAGGCGGCCATCGCCGCGTACCAGGCCCTGGTCGGCAAGTGGCCGGAAGACGCGGTCTGGGGGAACCTCGCGCATAGCCGCCTGATCGCGTTGGAGGCGGAGGAGCCGGAAGCGCCGGCGGAGCCTGCGGCGGACTCTCCGCTGGAGGCGCCGGCGGAGAATCCGCAGGAGTCGGCGGAGTGAAAAAGCGCGCCGCGGCCGCGATAGTAATACTCTCCTGTATGTGCGCCTCCTGCGGCATAGAAGAATACTACTATCTCCCCGCGGCATTTGGGGCTTCTCAATCCGCTGCCAACAAGGGCATAGTGAATCTGTACGGCATCTCGTACTCCTACTTTTTGAATTTCCGGATTTACTACCGCATCTATGTGAGCGACTACGTCGAACTCGCGCCGGGCACGGGGAACTTTTCTCAGATCAATCCGACTCTCACAAGCGACTACAGTGCTTTTTTAACCTACATTAATGCCGAGACGCAGAACACCAACATGGGAACCGTTTTTTCCGGGCGCAAGTACTACCCCCTCGAAGTGCAGGGGACAAATCTCGATCAGGACCTGCTGAATGTGACCGGCGGGGGAATTGTGAATCTTGATTTTTCGGATCGTAAGAACCCAACCATCCAGGTGAATGGGGGAACGGAATATACGCTCTACCGCTCCACCGGGGACGGGGTGTTCAACCCACGGCCCAACCGCCTTTTCATCAACGATCCCGAATTGTACGCCGCGTCGAACATCAACGATACGACCAACGCGGATGTGGTGAACACGACAAGCACCAGCCCCGACCGCTACACTTACGCCGCGTTCTACATCGTGGCCGTTGGCATGGATACCAACTTCTCGCCGATCTACAGCAAGCCCGGTTTCATCGGGGTGCTGAAACTCCCGGAGCCGTTCTAATGAAGCGGTGTGTAGGGGGGAGGGGAGTGGGGAGCCGTCCACTCCACTGTCAACAAGTTAAGGGAAATGCCAACCGTCATTCCGCGAATTGAATCCCCCAGTCAAGCCGAGGGACGGAATCTCAACTGGAAATAACATTTTTGGGGGATAGATTGCGTAGTTCGGTTAAAACCGAACTATGGCAAGTCCGGCAATGACGGCCTTGTTTTTCTTAACTTGTTGACAGGACCCTCCCCTCCCACTCAGCCCTCGCCGGGCACCGGGATAGGGTACTCGCCGGTGAAGCAGCCGAGGCAGTAGCCGGCTTCGGGGCCGCCGTCCAGGGACTCGAGGAGGCCCTCGACGGAGATGAAGGCGAGGCTGTCGGCGCCGATGGATTGGCAGACGCGCTGGACGCTGGCGCCGTTGCTGATCAGGTCTTTGCGGTGGGGCGTGTCGATGCCGAAGTAGCAGGGGCAGCAGACCGGCGGGGAGCAGACGCGCATATGCACCTCTTTGGCGCCGGCCCCGCGGAGTATCGCGACGAGGCGTTTGCTCGTGGTGCCGCGCACTATCGAGTCGTCGATGATGACGACGCGCTTGCCGCGCACCTCGCTCGCAATCACATTGTGCTTGGTGAGTACCGCTTTTTCCCGCAGAGCCTGGCTCGGGGAAATAAAGGTGCGGCCTATGTACTTGTTCTTCACGATGCCGAGGCCGTAGGGCACGCCGAGCGCCTGGCCGTAGCCGATGGCCGCGGGCACCCCGGAGTCGGGCACCCCGATCACCAGATCCGCGGGGGCCGGCGATTCGCGCGCGAGGATCTTGCCGGCGCGTATGCGCGCGCCGTACACATCGACCTTGTCGATAATGCTGTCCGGCCGCGCAAAGTAGACGAACTCGAAGGCGCAGACGGCGCGCGTCGTTTTTTCGCTGAAGGTGAAACTGTGCAGCCCCTCGCCGTTAATAATCACCACCTCGCCCGGCTCGACATCGCGCAGCAGGGCGCCGCCCGCCTCGTCGATGGCGCAGGACTCGCTCGCCACTATCCAGCCGCGGTCACCGAGCGCGCCGAGGCAGAGCGGGCGTATGCCGTTGGGGTCGCGCGCGGCCACGAGCGCGTCGTCGGTGAGCACCACCAGCGCGTACGAGCCCTTGATAAACTGAATCGTGTCCGTGAGCGCGCGCTCCAGGCCCTTGCGGTAATTTTTCGCGATGAGGTTGATGATCACCTCGCTGTCGCTCGACGAGGTAAACCCGATGCCGGAATCTTCGAGCAGTTCCCGCACCACATCCGCGTTGGTGAGTGTGCCGTTGTGCGCGACCGCGATCGAGCCGAGTTTGAAGCGGCTCACGAACGGCTGCGCGTTGTCGATGATGCTTGCCCCGGCGGTGGAGTAGCGCACATGGCCTATGGCCGCGCTCCCCTTCACGTTTTCGAGACTCGCCTGCCCGAACACTTCGCTCACGAGCCCCATGCCCTTGCGCAGTTCTATCACCTTGTTTTTTGCCGCGGCAATACCCGCGCTCTCCTGCCCCCGATGCTGGAGCGAGAGGAGGCCCCGGTAGATCAGCGGCACCGCGTCTTTTTCCTCGTCTTTCAGAAAGACGCCGATAACGCCGCACTCTTCGCGCAGGCCGCTTTCATCCGATGCGTTTAAGAATTTCACAGTACGCTTCTTTGACGTTACCCAGATCGCGGCGAAAGCGATCCTTGTCGAGTTTTTCCCCGCTGGCGGCATCCCAGAAGCGGCAGGTGTCGGGAGAAATTTCATCCGCGAGCAGCAGTTCCCCGTCCGCGGTTTTGCCGAACTCAAGTTTGAAGTCCACGAGGGTGACGCCGCGCGCCGCGAAAAACGCGGACAGCGTCTCGTTCACCTTGAAACTGAGCGCCTTTATTTTTTCGATCTCGTCGAATGTGGACGCGCCGATGGCGGCCGCGTGATACTCGTTTATCAGCGGATCCCCGAGCGCGTCATCCTTGTACGAGAGTTCGAAGACCGTCGTCTTGAGCGCGGCGCCCTCGGCAAGGCCCAGCCGCTTCGCCATCGACCCCGCCGCCACATTGCGGATGATCACCTCGAGCGGCACGATGCGCACTTTTTTGCAGAGCATATCCCGCTCGTTCAGGCGCGCCACGAAATGACTCGGCACCCCCGCGTCCGCAAGCAGCGCGAAAAGCGCGGCCGCGATCCGGTTGTTCAGAACGCCCTTGTCCTCGATGCTGCCCTTTTTCTCGCCGTTGAACGCGGTCGCGTCATCCTTGTAGTGGATCACGACCAGCCCCTCCGCGCCGGCAGCGCCCTCCGCGGCGAATACCTTCTTCGCCTTCCCTTCGTACAGCAGCGCCCCTTTTCGGAACGCGTTCACATCAACCTGCATTATGTCCCCTTTTTATTTATGAGGGGGGGGCAATTACGTCGCACATTGCTACGCAATGTGCTTATGGAGTTTTTTCGCCCGTAACCGGTCGAAAAAACTCCAAGAAAAAACGCGTAAGCGTTTTTTCACGCTACCCCCCCAATTATAACAATGAAAACCCGGCGTTCTGCTCCGCGAACGCGCTCTGTGTTTTTGCGCGGGCCTCCTCGAGGCGCTTTTTCAGATCCGGGTACTTGAGCGCCAGGATGCGGAGCGCGAGTTGAGCGGCGTTGGCCGCGTTGTCCACGCCGACCGTTGCCACCGGCACCGGCTGCGGCATCTGGACCATCGAGAGGAGCGCGTCGAGCCCCCCCAGGGTCCCCGCGCTTATTGGCACCCCGACCACCGGCAGGAGGGTGCGGCTCGCAATGACCCCCGGCAGGTGCGCGGCAAGCCCCGCCCCCGCGATGATCACCTCGGTACCGTCCCCCTCCAGGGCCCGCAGGGTCTCGTCCAGGAGGCCGGGGGTCCTGTGCGCGGACACGACATACGCGCTCCACGCCACCCCGGCCCCCTCCAGCGCCTCCGCCGCCTTCCGCATGGTCCCCTTATCCGACGCGGACCCAAGAATGATGGCAACTTTCATAGGGAGAGTCTAGCGCGGAGCGGGCAGGCGTGTCAAGGGGGCGTGGGCGAGTGAGGGCCGCTTGGGTGGGTGGGGGGGGGAAATGGACGGTGGAAGGTGGTCGGTGGGGGTGCGGTGCGAA
>JAISTO010000168.1 GCA_031272575.1 Treponema sp. | reverse complement strand
AGCGAAAGCCGCCTCGACGAGGCGCTCGCGCAGATAGCCTCCCGCGGCTACCTCGACCCCTGGCGCGCGAGCGGCAAGCGCCTGGTGAGCGTGGCGGCGGAGTACGACCTGGAAAAGCGGGAATTGGCGGGGTGGCGAGTGGGGGGCGCGTAGCGGGCGCGAAGCGGGCGCGAAGCGCTTGGGGAGTGGGGGTACGGCGCGGCGCGTGGGCGCGGGGTGAAGGGGAGCGAGCGGAGCGTACGCCGCGCCAAAAAAATTTTCACTTTTTTCATTTTTTTCTTGACTTTTGCCGAAATATAGTGTATTATAAGAGTAAATGGAAATGTTTCCATACTGTTTTGGAAGCGTTTCCTTAAAGGAAATGGTATGGTTTGTATGAAAAAGAAAGTGAGCATTGCCGCTTCGTTCCGTCAAAACTGGCAGCTCTATGTGCTGACCGCGCCGGCCCTGGTGTGGCTCGCGGTCTTTGCCTACGCGCCGCTCTACGGCCTGGTGATCGCGTTCAAGGACTTCAAGCCCCGAGCGGGCATCCTGGCCAGCCCCTGGGCGCGGCCCCTCTTCAAGCATTTTGCCGAGTTCTTCAGCACCAACATGGCCTGGACCACCATCAGCAACACCCTCATCCTCAGCCTCGAGACCCTGGTGTTCAGTTTTCCCATCCCCATCATCTTTGCCCTGCTTTTAAACCAGATACGGACGCGGCGGCTTCGCAAGGCGATACAGACGCTCAGTTACGCGCCGTTTTTCATTTCGACCGTGGTGGTGGTGAGCATCCTCACGGTGGTGCTTTCCCCGGGGAGCGGATTTGTCAACGTGCTCTACCAGAAACTCTCGGGCGGCGCGCCCGCGCTCTTCATGTCGCGGCCCGAATACTTCCGCCCCGTGTACATCATCTCCGGTATCTGGCAGAGCATGGGCTTCAACGCGATCATCTACATCGCGGCCCTGGCCGGGGTGAGCCCCGACCTCTACGAGGCGGCCATCGTGGACGGCGCGACCAAGTTTCAGCGCATCCTCCACATCGACATACCCTCGATTTTGCCCACGGCGATGATCATGTTCGTGCTGGCGCTGGGGGGCCTTATGAGCGTGGGTTACGAGAAAGTGTTCCTGATGCAGCGGGGCATGAACACGGTGGTGAGCGAGGTGATCTCGACCTACGTGTACAAGACGGGCCTGCAAAGCGCCCAGTACAGTTTCGCCACCGCGGTGGGGCTTTTCAACTCGCTCGTGAATTTCGTCATTTTGGTGACCTGCAACTGGGTGACCAAAAAGACCTCGGACGTGAGCATTTTTTAGGAGGCAGGATGAAACAGAAACTGACTTTCGCGGATCGCGTGTTCAACGCGGTGAACGCGGCAATAATGACTGTGGTCTGCGTCATCGTGGCGTACCCGCTCTACTTCGTGCTTGTGGCGTCGTTCACAGACCCGAATGTGGTGAACCAGGGCCGCGTCCTGTTCTGGCCGGTCAAACTCTTCCTGGGGGGCTACGAGCGCATACTCGCGTACCCGCCCCTCTGGCGCGGCTACTGGAACACGATCGTCTACACCGTCGTGGGCTCTGTTCTTTCGATTGCGGTGACGCTGCCTGCGGGCTGGGCCCTCTCGCGGCGGGATATGGCAGGCCGGCGCATTCTGATGTTCCTTTTCACCTTCACCATGTTTTTCTCCGGTGGGATCATCCCGCTCTTCATCGTGATACGGGGCATAGGCATCTACAACACGCTCTGGGCCATGGCGCTGCCCGGAGCCGTGTCGGTCTACAACCTGATCGTCTGCCGCAGTTTTTTCGACACGAACATACCCCGCGAACTTTTGGAAGCGGCCCGCATCGACGGCTGCAGCGACTTCAGGTTTTTCTTCCGTATCGTAACGCCCCTCTCGTCAACGATTATCGCGGTGATGATTTTGTTTTACGCCACGGGGATATGGAACTCATTCATGAACGCGGTGATGTTCCTGTCTGATTCGGACAAGATGCCCCTGCAGGTGGTGCTGCGGAACCTCATCCTGGCGAACCAGGCCGGCGGCATGACCGTGGACGCCTCCCAGGTGATCATGCGGCAGAAACTGGCGGAGCAGTTGAAGTACGCGATCATCGTGGTATCCGCGGTGCCGCTCCTGGTGATATATCCCTTTTTGCAGAAATACTTTGCCCGGGGCGTGACGGTAGGAGCGGTAAAGGGGTGATGGGCGGCAGGCTGAGGGAGGAGATGCATGTATCTGAGGTCAGGAGAGTTAAGGATGAACAGACTAAGGCAACGGCGCTTCGCCGTTTTCAGCAAGGAGGGCGTTGAGAAAGCCCTTTTTGTAGTAGCGGCCCTGTTTAACAAACACCGCAAAGTGAGGGCGGAGGCTGGTTATCAAGCCTGCTTCTTTGGACTTAAGAAGAACACCCAAGGCGCCTACACATTTAATTCCGTGAGCTTCGGCGGTACGGCGGGCATCGCCATCGTCGACAATGAAATAGTCCGCACCAAGTTCCTGGTACAGCGCCGCGGATTCGGCCTCACCAGCGTCCATGATGTTGGAAAAGGTGTTCACTCCTACGAGGGGACGCACACGAGATTCCAGCGTATATATCTGCGGAATATTAAACCGCTCTATGAGCCTGGTAACCTCGCGCCATACCGTCTCGCTTATGACCACCTCGCTGTACAGCGCCTCCAAAAGACCGAGTTGGTCAATTACCGCCAGGGAGATGAGCGGTCCCGCGTCGGAGACAACGACCATGCGCTAACTCGCGGCAGTTGCTTTACGCGGCACAGGGAGATCCCGCATCTTGGCAACATCGGCCATAACATCCTCGTAGGTCATAAGCGAACTGGGGATTTCGAATTCTGCCAAAAAATCCAGAAAATCCCCGTAGTCCATTCCGGCAACCCTTGCTGCCGCGCGCAGGCTAAGGGTTTGGGAGAGGTAGAGCCCTATCGCGAAATAGGGCCGCAGTTTTTCCCCCATGTCTGGGGTAACCTGCACATAGGGCGGCAGGGGCAGTTCAAAGCGCAAACAATTCTCCGCGGGGACGTTTGCCGTTTCTTGTATTGTATTCATACCCGTCAGTCTACCGCTGGCGGGGAAAAGTGTCAAGGGAGAAGGAAAAAATGAAACAGAACTTTTTATTATGCCTCGCGCCGGCGTTAGCGGCGCTGGCTTTGACTGCCTGCGGGGGCGCTCAGGCGGGGAAGCGGGCCGCGGATCCGGCGCTGCGGGCGCTCATCAACCTGGACGGGACGCTCCCGATCATAAGGGAGGCGGAAAAGTTTCCCCCTCTGAAGATGTTTTACATCACCTCGCCGGTCCGCGTGGTGCCGGTGCAGGATCTGGCAATGAACCGCAAACTCGCGGGTCTGACCGGCGCGGCGTTCGACTGGGAGGTGGTGCCCGGGGAGGGCGCGGGGGAGAAACTCAACCTGATGTTCGCGTCCGGCTCGGCCCTGCCCGACGCCTTCTGGAACGGCATCGGCCCCGGCATGGTCTCCCAGTACCTCGACCAGGACATCTTTCTGCCCACCGAGGGCCTCATCGAACAGTACATGCCCCGGCTCCGCGCCATCCTTGAAAAACACCCGGAGTACCGCGCCGCGGCCACCGCGCCTGACGGCCACATGTACGGCTTCCCCTACATCGAGGAGATGAAGGGCCTCGTGCTCACGCCGGGGCCGTTCATCATCAACACCGAGTGGCTGCGCAAAGTGGGCAAGGAAATGCCCGCCACCGTGGACGAGTTCACCGGGGTGCTCCGCGCCTTCCGGGACGCGGGGGACCTCAACGGCAACGGCCTCGCGGACGAGATACCCTACTCCGTGGGCTTTACCGTGCACGACGCGTTCGGCTCCTACAATACCTTCCACCAGTTCACCGGCGCCTTCGGCCAGGCGGACTCGTACTGCGGCGGCAACGGAGTCGCCGACCACCTGCGCGTCATCGACGGCCGTGTCGTGTTCACTGCGCTCGACCCGGCCTACCGCGAAACGGCCCGCTACTTCCACATGCTGAACAAAGAAAAGTTGATAGACGCGGACTCCTTCGCGCCCGGGCCGAACGGCCTCCCCCTCTACACGAACCGCATCACCGGAAGCGAGGCGGTGGTCGGCGTCATGGGCCTCTGGGCGCCGGCCAACGAAATCACCGACCCGGGTGTCCGCAGGCAGTACGCGGCGCTCCCCCGCATGGCAGGCCCCGGCGGCAAGACGGGCTTCGTCCTCAACTTCAGCGAGATGCAGGACACGAGCATGGTGGCGATTACGACCGAGTGCGCATACCCGGAACTGATCGCCGCTTACGTTGACCTCTGCTACGAGCCGGAGCTTTCCATCACCCTGAACTGGGGAGCCGAGGGGGTAATCTACGAGAAGGGTGCGGACGGCATGCTTCACTTCCGCCTCGACGCGGACAACAACATCAAGTTGATAGCGCCCTACAAGACGTTTGGGGAACTGCGGGAAAACTCGACCCCCGGCAGAGGGGGCCTCGCGGTGCTCAACGAATACTACGGCGCCGTGGCGGACTACACCTGGGACGCGGTAGACCTGCTCGAGGGGCAGATCGCCGGGGGCAAATACGAGCTCCTCGCGGAGTACACGCCGGTGCCGAAGATGATCCTAACCCAGGAGGAGCAGATGCGGATTTCCCGCATACAGCCCTCGATTGCCGACATAGTTGACCGCTACACCGTGCAGTGGGTGCTGGACGGCAATATCGACGCGACCTGGGACCACTACCGGGCGGAACTCGAGGCCGCCGGGGTGGCCGATTTGGCCGCGGCCTTTCAGGGCGCGTACGAGCGCTACCTCGCGGCCCGGGAAAAGGCTATGGCGAAGTAGTGACTAGGCCCCCTTCCCCGGCAGCGCGAGCGCCAGTACTTCCTCGAAGCGCTCGACGGGGTGAAACACGAGGCCCTTTTTCACGTGGCTCGGAATTTCGTCCAGGTCCCGCACGTTCTGCCGGGGGATGATCACATCGCGGGCGCGGTTCCGCTGGGCCGCGAGCGTTTTTTCGCGGAGGCCCCCTATGGGGAGCACCTTGCCGGTGAGGGACAGTTCCCCGGTCATCACGAGGCGGTCGGTGATCACGCGGTTGCCGAAGAGCGAGAGGAGCGCGGTGGCCATGGTGATGCCCGCGGAGGGGCCGTCCTTCGGGGTCGCGCCCTCCGGGATGTGCAGGTGCACGTGGTTTTTTTCGAACCAGTCCGCGGGCAGGCCGTAGCGCTCGCCCGCGATCTTGCGCGCCACCGTCAGCGCGATGGCCGCGCTCTCCTTCATGACATCGCCCATCTTGCCGGTGAGCGTGAAGTCCTCCTTGCCCGGCGCGCTCGCGGCCTCGATAACCAGGGTGTCGCCGCCCATGCTCGTCCAGGCCAGGCCCACGCTCATGCCCGGGCGATCCGCCCGCTTCACGTCCCCCTCGCGGAAGAGCGGCTTGCCGAGGGACTCCTCGATGAGGGCTTTGTCTACGGCGAAGGGCGGCTTGGGACTTGGGCCTTGCGGCCCCCCGTCATTCCGCGGCCTGGCCGCGGAATCCGCGCGTTTCGACCTGGGACTTGGGACTTGGGACTGGGGACTTGGAGCCTTGCCCTCAGATGCCTCGACTATCTTTTTGGCCAGTTTCCGGTGGATCTTGTCGAGGTTTTTTTCGAAGTTGCGGACCCCGGCTTCGCGGGCGTAGCATGAGGCGATGTAGTACAAACTGTCGTCGCTGTAGGTGACCTGATCCCGCTCGAGGCCGTTTTTGGCGAGGCTCTTCGGCACCAGGTAGCGCTTCGCGATTTCGAGTTTTTCGCGGTCAATATAGCCGGGTAGTTCGATTATCTCCATCCGGTCGCTAAGGGGGCCGGGTATGCTGTCCAGCGTGTTGGCGGTGACGATAAAGAAAATCTTCGAGATGTCGAAGGGCAGATCGAGGTAGTAATCGCGGAACGCGCAATTCTGTTCCGGGTCGAGCACCTCGAGCAGGGCGGAGGCCGGATCCCCATGGTAACTCGCGCCCATCTTGTCGATCTCGTCGATCATAAAGACCGGGTCCCGCGATTTGACCGTGCGGAGCCCCTGGATAATCTTGCCGGGCATGGCCCCGATGTACGTGCGGCGATGCCCCTTGATTTCCGCGTCGTCCCGCATACCCCCCACCGAGAAGCGGTAGAACTTCTTGCCGAGCGCGTGCGCGATGCTGCGCCCCACCGACGTTTTGCCGACCCCGGGGGGCCCCACCAGACAGATGATCGACCCCGCGTAGACCGCGGCCTTGTCCGTCTCGCGCACCCTGCCCCCCCTGCTCCGGCGCGGCTTCGTCCGCGCGGCTTTGAGTTTGCGCACCGCGAGGTATTCGACGAGGCGGCTCTTCACGTCCTTGAGGCCGTAGTGCTCGCTTTCGAGAATGCGCTGCGCCTTTTTCAAGTCGAAGGCCTCGGGCTCAGGCTCCCCCCAGGGCAGGCTCGCGATCAGGTCGAGGTAGTTGCGCGTCACCACAAACTCCGCGGAGTTCGGTTCCATCAGGTTGAATTTTTCGAGTTCCTGCTCGACCGACTCCTTTACCTCGCCCTCGAACTTGAACGCGTCAAACTTTTCCTTGAAGCGCTGGTACTCCCGCGACTTGACGTCCGTGTTCAGGCCCAGTTCGTTTTTGATCGCCTTCAGTTCTTCCCGCAGAAAATAATCCCGCTGGTTTTTTTCGATTCGTTCGTTGATCTCGTGTTGAATTTTTTTCTGAATGCGAAGGAGTTCCTGTTCCTTTTTGATGAAGATCAGCACCTGCTCCATGCGCTTGCGCACATTCAGCATTTCGAGCACCTTTTGCTGTTCGGTTTTTTCGATGTTGAGTATACTGGCGATGAAATCCGCAATCTTGCCCGGATGGTCGATGTTGATCATGTTGAGCCGCATCTCTTCGGAGAAGAGCGGGTTGTTTTCGGAGATCTGCTTCATCTCGCTAATGAGCGCGCGGGTGAGCGCCTTTACTTCCGCGGTGTCGTCCTCTTCGTCGTCCAGATACTGCACCGCCGCCACTATGGGCGCGGAGTCGTGCAGGCTCTTTTTTATGCGGAAGCGCTTCAGAGTCGAAATGAAGATATTCAGCCCGCCGTCAGGCAGGTTGATCTTTTTGGCGATCTTCGCCGCGGTACCAACGCGGTACATATCGCCAATGGCGGGGGTCTCCGCCTCGTTCTGCAGCATGACCAGGCCGATAACGCCGTCCCCCTTGACGGTCTCGTCGATGAGCCGCACGTCCACCGGATTCCCGATCATGATGGGGGTGAAAATCCCCGGAAAAATAGGCCGCCCCACCAGCCCCACCAGGGGCAGCCGCACGGGGAGGAGCATATCCAACGGTACTACGCTTTGTTCAGGCATGGGGACAGTGTAGCATGGTTGGACGTACTTGTGCAAGTGGGCGCGGGGTGGGGAGTAGGGAATGGGGAGTGGGGAGTGGGGGGCGTGATGCGGAGGATTGGGGTGAGGGGAGTGAGTGGGGGGTAAAGCGCGGACGGTAGAAAATGGACGGTGGACGGTGGAAAGTGGAGGAGTCATTCGCGAGTCTTTCGTACAACCACCTCCACCGTCCACCGCCCACCGCCCCATGCACTTCGCAACCCTCACTCGCAAGTACCCCCGCTTTCACACCGCGTTGCCCCCCACCCCCTTGACTCTTTTTTTCCTTTTTTGTATCTTATCTGTGAAAACTTTCACAGGTTTTGCAGAAAGGAGCACGTTTGGAACAGATACCAGAGCCGGCGCGGGAGCGGCTCCTGACCCTTTTGGGAATTTTTGAACAGCATCCCGGGGAAATGCTCAAGTCCGGGGGCATAGAGGCGCTCACCGGCTGGGCGCGGGAGACGATCCGCAAGGACCTCTCCTGCCTCAACGGGGAGGCCGCCGGGTCCGCGGGGGGCTACCGCGCACAGGTGCTCATACCCGCGCTCAAGAGGGCGCTGGGGCTCGACTCGCCGCGGCGCTACTGCATCGTGGGGCTGGGGCGGCTCGGGTCCGCACTCCTCAACGAGGAAAGTTTCGCCCGGGGCGAGTTTGAACTGGCCGCGGGCTTCGACACGAATGTCAACAGGGTGGAGATTCTTGGGGGGAAGACGCCCCTCTATCCATCCTACAAGATGAGTGAAGTGATATCCCGTCTGGGCATCGCCATCGCGATCCTCTGTGTGCCCCGCGAGGCGGCGCAGAGCGCGGCGGAAAAACTTGCCGCGGCCGGGATACAGGGCATCTTGAATTTCACCCCGCGCACCCTCACCCTGCCGGCGGCCGTAACCGTGCGCAACCTCTACGTTGCGGACGGTCTGCGGAGCCTGGCCGTGGCCATGGGTAGGCGCGAAAAGGACTAGTATATGCGAGTATACAATTTTTCCGCCGGGCCGTCGATGCTGCCCCTCGAGGTGCTGCAAAAGGCCGGCGCTGAACTCACTGACGCGGGCGGCACAGGCCAGTCCGTCATGGAGCTGAGCCACCGCTCGAAGGACTTTAAGCCGATCATCGAGCGGACCGAGGCCCTCCTGCGCGAGGTGCTCGGCCTCCCGCCGCACTACAAGGTGCTCTTCCTGCAGGGCGGGGCCTCGCTCCAGTTCGCGATGGTACCCATCAACCTGGCCGCGTCTGACGCGGCGGGGGCCCCAGGAGCCTCGGGGCCTACGGCCTGCTATGTGGACACCGGCGTCTGGGCCTCGAAGGCCGCGGCCGAGGGCGCGAAGTACTGCCGCGCCGAAGTGCGCGCCTCTTCAAAAGACCGGAACTACACGTACATTCCGGCCGCCCCGGCCCCCGCGCCCGGCGACGCCTTCTATCATATCACGCTGAACAACACGATCACCGGCACCATGTGGGACTCTATCCCGGACACGGGCGCGGTCCCCCTTGCGGCGGACGTCTCCAGTTGCATCCTCTCCGAGCCGCTCGATGTAAGCAGGTTCGGCCTCCTCTACGCGGGCGCGCAGAAGAACCTGGGCCCCGCGGGCCTCACGCTGGTCATCATTAGAGAGGACCTTATCGGGCGCGCGCCGGCCTGGGCGCCGGCCATGCTCCGCTACGACATCCACGCGGCCGAGGGTTCCATGTACAACACGCCGCCCTGCTGGTGCATCTACATGACGGGCCTCGTGCTCGAGTGGGCCGCGGCACTGGGGGGGCTCCCCGCGCTTGCCGAGCGTAACAAAAAGAAGGCCGCATTGTTGTATGGGTATCTGGAAAAGTCCCGGCTCTTTCGTTCACCGGTCGAAAAACCGTATCGCAGTCTAATGAACGTCCCCTTCCTCGTGAACGAGAGTGACGCGGACAAGCGCAAGGCCATCGAGACCCGCTTCCTCAGCGAAGCGGCCGCGGCCGGTCTGGTCAACCTCGCGGGGCATCGCCTGGTAGGGGGCCTTCGCGCCAGCATCTACAACGCGATGCCCCTGGAGGGCGTGGCGGCCCTGGTCAATTTTGCGGAGGCGTTTGAAAAAAATGTTTAGAATAAGAACGATGAACCACATCTCCCCGAAGGGCCTCGAATTGTTTCCCCGGGAGCGCTACGAGGTAGCGAGCGAGATACCGCGCCCGGACGCGATCCTGGTGCGGAGCGCGGAGTTGACCCCCGAGGACATTCCCGACACGGTGCTCGCCATCGCGCGGGCCGGGGCAGGGTATAACAACATCCCGGTGGGGGCCTGCAGCGCGCGGGGCATCGCCGTGTTCAACACGCCCGGGGGGAACGCGAACGCGGTAAAGGAACTCACCCTGGCGGCGCTCCTCCTTGCATCGCGGAACATCACGGGGGGCATCGCCTGGGCCAGGGGCATCGCGGACCGCGCTAACGAGGTGCCGGACCTGGTCGAAAAGGAAAAGGCGCGCTTCGAGGGGCCGGAACTGGCGGGCAAGACCCTGGGCGTCGTGGGCCTCGGGGCCATCGGCGTGATGATCGCCAACGACGCGCTCGCGCTCGGCATGGATGTCAGCGGCTACGACCCCTACATCTCGGTCGAGGCCGCATGGAACCTCTCCCACCTGGTGCAGCGGGCCGAGACCCTCGAGGGCCTCCTCTCAAAGGCCGACTACCTGACCCTCCACCTCCCCCTCAGCGAGGCGACGCGGGGCTTCCTCAATGCCGAAAAGTTCCGCTTCATGAAGAAGGGCGCCCGCGTCATCAACCTGGCGCGGGGGGGCCTCGTGGACGAGGGGGCGATCATCGGGGCGCTGAACGCGGGCCGCATCGCCGCTTACGTTACGGACTTCCCCAGCGCGGAACTCCTCTCCTGCCCAAAGGTGATCGCCATACCCCACCTGGGGGCGAGCACCCCCGAGGCGGAGGACAACTGCGCCGCGATGGCGGCCCGTCAACTCATCGACTACCTCGAGACCGGCGCGATCCGCAACTCGGTCAACTTCCCGCAGTGCCGTCTCGAACAGCGCGGGGCGCACCGCCTCCTCGTGGTGAACAAAAACATCCCCAACATGGTGGGGCAGATCACCACGGTACTGGCGGGCGCGGGCATCAACATTGCCGACCTTATCAATCACCACCGAGGTGATTACGCATACAACATCATCGACACCGAACAGCGTATCCCCTTCGAGACCCTCGAGCGGATAATCGGAGTCGAGGGTGTTATAAAAGTCAGAACAATTATAGGAGAAGTATGACAGTGAAAAGTACTCGTCTAACAACGACGGTGTGCAAGGGCTGCGCGATTCCCGCGGCCCTCAGTTTTTTCCCGGCGCTCGTCCTCTTTGCGATTGCCGGTTCGTGGATGTACCACCACCAGGAGCGCGTCATCGCGGCTGCGGCCGCGGCCGCACTCGCCGCGCAGGAAGCAGACGCCGCGCTCGCCGCGGCCGCGCCTGCCATGCAGGGGGCCGCCGCGCCAGGCGCCGCCCCCGAGGGCGAGGCCGCGCCAGGCACGGCGGCGGAGGCTGCCGAAAGCAGCGCCCTCGCCGACGAGGCGTCCGAAGCGGCGGCGGCCCTCCCCCTCGGCGGCATCGACGTGACGACCCACGTCCCGGTGCTCGCGCGCACCGGCAAGGCGGACGTCAGGTCCGACCTTATCCTCCAGTGCTGGGATAACAGCCTCTTCCGCGCCCATGTGGAG
>JAISTO010000161.1 GCA_031272575.1 Treponema sp. | reverse complement strand
AACGAAACCGTGTACCGCATTCTGAACCCCGCGGGGGCGAAGGGGAGCGCCCGCTACCTCCCCGCGCTCTTCGCGGTGACCGAGAGCCTCTTGAATGCGAGCGACTCTATCGAGAGCGTGTACACCCCGCCCTGCGCGGGCGAGCAAAGCCTCAGCGCCGCACTGAGCGGCGCGCTGCACACGCTCCTCTGGAAGGCCGCGGAAGCGCGGGACAGAGACGCGGTGCGCGGCGAGTTTGTATCGCTCTGCGAGAGAGAGCGCGTGGACGAGCGGGTCGCGCGGGAGATGCTGCGCCTCTACGACGAGTCGGAGTGGGAGGAGGCGCGGCCATGAGTTACGTGCAGAGTTACAGCGCGTCCGTTCCGTACAGCGGCTCGGTCAGTTACGGCGCAAGTCAGAGCGGCGGCACCGCGCACTACAGCGGCTCCGTGCCGGTGCATATCACCATACAGGTGAACACCGCGCCCTTCGACGGGAGCGTCGACCGCTGCAACACGACCATCGACCTGCTCAACGGCGCGGTAGTGGCGATGAAGGCCGCGCAGTGCGCGGCGATTAGCGAGACCAGTCAAAAAATCTCCAACACGCTGATCAACGGTTTTTTCAATGTAGTTGATAAAGAGATCGGCCAGCAACTGGTGCAGTTGGACAGCGAGGTGAAGTCCTCTTTCGGCTTGCTGCAGGGGCAGTCGAAAGATGTGGACAAGCAGCGGGGCGTTATGGAAACTGACTACCACCGCATCGCGTCCCGCTATGTCACGCTGTTTGCCGATCTGGACGAGGAGTGCCGCAAGCGCATCTATGCGCTGGACAGGCCGTCCTTTGCGCTTGCGGAAAAGGTCAGCGGGGCGCTGCTTGGCGACGCGGCAAAAAAAGATGCCGCGTCTGCCTTTGTCGCGGCCGCGGAAGAGGCCGTCTCTGAAACGCAGTTACTCGTTTCGACCCTGCGGAAAAAGACCCGCGAGGTAATCAGCACCCTGCGCGAGTATATCACGCAGGAGGGTCGCATGGGCGCGCTTGTCGCGTCCTGTCTCTTCAACGAGAAACCGAAAGACAAGGTCACTTACCTGCTCCCGGCTTTGTGGATCGAAAAAGACCTTTTGGATGGCACGGACCTTGCGCAGGAAACGGTAGTGCCGGCATGCGCGGGCGCGGACGCGGTCGCCGCGGCGCTGCGTGACGCTTTCGGAAACGGCGGGCGCGGTACTTTTGTCACCATGGAAGAGGGCGAGTTCGCGCTGCTTGCAAAAGAATTCAACGCGCTTAGCGAAGCGCGCTTCGCGGGCGGGGAGGCCGGCGCGGAGACTGACGAAAAAAGCCGGCGCGTCTATCAAACCATACTCGCGCTGTGGAACGGCATGGGCGTCCCGAAAACCGCGCGCGCCGGACAGGAGGAAGCATGAAAGAAATGAAAGAGATTCGCATTGGCGAATCGATCATCGGGCTGAAGGACAACCTCGTGAAGACCGCGATACTGCCAAAAAACACCGCGGAACTCGAACGGGATCTGCAGGTGCAGGGCAACGTGAACATCGAGGGCGCGGTCTACGCCCGCAACATCGTCATCGACACGGGCCCCGCGGCATTCGAGGGCGCGGTCTACGCGCACAACGAACTGCACATCAAAAACGACGCCGCGGATACGGTGCGCTTCCGCAAGGCGGTCGCGTCGAGCGGCAGCGTCGTGTCCCTCCTCGTGAAGGGCCGCTGCATCTACGGCGCGGACATAAACGCCGCGAACATCAAACTGAAAAACGGTTTCGT
Source organism: Treponema sp. (assembly GCA_031272575.1). Classification (GTDB taxonomy): domain Bacteria; phylum Spirochaetota; class Spirochaetia; order Treponematales; family Breznakiellaceae; genus JAISTO01. The sequence goes on along the minus strand of JAISTO010000161.1, from coordinate 5,821 downwards.
GGCGGGGAGCGTCTTTGCCAACGAGATCCAACTCGAAAACAGCGTCGTGCTCGGCGGCTGCTTCGCGTCAAAAAAACTCACCGTGCAGAACGCGGTAATGGGGACCTTCAACGCGCCGGAAGTGGCCGCGGGCGGAATCAACTACCTGCTCTACCCCACCGCTTTTTCCGTCGAGCCAATCGGCCGGCTGCCTGGCACCGAGTTTTACAATATCACCCTTGCGGATTTGGGCGCGCTCTTCAAAGGCGAGGCGGAAAAGCCCGGCACCGGCAAAATCAAACTGGATATCGAGGCGGACTCGCAGCGCACCGTGCTGGTCGACGAGACGGACACGAAGACGCTGCTGCACAGTTACTCGGTCGCGTCCCGTGTGCTCGTGAGCGATCTTATCAACCTGAACGATCTGGAAAATCATTTCCTGATCGTGTCGGCAAGCCTCGACTCGCAGATACTGAAAACCTACTCGCTGCAAAAAGCGGACGGCAGCAAGAGCGAGGACCTCACGCTGCCCAACATCGCCGACTTCTTTTTCAGGATACTGGCGGGCACGGTGCAGATTCAGGACCTGAGCGGCTCGGTGTCCTTTGACGAACTGCGGCAGCGCTATGAGTAGGGGGGGGAGCCTGCCCACTTACAAGTGGGCAGGCCTCCTCTCCCTACATCTCCACCAGGACGGTCGAGAAAGCGGGGAGGCGCAGGGCGGCGCCTTCGAGGCGGGGCTCGCCGCCCTGGGCCGCGAGGAAGCCGCCTATGCGTACGGCGCCCGGCAGGGGGAGCGTTTTTTCCGCGGCGGAGAGATTGTGTAGCACCCCCACGGTGACGCCGTCAGCGCTGAGCGTGTACGCGGCAAGAGCGCGGTCCGTGTTGGGGAGCAGCGCGGGGACGCCGTAGAAAGTGACGGGATAGCGGTTCTTCAGTTTGACGGCCTCGATGTAAAAGCGCGGCAGGGACGCGGCGTCCGCCAGTTGCTCGCGGAGGCCGGCCGCGGGTTTCCAGCGGTAGTCCATTTCCCAGGGGCCGCGGGTCTGCCCCTTGCGGTTCCGCACCGACCAGATCATCGGGCCGCGCTTGTTTTCGTCACGGCCTGAGCCGCGCATACCGAGCTCCTCGCCGTAGTAGATGAAGGGGTTCCCCGGCGTGAAGAGGTAGAGCGCGGCGGCCATCTTCTGGCGGACAAGGTCCCCGGCAAAAAAGTCCGCGGAGCGATCGATGTCGTGGTTGGAAATGAACGGCGCGTCAATAGCGCCGGGGTTCCGCTCGCGGATAAGTTTTTCCAGGTTGACCATGGCGGTGGCAAAGCCCTGGCCGTTGCCCGTTCCCACCGACTGCGGAATAAGGCCGGTTTTCTGCGCCAGCGCGAAGTTGAAGAGGGACGGCACCCCGCTTTCGTAAAACGCGAGTATCGCGCCGGTGGTATCCCACATTTCGCCGACCAGATACACGTCAGCCTTTTTCGACTTGCAGTACCGGGTGAACCAGCGCAGCCAGTCCGTGCCCTTTGCCTGGTCAACATACACATGCTTTACCGCGTCCAGGCGGAATCCCGCGACGCCCTTGTCGAGCCAGAAGTCCGCGATCTTTTCAAACTCGGCCTTTACGTCCGGGTGGTCGAAATTGAGATCGGGCATCTGATCCCAAAACACCCCCTCGTAGTACAGATTATTAAAGCCGAGCGGATAGTATTTGTCACTCTGCTTCGTGGCGGAGGTACTGTAATACGGGAGATATTTTGGATCGCCTGCCTGCGCCCGCCTGAACCAGGGGTGCGCGATTGAAGTGTGATTCATCGCGAGGTCGATGATCACCTTTATGCCCCGCTCCCGGCAGGCCGCGAGGAGCGCCTCGAAGTCCGCCATCGTGCCGTACGCGCGGTCTATCGCGCAGTAGTCGGTCGTGTCGTACTTGTGGTAACTCGGACTCGGCATAATGGGCATGAGCCAGATGCCGTCCACATGGAGGCTCGTGCTGCTTGCCAGGTTGCCGTCGTTGAGGTAGTCGAGTTTTTCGATGATGCCCCGCAGGTCGCCGGTGCCGTTGCCGTCGCTGTCATAAAACGAGCCGACAAAGATTTCGTACCACACCCCGTAATTGCCCCTGAGCGGCCGCTTCGCAACAAAGCCCTCAGGCTCGGGGAGGGGGGCCTCCGGCGTTTCCGGCGCGGACGCGCAGGCTGCCGCGAGGAACGCGATCAGCAGCATACTGATAAAAAGGACACTGTTTTTCATATTCACTCCAATTCCACTATGGCGCTTGTGCGGGCAGGCAGGGTGACATTCGTGCCGGAGAGCGTTACCGCGCCGCCCTGCACGCTGAGGTAACCGCCCAGTTTTTTCGCGCCGGTTATGCTCACCGTCTTCGTACTTGCGGACGGGTTGTGCAGGACGGCGACGTCCATTTCGTCCGCGCTGCTCATGCGCCATGCGGACACCGCCGAGTCCACGGTGATGGCCGTTATGGTACCGTCCGCCACGGCGGGGTACCGGTTTTTCAGTTTGAGCGTGTCGATGTAAAAGCGCAAAAGCGATGACGAGTCATTCAACTGCTCTGCCACTCCTTGCGCGGGCTCGCCCGGACTGCCGCCCGACGGCGTATTGCACATACCGGTGGTGTTTGTTTTCGACCAGACCATGCGGCCCCGCTTGCTCTCGTCGTTCTGGCTGCCGCCGTACTCGCCGAGCTCCTCGCCGTAGTAGATGAAGGGATTCCCCGGCATAAGCAGGTAGAGCGCGGCGGCCATTTTCAGTTGATCAACAGTATTGCCGAAGGTGCTGGCGATCCGCACGTTGTCGTGGTTGGACAGGAACGGCGCGTCGATGGCGCCCGCGTAACGCGCCTTGATCGAATCGTTCCACCATTTGACCGTGCTTGCAAAATTCTGACCGGTGTTCGATAAAGTGACCGCCTTGTAGACGTCCCCCCCCATAGCAAACTTAAAGTTGAAGTCGGAACTCATCGTGCTGTCGTAAAAGTTGATCATCGTACTTTCGCCGCTCCACACCTCCCCCACAACATAGATGTCACTCTTTTTGGATCTGCAGTACGGCATGAACCAGTCCCGCAGCAGGACCGCGCTTGCCGCCGCGTCGGGGCTGTCGAGGGTCTCGCCGATAAAGTGCATCGCGGCGTCGAGACGGAACCCGTCCACGCCATGCGCTATCCAGAAGTCGACGATGCCCTCGATTTCGCCGCGCACCGTGGGGTTGTTCAAATTGAGATCGGGCATCTGATCCCAGAACACCGCCTGGTAGTATTTGCCGGTGCTGCCGAGGGCGTAGTAGGAGCTGTTCACTTTGGTTGACGAAACGTTATAGTAAGCCTGATAGTCCGTGTTCCCGTTCCGCGCCTGCGTGAACCAGCTATGCCCGGCCGACGTGTGGTTGATCACGAGATCGAGAATCACCGCGATGCCCCGCTCATGCGCGGCCGCGATGAACTCGTCGAAATCGCTGATCGTCCCGTACGAGGAATCGACCGCCTTGTAATTGGTGACGTCGTACTTGTGGTAGGTGGGGCTCGGCATAATCGGCATGAGCCAGATGCCGCCCGCGTGCAGACTCGTGTTCGAGTTCGGGTTGTTGTCGTTGATGTAATCCAGTTTCTGCGTGAGGCCGTCGAGATCGCCTATGCCGTCACTGTTGCTGTCATAAAAGGCGCCGAGGAAGATTTCGTAGTAGGCGCGGTACAAACCCTGGGGGCTGGCAGCGGGGGTCGTGTCGTCAGGCGGGTCCGTTTCCTCTGGCGGCTCCTCCACCGTGCCGTTAAAGGCAAAGGTCACCTTAAGGCTTTGCGTGTCAAGGGTGATCGTATAGGCGCCGCCGGCTGGGGCGGACCACTGATTGCCGGTGCCGGACGCAAGGACCACCTGCCGCGTCCCCTGGGCGCTCTGGTATTGCGTCTCCGCGTTGAACCAGTTGCCGTCGAGGTACCCGGTGACCGTGTCGTCGTGGAAGCGAAAGAGGTCGGACGCGTTTAGGTCACCCTCCCAGACGAAAATGCCGTCCCCCAGGTTTTCCAGTTCCGCCCCGGCCGTTACATCCTGGTTCCCGCCGGTCGCCGCGTTCGTCCCCAGGATGAAAATTTTATTGTAAGTGGTCAGCCCCGCTTGCGCGCAGGAGACCAAAAAAAAGCCAAGCCCCGCAAGGAGACACTTTTTCAACATAGCCATATTGTTCCTTCAAAAATTTAACCGCGAATTACGCGAATTATGCGAATTACGCGAATTCACAAATTTTCACGAATGGATATATCACACATTTCTTAAAATTCGCGTTCATTCGCGTTCATTCGCGGTTACTTTTTTTAATTCGCGTCCATTCGTGTAAATTCGCGTAATTCGCGGTTACTTTCTTCACTGGGCTATTTGCGCGATTTGCCCAGCAGCAGCAGTGAGGTGTCGTACGCGTCGAGGGCCGCTTTTTGCGCGTCGGGGATTGCCGCCGCTTTGTTCCAGGTCGCGCCGAAGAGCGTCTCGAGCGGGCCCCAGATCGCGGCGATCTCCGGGATCACCGGCATGGGGTCCGCGAAGGGTGACTGCTCCTGTATGCCCGCCAGGTAAGGGTCGGCCGCGAGTTCCGGGATGCCGCTTATGTCTTTGTAGGCCGGCAGTTTGCCGGTCGCCTTGTACATAAGCGCCTCGCCTTCCACGCTCACCATGAAGTCGAGCAGCGCGAACGCGGCCGCCTGGTTCTGCGAGGCGCTCGCGACCGCGGCGAAAATGTTCCCGCTGAAGCAGCGCGGCTGTTTCCCCGCTATGGTGGGCAGTTTGGTCACCCCGAAGTCGACGCCGTTCCGGCGCGCCTCCGCGATAGCCCAGGGCCCGGTAATCGTGAAGGGCGCCTCGCCCCGCTGAAACCTGCCCACCGTGTTTTCAAAGGTGGCGGAGTCCGCGTCAATGGGGAAATACGCGCGGAGGCTGTTGTGAAACGCAAGCCCCTTTGCCGCCTCCTCGCCGTCCCAGCCGGGCAGTATATAGTCGTTCCCCGCGGGCCCGAAGAGGGACGCGCCGAAGGCCGTAAGGAAGAAGTAATTGATGTAGCCGTTCTTCACTTCCCACTGGAGCGCGTAACGGTTCTGCTTGTTCCACTTCTGCGCGAAGGCGATTACCTCCTCGAAGGTTTTGGGTACCGGCTCCGCGCCCAAAAGCTGCTTGTTGTAAAAGAAGGCGATGTTCTCCGTGGAAAGCGGCACCGCGTAGAGCGCGCCGGAGGACGCGCCGATCTTGAGCGAGGCCTCGAGGATGACGCTTTCGTAACGCGCCTGTAGTTCCGCGGGCAGCGCGAGGCAGATGCCGTCCGTAATGGCCTGCGCGGTTTTGTCCTGCGCCATAAGGAAGACATCCGGCCCGAAGCCCGCGGGCCCGTCCAGCGCCGCCTTCTGCGCGGCCTCGACGCTGCCGACCTGCTGCACGGTTATGCGCACGCCAGGGTGCGCCTTGCGGAACGCCGAGGCAAGCCTGCGCCCCCATTCCGCGTCGTCAATCCACAGCGTGAGCCGCCCGGAAAGCCCCGAGGGGTCGGCCGCCGCCGCGTCCTGCGCCCCCTTCGCAAAGCAGGGCCCCGCCAGCGCCAGGCACACAAGCGCCGTAAGCGCGTATTGTTTTGTCGTCATGGTTGCTCCTTGTGTAGGGAGTAGGGGGCGCGAAGCGCTTGGGGAGTAGGGAGTGGTGTCCCTCCTCCGTCATTCCGCGTCTCACCCCCATTCGTCATTCCGCGGCTTGACCAATTCGTCATTCCGCGTCTCACCCCCATTCGTCATTCCGCGGCTTGACCAATTCGTCATTCCGCATCTTGACCAATTCGTCATTCCGCATCTTGACCAATTC
>JAISTO010000155.1 GCA_031272575.1 Treponema sp. | reverse complement strand
TTGGGGGGCGCCCCCCACCCCGGCTTTTTTGCGGGCACCCCGCCCCCCCCGTCACCGCGCCCCACCCCCCCCCCCCCCCCCCCCCCCCCCCCCCCCCCCCCACATCCCCCTACTGCAGCACGAACAGCCTGGAGTTGTGCGGATCGGTGTAGAAGAGCCTCTCGTCGCAGCCCACTATGACGAAGGTAGGAACGCCGTCGGGCTCGCCGTAGGCGGCCGATAAGAGCATGAAGTGATAAGCCGGGTCCTGACGGGGCACGTCAAAAAACTGCCAGTCCAAAGACGCCCCGTTATAGGCCCAGGCTATCCTGGCCGCGTCCTCGTTGTCGTTGCAGCCGACGAGAAGGAACGTATTGTTGCCCGCGGTTATAATCTGCTCCCCATCGGTATTGCCCCGGAAATCCGAGAGTTTCAGCCCCGCGCTCCAGGACGTCCCGTCTGTGGAAACAGAATACTTTCCCTCCTCGTCTACGGCCATGAACGTACCGTTCCCCCAGGCCAGGCTCTTGACCGTGGCAAAAGAAGGCATCTCCGCCCTCGCCCAGGCGCCGCCCACGCCGCTGCGGCTCGCGTAACGCGCCACGTTGCCGTAATACCCTCCCACCGCGACAAAGCGGTCGTAGGTATCGCTGTACGCGACGGCCCTTAAAGAGCCCCTGTCGGCGGGCAGACCATTGGGATAGGAGTTGCTGGGGATAACCACCGTGCTGGCCCCTATTTTGTTGAGGGTCCAGGCGTCCGAGGTCGACGTTGAAACGGCGGTCATATTCTGGGTGCCGTAATTAGCGGGAAAAGAATCTTTGTACTCATTGTATGAAACCGGAGCCTCGCCCACGGCCACAGAGGTTCCCCTGCCGGAGGCCATTCCCCTTACCGTGGTAAGGCTGGAACTGATGCTCTGCGGGTTCCACGCGGAGAGGGGGCTGTAGAAGAGGTTGGTGGCGGGGGGGGCGCTGGAACCCCCTGTCGAACTGTTGAAGAGAATGCCGCCGCCCTGGACAGCGGCAATGGCTACGACACCGGTGCTGTTGCCGGATACAGGGGTAAGGGCGGTCCAGGAACCGGCAAGGGAATTCCCCGCGCCAGGAGACTTGAATAACGCCGTTTTCCCTGGGGTGGTTGTGCTTGAATACCCGCCGGCGACAAAACAGTCGTCAGCCGGGGAGTATTCCACAACCCTGATAAAGGCGTCGGAGGGCAGGCTGCTTGCCTCCTGCATCCCCTCGTAAGCAGGATTTATCGCGACGGTGACAACGCTGCTGTCCGCCTCGAGGGTAACGGCGCCCGACCTGGTAGTCCAGACTTTGAGGTAATAGGTGCGTAGCCCCAGGTAGTTGATGAAGCCGCTTACGGTGGTGCCGACGCCGCTCTGTATGAACCGCTGCTCCCCGGTGAGCCGGTTTCCGTCGCCGTCAACATCCATGTACAGCTCCCAGGTGGCGTCGCTTTCGCTGATGGGTGATGAGATAATGAAGGCATCGGGCGTGTTCAGCACGGTGCCCACAGCGGCGCCGCTTGAAGAGGGGCTTACTTTTTTGACCTTCCGGGTTGTCCCATCGACGTACCGTGTTCCCACCCAGTTGTAGGCGGCAACACCGAACGCCTTTACGGTGACGGCTATGTCGATGGTGCCGGAGGTAGTGTTCGACTGAGTAACCTTCTGTGCGTAATCGTGGTAAAATTTCGTCGTCGAAGCCCCCTGGCCGTTGAGCCAGGTCCCGTCCGCAAGATTCGCGAAACCGCCGTTTGGAATCGAAGTCAGGGTGAAGCGGGCCCGGTAGGTCAAGCCGGCCTCAAAAACTCCTTCAACGTCGCTTTCCGTTTCATAACTCCCGGTAACTTTCTTCCACGTAAGAGGCCCTATAGTGTAGCCATCGGGGGAACCGGTGTGCGCCGCAGACGGCGCTGCCCCATTCATAGGTACGGGAATGAGCCCCATCAGGTCCAGAGGCAGCCACCTGGCCAGCACCGTCGTGTCCGAGAGGCCCGTCCAGACGGCAAGACTCGCGCCGTTTGAGTCAGTCAGTTGTGTGTCGCCTGTCCACCAGCCCGCGAAAACGAAGCCGGCCCTCGCGTCGGGAACCGCCAGGGTGTAGGGAGAAGTGAAGGTTACCACGGTGTCCGCGGGGCTTACCGTACCTCCGTTCGCGTCATAGGTTATCCTGTAGGAAGGGAGCGAAGGCGACCATACCTGCGAGTAGTTCCCCGCATAGTCCTTCACCGTTAGGTATAGCCGGTACATCTGAATTGCGGTCAGGTTGGAAATGGGTACCGTGGTGGTTGCGACGTTTTCTCCTGCCCCGCCGCTGCTCTTGATACTCACGCCGTTGTAAATGCTTTCCAGTTCGGCGCCGTTCGTTGGAACGTCCGCCCCGAGTGGAACACTCGCCACAAAGTACGTGCCCGCCTTGCTTGAGGTGAATTGGATAATAGCGGTCCTCATGCCGTTCTCGTTGGTCATGTAGGTCAGATCCAGATCCGTAAGCACCGGTCCGTCGCCGCCGCTGCCGCTGCCGCCGTCGCCGTCATCGCCGCCGTCGCCGCTGCCGTTCTGCACAGACGTGAAAACCTGCGTCAAAACATTGGAGTAGTTCCCCCTCTCGTCCATCACCGTTACGTAAAGGCGGTAATTCGTGCCCCCCGTTAGGCCGCCGAGTTTCGTCGTGTTGACGCCCGCAATGACCGCGCCGCTGTATTTGAGCGTGTAGTTGTTGGAAATGGCCGCCAGAAGATTGCCGTCCTCCTCGGAGACCGGGAGAAGGGTGCTGGACGGACAAACCACCAAAAAGCAGGTGCCCGCCTTGTTGGAGGTAAAGGTGAATTGTAACTGGACGAGCGCAACGTCCGGACTCGTGAATAGCGACGGCTTCGAAATCTCCGGATTGCCTGTCTGCGTCGGCGTGAAAGAAGGCGACGACCAGACTTTGGAGTAGTTCTCCACGGCATCCTTCACCGTTAGGTGAACCTTGTACTCTATGTTCTTCGTAAGGCCGGTCATTGTCACCTGATTACTGCCCTCCTTCTTTGCCGCGCTGCTAAACTTGATGCCGGTGGAAACGGCCGCCAGAGTGGCTCCGTCCACCGGAGCTTCCGCCGCGGACGGATAGAGCACCGCAAAGTAGGTCCCCGCCTCGTCAGATTTGAAAGAGAGCATGGCGGTTTCGCCGGTTGCGGTGTCCGTGTAGTCGAGCACTTGCAGATTCGAAAGTTTAGGCGCAATTTTTTCCGCGGTAGGGGTGAAAGTAGATGACCAGACCTCGGAATAGCCCCCCGAAGCGGATTTTACCGCCAGATGAACACGGCACTCCGTATCCGGCCTGAGGCCTTCGAGGGGCACGGTGTTGGAGCCCTTTTCTGCCGTGCCTTTTGCCGAACTTATTCTATTTTTGTCTTCTTTTGAAATGAGTTCTGATAACGATGCGCCGCTCTCCGGAGCCTTCGTGTCGGGCGGATAGACCGCCGCAAAGTAGGTCCCCGCCTCGCCTGAAGAGAAATTGAGATCGGCCGTCGTGCCGGTTGCGGTGTCCTCGTAGGCGCTCACCGACTGCCCATAAAAAAGCGGCGAAAGCACCGAAAGCACCGGTTCATTGCCCCAATTACACCCACCAGCCAGGACCGCCGCCCCCGCCGCCGCGGCGAGCACCGCGCGGTAACAAGCCTTCCCCTTCAAAGAATAGTGTGCGCTCATATTTTATAATTATAGTAATTTTTGGGGATAAAGTCAAGGGGCGGCGCACGGCAGGAGCACTCCCCACTAACCCTACCAATACGTAACTTTTCCCCCTGAATCCGCATAAAAACGCGATTTTTTTCAAATTCCTCTTGACAAACATTTTTTTTATGCTATAATAGAGGTAAGAAAAGGGGGAAAAAAGTTACATAAAGGTAACTTATCCCCTTACTGCCAATCTAAGGAGGAATGTATGGCAGAGAGCAAGTTCAAGAAGGTGCTGAACCGCTGGGACATTTTCAGTCTCGCGTTCGGCGCCATGATCGGGTGGAGTTGGGTTATCCTCTCCGGGGACTGGATTAAGGGGGCCGGCACGCTCGGCGCGATACTGGCCTTTGTCGTGGGCGGGATAATGGTCCTCTTCGTGGGCCTTACCTACGCGGAACTCACGGTGGCGATGCCGCAGTGCGGGGGCGAGCACGTCTTCTCGATGCGGGCGCTCGGCACGGGCGGGTCCTTCGTCTGCTCGTGGGCCATCATCGTGGCGTATGTGGCGGTCGCGGCCTTCGAGGCCTGCGCGTTCCCCACGGTGGTGCAGTACATCTTTCCCAACTTCATGAAGGGCTTTATGTACACGATAGGCGGCTTCGACGTCTACGTGTCGTGGATGGCCACGGGGCTGGTACTGTCCATCATTATGACGGTGATCAACTATGTGGGCATAAAGACCGCGGCGGTGGTCAACACGGTGCTCACCGTGATCATCGCCGGGGTGGGCATCGCGCTCGTGGCGGCCTCCGCGGTACGGGGCGACCTGCAAACCGCGGAGCCCTTCTTTGACAAGGGCTTCAAGGGCTTCCTCGGCGTCGTCGTCATGACCCCGTTCATGTTCGTGGGCTTCGACGTGATCCCGCAGGCTGCGGAGGAAATCAACCTCCCCCTGAAGAAAATCGGCGTCGTCCTCCTGGTGTCCATCATCATGGCCATTTCCTTCTACGGCCTTGTGATCCTCGCGGTCTCCCTGGTTATGTCCAAGCCGGAACTCGAGGTCTCGTCCCTTGCCACGGCCGACGCGATGAAAAAGGCCTTCTTCAATTCGGCGGCGGCCGCCAAGGTGCTGATCATCGGGGGCATGGCCGGCATCCTGACCAGTTGGAACTCGTTCTTCGTGGGCGGCAGCCGGGCCATCTACTCGATGGCGGAGGCGCATATGCTGCCGAAATTCCTCGCAAAACTGCACCCGAAGTTCAAGACCCCCTCGAATGCCATCCTGCTGATCGGCGCGCTCTGCTTTGTCGCGCCCTTCTTCGGCAGGCGTATGCTCGTCTGGCTCGTGGACGCGGGGAGCGCGGCCACGGTCATCGCGTACTTCCTGGTGGCGCTCTCGTACCTCGTGCTCCGCAAGACCGAGCCGGGCATGGAGCGCCCCTACAAGGTGCCGCTGGGGGTACCGGTGGGCATCATCGCGGTGGCCATGACCCTTGTCATGCTGGTGCTCTATGTGCCGGGTATGCCCGCGGGCCTCGTATGGCCGCAGGAGTGTATCCTCTTCGGCATAACGGTGCTGCTCGGCGCGCTCCTGGGGCTAATCGCCAAGGTCCGCTACGGCAAAAAGTTCGGCTGGGCCGAGGGCCTGCTGCACCCCATCCGCGAACGCCGCGCCCTGGAGGCGGGGGAGTAAGGGGAGATAGGGAGTAGGGAGTAGGGAATGGGGAGTAGGGAATGGGGGCTTGCAGGGGAGGCCATCCCCCCCTTTGGGGGGGTAGGGGGGGTCACGAAAAAAGCCCTCCACCCCGCAGGGGATGATTGCCGCTTCCTCCCCTTGCGGGGAGGAAGAAATCTCTCGTGACCCCACCCTACCCTCCCCAGAGGGGAGGATTAGGACTTCACGCCCAAGTCCCAAGTCCCAATTCCCAAGTCCCTTTACATAAGGAGAATACCATGCAATTCACATACAACCTGCCGGTCAATTTACAGTTCGGCAGGGGCATTGTGGAAGAGGCCGGGAAAAAGACGGGCCTCTACGGGAAGAAGGCACTGATCGTCACCGGGACCTCGAGTACCAAAAAGACGGGGCTTCTGGGGCGGGTGCAGGCGCTGCTCGAGAAGGCGGGGCTGTCGTGGGCGCTCTTCGACAAGGTGACGCCCAACCCCACCACGGCAACCGTCTACGAGGGGGTCACCCTCCTCAAAACCGAGCGCTGCGATGTCGTGCTCGGGCTCGGCGGGGGGAGCATCATGGACGCGGCGAAGGCCATCGCGTTCATGGCGCGCAACGACGGGGACCTGATGGACTACATCTACGGGCGCAAGGCCCCGGGCGAGGCCCTGCCCATAGTCCTTATCCCCACCACCTCGGGCACGGGGAGCGAGGGCAACAGTTTCGCGGTGATCACCGATTCGGCGACCGGCGACAAGAAGAGCCTGCGCTGCAACCAGATCATCGCCAAACTGTCCCTCATAGACCCCGACCTCATGACGACCATGCCGCGGGGGGTGCTTGCCAGCGTGGGCTTTGACGCGCTCTGCCACTGCTTCGAGGCCTATATCTCGAAGATCACGCAGCCTCTGGCCGCGTCGATGGCGCTGGATGGGGTCGCCCTTATCCACGAGAGCCTCCTCCCCCTCTACGAGGGCCGCGGCGGGCCTGACGAGTGGGAGAAACTCACCTGGGCGAGTACGCTGGGGGGCATGAGCATCGGCCTTGCCGGGGTGACGGCCCCCCATGGGCTCGAGCATCCGCCCTCCGGGCTGCGCGACATCGTGCACGGGAAGGGCCTGGCCGCGCTTTCGGGCGCGATCTACCGCCGCACCATAGCCGCGGCGCCCCCTCCGGCGCAGGAGCGCTTTTCGGAACTGGCGCGCCGCATGGGGGGGAAGGGCGCGGCGGACTTTGTCCCCCTTACCGAGGCACTCATCGACGCGCTCGGCCTCCGCTCGGGACTGCGCGCCCAGGGGGTCCGCGATGACGACATCGACTGGCTTGCCGAAAACGCCCTCAAGGTCTCGGCCGCGGGCATTGCCAATCATCCTGTGCAGTTCAGTCTTGAAGAGATAAAGGCCATCTACAAGGAGGCTATGTGAGGAGGTATCATGTTGACGAATGAGTCGCTGCCCTGTGTGCGCACGGCGCTGCCGGGGCCGAAGGCGAAGGCGATTATCGAGCGGCGGGCAAAGGCGGTGCCTGACGCTATCCGCTGCGCGTACCCCTGCGTGATAGCGCGGGGGGCGGGCGCGGTCTTCGAGGATGTGGACGGCAACGTCTTTCTGGACTGGGTAGGCGGCGTGGGGGTCCTCAACGTGGGCTACTCGCGGCCGGAACTGGTCGAGGCCGTGCGGGAGCAGGCGGGGAACTACTTCCACGCCATGGCGAACATAGTGACGCACGAGGGTTACATCGCGCTTGCCGAAAAGTTGAACGCGCTTGTCCCCGTAAAGGAAAAGCCGGCCCGTACCATGTTCACCAACTGCGGGGCCGAGACCCTGGAGAACGCGGTGAAGATTGCGCGGGGGGCCACCGGCCGCCCGAACATCATCGTGTTTTCCGGGGCCTTCCATGGCAGGACCCTCCTGACCGGCGCCATGACCGCGAAGAAGGCCTACTACCACGGCATGGGCCCCATGCCCGACGGTGTGTACCGCGCGGAGTTCCCCTACCTGTACCGCGCGCCGGCCGGCTTGACCGAGAGCGCCGCGATCGCGTATTATATCGATCGCCTGAAGGCGGTCTTCGAGGAGGCGACCCCGCCCGAGGATACGGCCGCGATTGTCGTGGAGCCGGTGCAGGGCGAGGGCGGCTTTATCCCCGCGCCTCGCGGCTGGGTCGAGGAAGTGCGCCGCATCTGCGACGCGCACGGCATCCTGCTCGTGGCGGACGAGGTACAGACCGGCTTCGGCCGCTCCGGCCGCCTCTTCGTGTCCGACTACTGGAAGGAGTGGGGCTGCGCCCCGGATATCATCGCGATGGCGAAGTCCATCGCGGGCGGCATACCCCTGGGCGCGGTCACCGCGGGCGAGTCGATCTACAAGCGGGTGCCGGCCGGCACCATAGGCGGCACCTTCGGCGGCAACGCCCTTGCCTGCGCCTCCGCCCTCGCCGTCCTCGCGGTCATGGAGAAGGAGCGCCTGCCCGAGCGCGCCGCCGCGATTGCCGCGCAGTGCCTGGCCGCGTTCAGCGCCTGGCGGAAGGAGTTCCCCGCGATAGGGGACGTGCGGGGCATAGGCTGCATGATGGGGATCGAGTTCGTCAACGCGGACAAAAGCCCCGCGCCCGCGAAGGTGGCCGCGATCGTGAACGCGGCGGTCCAGAAGGGCCTGGTAATCGAAAGCGCGGGTACCTGGGGGAACGTGGTGCGTTTCCTCTGCCCGCTCGTCGCCACGGACGCGCAGGTGGCGCGGGGCCTGGAGATTTTGCGCGAGGCTATCGGGGAAGTGTGTCAGTAAGGGAAGGGGGGGCGTTGCGGGGGGG
>JAISTO010000135.1 GCA_031272575.1 Treponema sp. | reverse complement strand
TCCCCCGGGAAGTTTTTTCGCCGGAAACGCACCCGAGGGCGTACCTCCTCGTGCTCGTCTTTGTCAACGTAGCCCTGGCGGAAGAAGCGGGGCGCCTCTGCGTACTCGCGCCCTTCAGTCTTATCGCGAAAAGTATACTCGCGCGCAGGGCAAACGCCCCCGATGCGGCTGCCCTGCCGGAGCAGGCCCCCGCCGCAGGGGGACGCTTCAGCGCGGCCGCGGGGCTTGCCGTGGGGCTCGGCTTCGCGCTTGTCGAGAGCGTCTCGTACGGGGGCGCCGGATTCAGCGCGGCGCTCCTCCGTGTGCTAAGCGCGGTCCCCCTGCACGGCTCCTGCGGCGCGCGCGTCGGCGCCGCGGCCGCGAATTTCCGCACCAGCCCCCTGTCTGCCGCGGTATCATTTTTATCCGCGGTCTTTATCCATGGCCTTTACGACCTCATCCTGATACGCGGCTCCCCCCCTCTCCTCGCCGTAATCATAGCGCTCGCGGCATTTGTTTCAAGCGCGCGCCGTCTGTCTGCCCGCTTGTAAAGCGGGCAAGCATAAAAATTAAAGTTTTCCGTTCAATTTGCCGATACAATAACAGACAAGGCATGATCGAACGCGCGGCGTCCGCGGCGCGGCGCGGGAGATCGTGGCGGTCAAAGAAAGCATGGATGCTTTCTTACCATTTTCAAGGAGGATGACAATGATCATCAACCACAATCTTTCCGCTATGTTTGCGGACAGGTCGCTTAAGGTTACGCAGGGTAACCTGACCAAAGGGATGGAGAAGCTCTCGAGCGGGCTTCGCATTAACCGTGCGGGCGACGACGCCTCCGGTCTGGCAGTTTCCGAGAAGATGCGGAGTCAAGTCCGTGGTCTTCAGCAAGCGTCTGCGAACGCGGCCAACGGCATTTCGTTCATTCAGACGAGTGAAGGGTATCTGCAGGAAACCGAGGACATCATACAGCGCCTGCGGGAACTTGCGGTGCAGTCCGCGAACGGTATCTATACCGACGAGGATCGCCTCTACATCCAGGTTGAAGTGTCGCAACTCGTGGACGAGATCGACCGGATTGCGAGCCATGCCCAGTTCAACGGCATGAATATGCTCACCGGGCGCTTCGCCCGGCCCGACGGCAACACGGCGCCGACCGCTTCAATGTGGTTCCACATTGGCGCGAACATGGATCAGCGTGAGCAGGTCTTCATCGGCGACATGACGGCAACAGGGCTTGGGGTGCGCGCGGATGGCAACGGGGACATCATCAAGTTGGATAGCCCCGAAGAGGCCAACCGGGCGATCGGTACCCTGGACGAGGCGATCAAACTGGTGAACAAGCAGCGCGCGGATCTCGGCGGGTATCAGAACCGGCTCGAACACGCGATTCGCGGCATCGACATCGGCGCGGAGAACCTTCAGGCAGCAGAGTCCCGCATCCGCGACACTGACATGGCGAACCAGATGGTCAGTTACACCCGCGACCAGATCCTGGCGCAGGCGGGCAACGCAATGCTCGCGCAGGCGAACCAGAGGTCCGCGTCCGTACTGCAACTGCTTCAGTAGTGTGGTAGCGCTGAAAGTGGGATAAGCGAAGCGGGCGCGGGCACAGAGCGTGTCCGTGCCCGCCCGCCCCCCACGCTTTTCAAGTTAAAAAAGTTAATCCAAACTCTCCTTTTTATTTCCCGAGACAGTACGAAGTAATTATCAACAAAGTACTTGACTTTTTCCGCGTTATCGTTGATACTTACTTCGTGCTGTACGAGGAACCCGAGAGCGCCGGCGCGAAGCGTTTTCGGGGTTCAGCATGGCACGGCCTGGGCAACGGATTGCCCGGGTAATCGATTCAAGGAGGGTTTTATGATTATAAACCACAACATGAGCGCTCTCTACGCGAACCGCCAACTGGGTGTAACCCAGAGCGAGGTCGCGAAGAGCATCGAAAAACTGAGTTCCGGCCAGCGGATCAACCGCGCCGGCGACGATGCTTCCGGGCTTGCGGTTTCCGAAAAACTGCGGGGACAGATTCGGGGGCTCAATCAGGCGGGAAGGAATATCCAGAACGGCGTTTCCTTCATTCAGACAACCGAGGGCTACCTGCAGGAACAGCAGGATATAGTCCACCGCCTGCGGGAACTGGCAGTACAGTCTGCCAACGGCATCTACACGGACGAGGATCGCGGCTACATTGCGGTAGAAGTATCGCAGTTGGTCGACGAGATCAACCGCGTGGCCAGCCATGCCGAATTCAACAAGATGAAGCTGCTGGCAGGCGACTTTGCTCCCGACGGGGCAAAGACGATGAAGCTGCAAGTCGGGGCCAACATGGACCAGAACGAGCAGATCTTCATCGGCAGGATGGATGCCGTGGGCCTCGGTCTCCAGGAAGATCAGGGTCAGGGAGTCGCGCCTATCACGCTTATCAGCAGCGTGGAAGGGGCGAACCAACTGATCGGCTCTCTGGACTCAGCGCTCGAGACGATCAACCGGCAGCGGGCGGACCTCGGGGCGTATCAGAACCGCTTCGAGATGGCCGCCCAGGGCGTTGGAATTGCGGCGGAGAACCTCCAGGCCGCCGAGTCGCGGGTTCGCGACGCGGACATGGCCTCGGAAATGGTCGACTTCACCCGCGATTCGATACTGTCACAGGCAGGGAACGCGATGCTGGCTCAGGCCAACGTCCGCACCCAGTCCGTGCTTCAGTTGCTTAGTTAGGCAGAGGGCAAAGAGTGCCTTCCGAAGAGGCTTCTGGACGTTGTCTTTTCGGAAAAAAGATAGGAGAGCGCGCCATCTCCTATCTTTGCTTTAGAACCCCGGCAAGGGACTGCAGGGGTGCGAGGTGAAACATATGAGTATACAGGCAGTGCAGGCGGGCAGGCAGGATTTTACCCGCGAGGCACCGGCGCAGATCAAGACGGATCTGAAAACTGCGCCTCAACAGGAAGCGCAGCAGCAGGAGCGCGAGCGGCCGCATCATGCTATCGAGCGGGCGGCCGCGGAACTCGAACGGGTTAGCCTTGCCTTCAACCGCAGACTTCAATTCGTGGTAGACCACGAGTCCCACGAAGTAAGCGTCAAGGTTATCGACAAAGAAACCGATAGGGTAATAAGGACCCTTCCTCCCGAAGAAATGCGGCGTATGCACGAGCGCATCCGGGAGGCGATAGGTTTACTGTTTGACGAGAAGGTATAATCGCCCGCATGGCTGATATTTACGTTCCGGGCGTAAAGAGCCGATTCAATTCGGAAAAACTCATCGACGACCTCATGAAGGTCGAAAGAGCGCCGAAGGAACGAGCGGAAAAAAACGTAGAGCGCCTCCAGGAAGAAAAAGGCTGGTGGCGCGAGGTGGGCGGCAGACTCGGCGCCCTCCGCGAGGGGGCGAGGTATCTTTACTCGTTTCAAAACCCGTTTAATGACCGGCTCGCGCGCTCGAGCAACGAGGGCGCGATAAGCGGTACCGCTACCCGCGAGGCCGAAGAACAGAACCGCGCGTTCACGGTGCGCCAGATCGCGCAGGCCGACCGCTTCCTTTCCGACCCGCTTGACGAAAACTTCAATGTCGAAGCGGGCGCTTACGCGTTCGGCATAGGGGACAGCGAGGTCTCCTTCAATTTCCGCGGGGGCTCGCTCCGCGACTTCATCAACGTGCTGAACCAGCAGGGCCGTGACCGCGTAAAGGCAAGCCTCATCGCGGTGCGGCAGGGGACCAAATCACTCTTAATCGAATCGAAGATCACCGGGGAGGCGAACCGGCTCCTCTTTAAAGGGGCGGCAGAGCCCTTCGGCGTGGCGGCGGGGCTCCTCGAGCAGGTGCCCAACGCGCAGCGGACCCTCCAGGCCGAGCCGATAGAGGCCGCCGCGCAGCGGAAGGTCACGGTGCCGGTAGAGCCGGGGCTCTCCGGGGACAGCCCGCTTGTCCTGCGCTTCGAGAGCGCGGTCGCGCGGCGGGCCGAGGAGCCCTACGAGCCGCCCCAGCCCCCCCCGGGGCCCGCCATCCCGAACGCGGGCGGGGTCACCTACGGGGGCATAACCATCGAGAACGAGCCCTCGTCCGTCAGCCTGCCCCCCTGGACGCCCCCGCCCGCGCCGGTCCGCGTGGACGACCTGGGCGTGCTCTCGCTCGAGTTCAGCGACGGCACGAGCGCCGCGCTCCCCCCGCTCCGGGACGGGGACGGCTTCGAGACCCGCCAATACCCGCTCAAGGATATCGCGGGCGGCAAGACCATCAGCGCGATAAGCATCGACAACAAAAACACCCACCGCGATGTCACCGTTAAGGGCATCGAGGTCTTCGACCCCTCGGCCCAGGGGGGTTACCGGCCGCGCAACCCCGTCTCCACCGCGCAGGATGCTATCCTCTCGATGGAAGGGGTCGAGGTGACGCGGCCCTCGAACAGCATAGACGACCTTATCCCGGGGGTAACGCTGACGCTCAGCGCGCCCACGAGCGAGACCGTGCACCTCACGGTGGAACCGGATCGCAAGGCGGCCAAGGACGCTATCATCAATCTGGTGGGGAACTACAATCGCCTTATGGCGGAACTGAACGTGCTCTCGCGCAAGGATGACCGCGTCATTGCGGAGTTGAGTTACCTTGAGCCGGAGGAGCGGGAGGCCCTGCAAAAGCGCCTCGGCGCCCTGCTGGGGGACTCGACCATCACCCAGATGCGGAGCGGTATGCAGCGCGTCGCGGCCGCCCCCTATCCGTCGCCGGAGGGCTCCGGCCTCACGCTCCTCTCGCAGATCGGCATAAGCACGGGCGGCAGGCAGAGCGGCGGCATCGATCAGAGCAGGCTCCGCGGTTACCTCGAAATCGACGAGAAGGCGCTCGATACGGCGCTGCAGGACCGCCTGCGCGATGTGGCCGCGCTCTTCGGCTCGGACACGAACGGCGATCTGGTGGCGGACACGGGCGTGGCATTCAACCTTGAGGCGCTGGCAAAGCCTTACGTCGAGTCAGGCGGCATTATCAGCCTTAAGACCGGCAATGTGGACACCCGCATCGCGCAGGAGCAGCGCCGCATCGACACGCTCGACCGTCAACTTGCCCTGAAAGAGGCTGAACTGAAGCGCCAGTACGGCCAGATGGAAGGCGCGTACACACGGATGGAACAATTATCCGGATCGCTCGACCGGTTCAACGACCAGAACAGCGGCAACAGGAGATAAAATGAATATCACTATCAACGGGAAAAGGGCGGATATCACCCTCGAAAACGAAAAAACCGTTGGCGATGTGCTTGTGGGGGTCAACAAGTGGCTCGAAACCGCGGGAATGCTCCCCGCGGGGCTTGCGGTTGACGGCAAAAAAATCAGCCTTGACCATGTGGAAGAGGCCTTTGCCCTGGCGATTGATCAGGTGCGGGACCTCAACATTGATGTGACTCCCCGCGACGCCCTGGCGGCCGAGGCCTGGGGCGGGCTAATCGAGACGATCACCCGCTTTGCGAACGCCCCCTTCGCGGAGCGCGCGGACCTGGCGGCGCAGTGGCGCAAAAGCCCGCACGCGACCTTCCTCGCCGCGGAGGACCCCGCGGCATGGGAGCAGGTCGAGAATGCCCTCGAGGGCAAGGGTGAATCGACGGCCGCGGTCGCGAAGATGGCCGCGGAGCGTATGCGCGAATGCGGCGACCCGGAGGGGGAACTGAAACTTCTCGCGCCGGCGGTAGAGGCCATCGAGGAAAAACTACGCGGCATCCCCCTGGCCCTGCAAACCGGCCAGGACAAAACCGCCATGGACACCGTGCAGGAGTTCAGCAGCCTCTCGCAAAAACTTTTCCGCCTTATCGCCATCCTGAATCGCCGCGGCATCTCGCTCGATCGCATCGACGGCAACAGCCTGAGCGATTTCGTCAACGGGTTTTCCACCGCGCTCGAAGACCTCAGCGGCGCTTACGAGGAGGGGGACACGGTGCTTATCGGTGACATCGCCGAGTACGAGTGCGCCCCCCGCATAGCGGCGCTTTTCGAGGCCCTGCTGAGCCGGGTGGAGTAGGAGCCCGCTTAAGGGAATAGCCATCGCCCCCGTCATTCCGCGGCTCGACCGCAGAATAGGGAGTGGGGAATGGGGAATGGGGAGTGGGGGGGGCGTGATGCGGGGGCTTTGAGCGAGGGCCTGGGCGGGGAGTGGTGCTGTTGGGAATTGGGACTTGGGAATTGGGAATTGGGCGTGATGCGGGGGCGGGGTACTTGCGAGTGAGGGCAGCGGGGTGCGTGGGGAGTGGGGGGCGTGATGCGGATGGCCGCGTCCTCCCCTGCGGGGAGGGTGGCTTTTTTCGTGGCCCCCCCTACCCCCCCCGGAGGCTAAACTTGTCCCATATCTTTAGCCCACTCTGAAGAAACAGGATTTTAAGAATTTAACCGCGAATTATGCTAATGAACGCGAATTTTATTAAGAGTAATATTCGCGTAAATTCGT
>JAISTO010000064.1 GCA_031272575.1 Treponema sp. | reverse complement strand
TTACGCTAATTTACACGAATGTACGCGAATATTATTCTTAAAATTCGTGTTCATTCGTTAGCAACGAAGTTGCTACTAATTCATGTAATTCGCGGTTGAATTCTTGAATCCTTGACTTTTCGGAGGGGGCTCAAATATATAAAAATTCAACCAACAAGGACACAAAAGTACCCATGAGGCTTAGTATTAAGTCTTTTTTCATTCCTTTGTGTTTCTCCGGCACCTTTGTGGCTAAAAATCACGTCAGTAGGGTCAATACTTGCCCACAGGGCAAGTGCGGAGTCCGTGGTTTATTTTTAAATGTAAAATTGCTGAGCGGGAATGGGGGGGCCTTGACTTAACGCACCCGCTCGAGTATACTGAAAGCATGATCACAGTGATTTCGTTGGGCGGGTCGATTGTGGCGCCGGATCGGGTGGACGAGGGGTTCCTGGGGGACTTTCGGGCCCTTATTGACGAGGCGCTCCGCGCGGACGCGGGGCGGCGCTTCATTTTTGTGACGGGGGGCGGGGGGCCGGCGCGCGCGTGGCAGGGGGCCTATCGGGCGGTCTGCGGGGGGGGCACGGACGCGGAGGCGGACTGGATCGGGGTCATGGCGACGCGGCTCAATGCCCAACTGGTGCGGGCGGTCTTCAGCGAGTGGTGCCCGGACCCGGTGGTCACCGACCCGACGGGGCCGCTTTCGTTTGAGGGGCGCGTCCTGGTGGCGGCAGGCTGGAAGCCGGGCTTTTCCTCGGACAACGATGCCGTGCTGCTGGCCCTGCGCTTTGGGGCGGATACGGTGATCAACCTGTCGAACATAGCGCAGGTGTACACGGCGGACCCGCGGGTAGACCCGAACGCAAGGCCGCTCAGCGCGATCTCGTGGCCGGACTTCCGGCGTCTTGTGGGCAGCGAGTGGGCGCCGGGGAAAAACACGCCCTTCGATCCGGTGGCGAGCAAGGCCGCCTCCGAGGCCGGTCTGCGGGTCATCTGCGCGGCCGGGAAGGACCTGCCGAACCTGCGCGGCATCCTCGAGGGGCGCCCCTTTGTCGGCACGGTGATCGGCTGAGGGGCTGGCCTACCGGTTCCGGCGCTCCTCTTCACTCTTGCATTCGACGCACTGCAGCGCGTAAGGTATGGCTTCGAGCCTTCCCTGCGGAATCTTTTTCCCGCACTTCAGGCAGATGCCGTACTTCCCCTGCTTGATCCGCGTGATCGCGGAGTCGATCAAGCGGAGGCGCTTCAGTTCCTGCGAGCCCAGGGTCTCTATCATCTTTCGGTCTATATCGTCCGACGCGACATCGGCCAGGTCTTTCGGATGCATCCGGTCCACGATGCCGCGGAATTCGGCGCTTCCCGAGATAAGATTGGTCACGATCTCCCGCTTCAGCGCAAGGAGCGCGTGTTCCATCTTTTTGACAAATTTTTCGTCCATTATGTCCCCTTTGCCTGCACCCGCGCAAGGCCGTCTTTTGCTTCCGGATAGTTTGGATTCAATTGTATTGCCTGCTTAAAAGCCGCAGCCGCGTCCGCGTTTTCCCCGGCGCCCTCCCGCGCAAGTCCCAGCCGGTACCACCAGAGCGCGTTCGACCGCTCCAGATTCACCGCCGCGCTGTACGCGATGTCCGCCTTGCGGAACTTTTTTTGCAGGCGGTAGATTTCGCCGGAAAAGAAGAACGCGTTCGCGGCTCTGTCCCCCCGGGGGAGGCCGTTGATGTAGCGCTGCATGGAGCGGAGGGACGCGGCGTAGTTGTCAAGATAAAAATACGCCTCCCCCATTATCTCCACTATGCGGAGGTCGTCGGGGTAGAGGCCCCTTCCGCGCTCCCCCCAGGACAGCACGTCGCGGTACTTTTTTTGCCGCTGCAGAGTCCAGCAGAGCACCGTGTAGGTGTCCCGCGTCGCGCGGTTTTGCGCAATCTCGTCATTGCAGATTCGCACGGAGTCCGCGTAGTAACGCTCCGCCTCCGCGGGCCTGCGCCCTTCCGCGTCCCGGCCCCGGCGGTACGCCGCGAGCGCGTCGGGCTTTTCCCCCTCCTGCCCAAAACCCTGCCCCGCGGCACAAACCAGGGCAAGACACAACAGAATCTTTTTCATAGAGACAGTATAGCGTATATGCGTATAATAAGTGAAGGGGGTGCTTGGGACTGGGGACTTGTACGCGATGCGGGAAGGGATGTAGATTCCGCGCTCAAGGCGCGGAATCTACCGCTGGTAAAATTTCTGACTAGGGGTTTTGCAGTACCACGCGGAAGCCGACGGAGTCCACGGTAGTGTACGGGAGCATAGAATGGCGCGCGCGCACACTACACAGTGAATCATCCGTAGTATACCAACTGCCACCTCTGGCTATCCTCTTTGTCGTAGAGGTGCTGTAAAGCGGGCCTGAGGGATCGAGTACAGTGCCGTCACCTACGTTAGCAGCATACCAATCATAACACCATTCCCAGACATTGCCGCTCATGTCGTAGAGATTTGCGCCGTTTTTCGTCTTATCTCCCACTTCACGCGCCTCAGTTGTGTTGTTCCATGCGACGTCAAATATGTTAGGACTGCCGGCATAGAGATAATTCCACATGTTGGTCGACGAAGTACTGGTGCTTGGCTTGCCGCCCCGCGCCGCCGCCTCCCATTCCGCCTCTGTGGGGAGCCGATACCCGGACTTGTCAGCTTTGACACGGATGTCGTCGATATCCTGTGTTACCTTTGTTTCAGACGAGGCGCTGCGCAGCACCTCGTCTTTGCTGGTATAGTAGACCGGTTCCTTGCCGTCAGCCTCGCTGTAAGCGTTGCACCATACGGCCGCATCACGCCAACTGATGCAGGTTACCGGAAGGCGTTCACTGGCGGGAGGAGCGCCGGTATCGCCGTTAGAGCCCTCTCTGCCTTTGTTGGCAAAGACGTAGTTATGTCTGAGCGCCCAGTCCCTCACCGCATACCATAGTTGATAGGTCGTTTCGTAGGCTGCGATCTCGTATGCACTCAGCGTGACCGTTCTCGCGGCAGGGAAAGTGCCTTCGCTTCCACTGCCGGTAATTTCCCCCGGAGCGATCGCCTCCAGGGCGCAGTACAGCGAGTTGACATTTTCAAGCCCGAGTGCTTCCTCGACGACGCTCGGCCGCGGATCCCCGGACTGTTCGCAGCCGAAGGGGAATACGATAAGGGAAAGCACCGCGCCGAAGATGCCGAGCGCTTTGCGCCAGAGAGGCGTTGCCGCCTTGAGTTTGCTGTTCATATACCGTCCTTATTGAAAAGTATGCTTACTGTAACAGTTGCAGTACCGCCTGACCCCTCTGGTTGGCCTGCGCCAGCATCGCGGTGCCGGCCTGGCTAAGAATCTGGTTTTTCGTATAGCCCACGGTCTCGTTGGCCATGTCCGTATCGCGGATACGGGATTCTGCCGCCTGCAGGTTTTCGGCGCCCACATCGAGGCCGCGGATGGCATGCTCGAGGCGGTTCTGGTACGCGCCCAGGTCGGCGCGCTGCTTGTTGAGGACCTTCAGCGCCTCGTCCAGTGTGCCGATCGTGCTGTTCGCGTTGTCCGGCGTCGTGAGTTTGATGATCTCCTGGTCGCGGGTGCTGCGGAGGCCGAGCGCTTCGGCCGTCATCGTGGCGATGAAAACCTGTTCGCGCTGATCCATGTTCGCGCCTATGTGGAACCACATCGAGGCGGTCACCGTGTTGACGCCGGTCTGACGCGCAAAACGGCCGGTAAGCAGGTTCATACCGTTGAACTGCGCCTGTGACGCAATGCGGTCAATTTCGTCCACCAGTTGGGACACTTCAATTTGAATGTAGGTACGATCTTCGTCGGTGTAGATGCCGTTGGACGCCTGCACCGCCAGTTCCCTGAGCCGCTGAATCACGTCCTGCGACTCCTGGATGTAGCCCTCGGTCGTCTGAATAAACGAGATGCCGTTCTGGGCGTTCTGCGAAGCCTGCGTGAGGCCGCGAATCTGGCTCCGCATCTTTTCGGAAACCGCAAGTCCCGAGGCGTCGTCGCCTGCGCGGTTAATCCGGTAACCGCTGGACAGTTTTTCCATGTTCTTTTCCAGATAATTCTGGGTGACTTTCAGGGACCTGTCCGCAAACATTGCGCTGAGGTTGTGATTAATGATCATATCATTCACTCCTTTGGCACTTCAGGCGATGAGGCCTCCCTTTACAGCCCCTCTCGCCGCGGCATCCATGCCTGGCATTTCATGCCTGTACTGGACGGCCGGCCCTGACCGGTCGTCTGCTTGTTATGCCTTGCCCATAGCCTGGGGCCTCGCGGCCCCTTCATGGGGATACCGTCATGTGCCACGGTGGCCCAACGGGCGCGTGAAACTATTCTGGTATCATTTACTATATCGGCAGGAGAAAACGCGGCTTTAGAGAAAAATTTTTTCTTGACACACCCCCTTCCCCCCTGCTATACTACGGGTATGACACACGAAACGAATATACCCGGCAGGATACGGGAACTGCGCGAGGTGCTCGAGATTAGCGCGATGGATATGGCCCGCGAGACGGGTATAGCCCTGGCGGATTACAGCCGCTACGAAAGCGGCGAGCAGGACATCCCCATAAGCGCGCTCTACAAGATAGCGGCGCGCTTCGGCGTGGACGCGACCGTGCTCCTTACGGGCGAGGACCCCCGCATGGCGACCGCGGCGGTCTGCAGGGCCGGCAAGGGGGTCGATGTGGAGCGCTACCCCGGCTACGAGTTTCAGGCGCTGGCGTACAACTTCAAGGGGCGCACTATGGAGCCGCTCCTCGTGTCGCTCGATCCGGCAAGGCCCCCGGCCGCGCCGGTCGCGCACGGCGGGCAGGAGTTTAACTACATCGTGGAGGGCCGCGTTAAAGTGACGGTCGCGGGCCGCGAGTACCTCTGCGAGGCCGGGGACTCGATCTACTTCGACGCGGCGCTCCCCCACGCGCAGGCCGCGGTCGGTGCGCCCTCGCGTTTCATCACGATCATACAGGAAAACGCATGAACGAGATACTTTCCAAATACTGCCCCCGAATCGAGTTTGACAGTTACGAAGACTTTTACGCGAATTACCGCTGTGTCATTCCGCCCAATTTCAATTTCGCGTACGATGTGGCGGACGAGTGGGCGCGCATCAAGCCGCTGAAACGCGCGCTCCTCTGGACGAACGATGCGGCCGAAATGCGCTCGTTCACCTTTGCCGACATGAAGCGCCTCTCCGACAGGGCCGCCTGCGCGCTCGCGTCCCTCGGCATTCGCAAAGGCGATGTGGTCATGCTGATATTAAAGCAGCGGCCCGAAGTGTGGGTACTTATGCTGGCCCTCATGAAACTCGGCGCGGTCTGCATACCGGGTACCTATCAACTCACCAAAAAGGATATCGTGTACCGCTGCGGCATCGCGGAAGTCAAAATGATCCTCACCGTGGATGACGCTGACCTGCTTGCCAACCTGGCGGCCGCGCTGCCGGAGTGCCCGACCGTCACGGTGAAGGCCCTGGTGGGAAACGCCAGGGCGCCCGGGTTCCTCGCCTGGGAGGAAGTGCTCGACGCGGTGGAGCCTGACGCGGTTTTTGCGCGGCCAGAGGGGGCCCTCGGTACCAGCAACGGCGACCCCATGCTGATCTACTTTTCGTCAGGCACCACCGGAATGCCGAAGATGGTGCTGCACAATTTCACCCTGCCTTTGGGGCACATAGTCACCGCGAAGTACTGGCAGGAGGTAGAGGACGATACCATCCACATGACGCAGACGGACTCCGGCTGGGCGAAGTTCGCCTGGGGGAAGTTATACGGCCAGTGGATCTGCGGCGCCGCGATTGGCGCGTACGACACGGAAAAGTTTACGCCCGCGGGTATGCTGGCCGCCATCCAGCGCATTCGCCCGTACTCGTTCTGCGCCCCCGCGACGATCTACCGCTATCTCATAAAAGAGGATCTGTCCGCCTACGACTTCAGTTTTATCAAACACAGTTCCGTGGCGGGCGAGCCGTTGAGCCCGGAGGTGTTCCATCAAATTAAAGAAAAAACCGGCCTCGAAATCCGCGAGGGCTTTGGGCAATCGGAAACGTCGGTGATGGCCGCGGTCTTCAAGTGGCTGCCGGTGAAGCCCGGCTCCATGGGCAAGCCCGCGCCGCTCTTCGGCCTGAACATACTCGACGAAAACGGCGCGCCCTGCGACGACGGCATGGTGGGGAACATCAGCATTACGGCGGCAGGCAAAAATATGTACGAGATTAACGCCCCCGCATCCCAGGGCGCGGTGCCGGCGCCCGGCGAGACGGACCTGCCGGGCCTCTTCCGCGGCTACTGGAAGGACGAGGCGGTCACGGCGAGGTGCTGGCACGACGGCTGCTACAGCACCGGCGACATGGCCTGGCACGACGGGGACGGCTCGTACTGGTTCGTGGGCCGCAACGATGACGTGATCAAGTGCTCGGGCTACCGCATCGGCCCCTTCGAAGTGGAGAGCGCCCTGATGGAGCACCCCTCGGTGCTCGAGTGCGCCGTTACCGCCGCGCCCGACCCCATGCGCGGCCAGGTCGTCAAGGCAAGCATAGTGCTGGCGCGGGGCTTCGAGCCCTCGGAGGCACTCAAGAAGGAACTGCAAAACCATGTGAAGCGCGTCACCGCGCCGTACAAGTACCCGCGCATAGTGGCCTTTGTCCCGGAACTCCCCAAGACGATCAGCGGGAAGATCCAGCGGAATGTGATCCGCAAGGAGGACGAGGGCTAAGCCCTTAACTTTTCGCGTCTCTCTGCCGATATTAGATTCGATGAGAAAGGTTTTTTTCGCGGGCATGCTTTTTTTCCTCTTTCAAGCGGCACAGCCGCCGGCGCGGGCGCAAACGCAGGCGCAGGACGCGCTCCGTATCGATGCGGAGGATCTCCGCATCGAGCAGCGGGCCGAGGGGGGCTTTCATCTTTTTGTACGAAAAAAGCCGGGCATGGGGTCGGTGCTGCTCGTCGAGTCGACCCGCGACCCTACCTTCCAGGAAGCGAACTACGCGTACTGCGCGCCCGAATGGAACGCGGTGAACGGGGACGAAATCCGCATGATAGACGGACGGCCTATCCCCCGCAGTGAAAGAATTTATTCACTTGTCGACTCGACCCCTGAAGTGGATATCGCCATGGGGGAGGCCTTTCACATTTACATCCCGGATATTATCATCTATGGAAATGAAAACACGCGGCACGGCGAAGTGTATGTCGTGGACGGCACGTACATCAACATACGGAGTTTTGCGCTTCCCTACGCGGACTACCGCGGCGCGTTCCGCGACAATCCCTTCATCCTGAAAGTGATGCAGACTCCTATCGAAGGCCCCCCCGGGGGTACTTTCTTAAATGACACGCGCGAGGCGTTCGGCGAAATTGCGAAGACAGGGGGGGGGGACTTACTGTATGCGCTCGGGCCGGATGACCTCGCTGAAAAAATCCGCGGCGCGCTCGAGAAAGAGCGGGGCAGGACAGTGGACCTGGTGCTCTGCCTGGATACGACGAGCAGCATGAAAGATGACATCGACGCGGTGCGCGGAGCGCTCGTCCCCATGCTGCGCGGCATTATGAGTCAGTTCCGCAGTTTCCGAATCGGTATGGTGCTTTACCGCGATTACTACGACGAGTACCTCACGAAGGTGATTCCCTTTACGACGGACTTTTCGGCTTTTCAGACTCAGTTGAACAGCGTGAAAACCGGCGGGGGCCGCGATATTCCCGAAGCGGTCTACGAGGCGCTCTACGAGGCGGCAATCAAGTTTGAATGGCAAAGTGAATCAAGGCTGATAATCCTTGCGGGTGACGCGCCGCCCCACAAGCGGCAGTTGGGCATGGTCTCGAAGGATATGGTCGACGCCGAGGCCCGCAAGCGCGGCATAAAGATCACCGCGATCATGCTGCCGCAGTAGGCTGCTATGAAACAACTGCTCCTGGGCAACGAGGCCATCGCGCTGGGCGCGCTCCGCGCGGGCGTGAAAGTCATTACCGGGTACCCGGGTACCCCATCCACCGAGATACTCGAAACCGCGGCAAAGCGCGCGGGGCCGGACGTGCACGTCGAGTGGTCCGTTAACGAGAAAACGGCGCTCGAGGTGGCGGCGGGGGCGGCGCTGGCCGGCTCCCGCGCCCTGGTCACCATGAAGCAGGTGGGGCTCAATGTGGCGAGCGACCCCCTTATGAGCCTCAACTACCTGGGCGTTGCGGGCGCGCTGGTCCTCGCGGTCGCGGACGACCCCGGCCCGCTCTCCTCGCAGACCGAGCAGGACACGCGGCGCTTCGGCCTCTACGCGAAAGTGGCCGTCTTCGACCCCGCCTCTGTCGAGGACGCCTACCGCATGACGGCCGAAGCCTTCGAGTGGTCCGCGCGTTACGGCCGTCCGGTCATCATAAGGCCCACGACGCGGGTCTGCCACTGCCGCGCGCCGGTCGAGTTGCTCCCCCCGATCCCCACCCCTGAGAACGCGGGCTTCGACCGCGCGGGCGGGCGCTGGGTCATCTTTCCGAGCAGGGCCTACAGGGGGCACCTCGAAGTCGAGGATGCCCAGCGCCGCATGAAGGCCGAGGGGGCGCGCAGGCCCGGCAGCCGCGTCATCACTATCAACAATGATGATAAAAGCCCCCCTCGCTTCGGCGTTGCGGCGGGGGGCGCGAGTTGGGCCTACCTCCAGGACGCGCTCGGGCTTTTGGAAAAGCCCCCTGCCGCGCGGCTCCTCAAGGTGGAAACTTACCCCTTCCCGGACGAGGAGGGGCTGGCGTTCCTCGAGGGCCTGGACGAGGTGCTCGTGTTCGAGGAACTGGATGCCGTCATCGAGGACAGCCTCACGCTCCTCTGCGGCCGTCAGCACCGCAAGGCGGACATTTACGGACGGCATACGGGGGACGTCCCCCTGGCCGGCGAGTTGGACGCGCTCCTCATCGCGAAGGCCCTTAGCGCCCGGGCATTGGATACCCTACCCCCCCCTACCCCCCCCAAAGGGGGGGAGTATGGCATCACTCCCGGAGGGGGGGGGGATGGCATCACTCCCGGAAGGGGGGGGGGACCCGTCGACATCCCGCCCCGGCCCCCCATGCTCTGCGCGGGATGCCCTCACCGCGGCAGTTTCCTCGCGGTAAAAGAGGCCGTGGCGCGGAGCGGGCGCCGGGCCGTGTACTTCGGGGACATCGGCTGCTACACGCTGGGCATGGCGCCGCCCCTGGGGGTCACGGATGCCTGCCTCTGCATGGGCGCGGGCCTCGGCATGGCGCAGGGGCTGCCCCTCGCGGAGCCGGACACGCTCAGCGTCGCCTTCATCGGGGACTCGACCTTCTTTCACACGGGGCTGCCGGGCCTTGTGAACGCGGTGCATACCCGCGCGGACGTCCTGCTGGCCGTGCTCGACAACCGCACCACGGCCATGACCGGCGGGCAGAGCCACCCCGGTATGCCATGCAACGCGCGGGGCGAGGCCGCGCCGGCGCTCAGCATACGCGCCCTCGCCCAGGCCGCCGGCGTCACGGATATCGTCACCCTCAACCCGTTCACCCTGAAGGACTCCGTTGCCGCGCTCCTCCCCCTCCTCGAAAAGCGCGGCCTCCGCATAGCGCTCTTCGAGGGTCCCTGCGCGGCCCAAACCAAACACGCCGCTCCCCCGCGCCTCGACGCCGCGTCCTGCAAGGGCTGCCTCGCCTGCGTCAGGAAACTCGGCTGCCCCGCGCTCTCGTCAATTAAGGGTGATGGAAATACCCCCGCATCCGTGCGGATAGACTCATCCCTCTGCGCCGGCTGCGGCCTCTGCGCGGAAGTCTGCCCCTTCGGGGCCTTTGGGCTAAACTTGTCCCATAACTTAGATTAAGAATTTATCCACAGATTTACACAGATAGACACAGATAATCACCGATTTTCACCAAATTAAAGACACGATTAGTAATAAAAAATC
>JAISTO010000063.1 GCA_031272575.1 Treponema sp. | reverse complement strand
TCGTTGTGGTTTTTGTCCTGTATCTTCATGTTTTGGGACGCCTGGGTGAACTCGAAGCCCATGGCCTGGAATTTTTCGATAACATTGGCCGCCGCGAAGAGCTCGATGAGGTCGCCGATGCGGTTGCCGAGCCTGCCGATTTGCTTGTCGGTCTTCTCCTGCAGCGCTTGTAGATGCCGGAAGGTCTCCTGCTGGGACTCCCGTATCTGCCGGTCGGTCTCCTGCTGTCGAAGGGCGGTCTCCTGCAACTGCCAGTCGGTCCTATCCTGGGACTCTCGCAGTTTCTGCCATTTCAGGTTCTCTTCCGCCTGAACCGCTGCCTGAGCCTCTTTCAGTTCCTTGAGCCCCTGGGCGACCTCCTGGAGTATCTTCCAGACTGATTCGGGGCCGGGAATTTTTAATGCCGTTTTCATTGAGCGCTCCTTAATAAAGTATCGTTTTCGATAGTATCGATGTTAAAGATACTGATTCCCCTGGAAAAAGTCAAGGGGACAAGAGCAATGCGCACACACAAAGAACACGGAGGAATAAAACTTTTTCACTTCTTTGTGTCCTTTGTGAGAGGTAAAATGAGAATTGCTG
This sequence comes from Treponema sp., assembly GCA_031272575.1. Taxonomy (GTDB): domain Bacteria; phylum Spirochaetota; class Spirochaetia; order Treponematales; family Breznakiellaceae; genus JAISTO01. Next base: position 3,079 of record JAISTO010000063.1, on the reverse strand, counting down.
TCGTTTATCGCCGCTCCCTCCGTCCGTCTTGTAATTATCCCCCAAACAGAGTAGTATATCCCCATGTTAACGAGAGAACGATGTTTCAATACCGCGGGCCCGTGTTTCCCGTGGGAGCATTACATGGTGGACGCCCTGAAGCGGCAGGGCGAGGAGTCCCTTTCCCTCATCCGGCGGGGAAAATACTGGGCGCTCCACGCGGCGCGGCAGAGGGGCAAGACCACGCTGCTCAAGGCGCTGGTCGACAAAATTAATGCGGAGGGGGACCTCTACGCCCTCTACTGCTCCCTGGAAACCGTCTCAATCTCTCCTGAGCCGGAGCGGGGGATTCCCGCCATAACCGCCAACCTCCGGTCAGTTTTGCGGAGCAGCAAGATTCCCCACGGGGAGGTCTTCGCGGAAAAGCCCCCGGAGTATCCCGTTGAAATTATGCTCAAAGAAGTATCCGGTGGAACTAAAGATATTCCGCGGGGAAAAGACCATTGCGGAGGGCCTGGAGCAGACGGCGGACTACATGGACAAACTCGGCTGCGCGGAGGGCTGGCTCCTGGTGTTTGACCGCGACACGGAAAAGCCCTGGGACGAGAAAACCTACACGCGGAAAGAGGCAGTCGCGGGGAAGAATATCACCATCGTGGGCTGCTGAAACCAGCGATAAATATTTATCGTTCATCGTTCCCTAAGCAGCGTCACCCTGTATGCCAAGTGGACAGCGGACACGTACACCGGCACGACGCCCACAGAGCAGCGCGAGATGGTCTCTATTTCCGCCATGACAATAACGGGGTGAAGACCGGGGCAACGAGCGACGGCTGCACCTTTGCCTACGCTGCCTTCACGCAGGAAGATAGGCAGATACCCGGCTGATCGCGGGAGAGCGGAAGAAGCCGCGCTGTGGGATTGTATTCGTCAAATTTCACCATGAAGGCGCATACATAGGAAAGAGGGGAGTAGGGAGTAGGACTTAGGGAGTAGGAAGTAGGACGTAGAGATAGACTAAGTCCTAAGTCCTCATTCCTAATTTCTCTTTCCTCTTTCCCCCCTCCCCCCCCCCTACGCGTAGAGCGGGCCCAGGGCGGCGCAGGCGCGGTAGTCGGCGTCGGTGCTTGCGAGCCCGCCGGCCGCGGCCCAGTAGGTGGGACGGTAGATGGCCGCTTCGCTCACATTGTGCATGCACACCGGGATACGCAGCATACTTGCCAGCGTGATTAAATCCGCGCCGATGTGGCCGTAACTCAACGCGCCGTGATTTGCGCCCCAGTTGTTCATGACCGAGTAGACGTCGCTAAAGGCGCCCGTTCCGGTGAGGCGCGGGGCGAACCAGGTCGTAGGCCAGCCCGGGTCGGTGCGCTTGTCGATAGCCGCGTAGACCTGCGCCGGCACTTCCACGGTGGCGCCCTCCGCGATCTGGAGCACCGGCCCGAGGCCCCGCACCAGGTTGAGGCGCGTCATCGTAACCGGTATCCCCCCGCCGGTGAGGAACTTGGACGAATAGCCGCCGCCCCGGAAGTAGCCGAGGCTCGCGTAGGTCCACTTGACCGCGTCGAGGCTTGCGCCCGCCTCCTCCGGCGTGATCTCCCAGAAGGGCTTCCAGCCGGGGCCGCCCGCGGTCCGCATACGGCCCGCGCCATCCACCGCGGCAGCGCCCGAGTTGATCAGGTGAATAAAGCCGCCCGCGGCGTCCCCCGCGGGCTTCCAGCCGGAAACCCGCTCGATAGCGGCCGGGCTCCAGTAGGTGCGCACATCGGCAAAGACCTGGGCGCAGCCGGAGAGGAGCCAGCCGAAAAGCATCGCCGTTCCGTTGAGGCTGTCGTTTTCCGTGGCCACCAGATAGGGCGCGCGTATACCGTTCCAGTCGAATGACGAATTGAGGATAGACTCCATGAAGTCGCCGTTGGGGAAGTGGTCGGTCCACTGGCGCTGGCCCTGGAAACCGGCCAGGATCGCGTTATGCCCCAGCGCCTCCTCGACGAGGCCGCGGCGCTTCAGATCGCTGTTGCCGGCCATAAGGTCGCGCACAATGATCGCCATTTTAACGCAGGTCTTCCAGGTCTCCTCTTTCGTTTTTGCGCTGTGCCGCACGTCCGGGCCGTTGTACACGTCCTCCCCTTCCGCGCAGTTCGCCTTTGTCCACTCGAGGGCCCGCTTGTACTCGGCCTCCGAGTAGATTTTCTCGTCGAAGCGGCGCACCAGTTCGCACATATCCACATATTCGGTGCGCATACCGAGGTAATCCTGAAAGAAGTCCGCGTTGACGATAGAGCCCGCGATCCCCATCGCGGTGTTCCCGACGGACAGGTAACTTTTGCCGCGCATCCAGACCGCCGCGAGCGCGGCCCGCGCAAAGCGGAGGATTTTTTCCGCCACATCGGGGGGGATGGTACCGGTATCCTTGAGGTCCATAACGTCCCGGCCGTAGATGCCGAACGCGGGCAGGCCCTTCTGGTTATGCGCGGCAAGCACGGCCGCGAGATAGACCGCGCCCGGCCGGTCGGTGCCGTTGAAGCCCCAGACCGCCTTGACCGTGAGCGGGTCCATATCCATCGTCTCGGAACCGTAACACCAGCAGGGGGTAACGGTTAAGGTGACGGCCACATTCTCGCGCGCGAACTTGTCCGCGCAGGCCGCAGCCTCGGCCACGCCCCCTATGGTCGAATCGGCGATGACGCACTCGACCGCCTGTCCGTTAGGATGCCGCAGCGTCCCGCTGATAAGACGCGCCGCTGCCTGCGCCATGCCCATAGTGGGCTCCTCCAGGGACTCGCGCACGCCCCTCCGTCTGCCATCGATAGTGGGCCGTATGCCGATCTTCGGCAAGGCACCGCGAAACCGGTTCACCGGATTCGTCATTGTTAAAGTTGATAGATTTGCCATAATTTCCTTATAAAAACAGTATAGCGCCCAAGCGCCCCCATGACAAGGGGGCGCGGTATGCAGCCGCAGTTATCCCCCCCTCTGGGCTAAACTTGTCCCATAACTTTAGCCCACTCTGAAGAAACAGGATTTTAAGAATTTAACCGCGAATTATGCTAATGAACGCGAATTTTATTAAGAGTAATATTCGCGTAAATTCGTGTAC
>JAISTO010000028.1 GCA_031272575.1 Treponema sp. | reverse complement strand
AAAGGTACGCATGACGCGTTGCTTATGGTAGGCGGTGGGGAGAGTCCCTGCCGATCTGTGCAGTCGCACCTACCAAGCCACGCAAGCCGCCACAGGCGGCCAGCGTGCGTAAATAAATGTGACTGCCGTAGATCGGCGGGGGCTCTCACCGCCGCCGTAAAAAAAACCCTCGCGGCTGCGCTGCCGCCCCTATGGCCTCACCTCGACGGTCAGTTGCTTCGTTACGGTGAGCGTGTTGTCGCCCCCGCCCTCGATCCTGGCTTCCAGTTCCACATAACCCCCGCCGGAGGCGTAGAGCAGGTCCCCGTCCAACTGCGCGATGTTCCCCAGTGAATTGACCACGCACCAGACCACCGTCTTGTTTGTGGGGTCGCCGCCTACCACCGGCACGAGCCTTAAGGAGGTGCCGGCCTTTATGGTATTCGTTTGAAGCGTGATACTTTCCGCCTCCGCAGGAACAAAGTCCCCCGCCTCCACAAAGGTGATGGTGAACGACTCGGTATAGTCGCTATACTCGACTTCCGAGGCATCATCGTCGATGACCGCGTCGGCAATGGACGCCTGCAGCGTCACCTCCCCCGGCGAGTCGACGCTCAGGACGCCGCTGTCGTCCAGGACAGCGCCGGTCTCTCCCGCGCTCGTCACGCTCCACACGATGCCGCGGTTCGTGGCGTTTGCCGGCACAGCCGCGGCAAGTTCCCCGAGCGGGAGCGCGTTTCCCACGATCCAGCCGGTGGGTACGCCGACAATCGACTGTACCTCCGTGTAAGAGGGCAAAATTTGAATGTCAAAATAAGCGACAAAGTCCTCGCCCTTGTTAGCCGCCTTTTCAATGGTCGCCTTTAACCTTACCGTGCCCACGTAAGAGGCCGTAAGGGTACTGCCGTCAAGGATAGCCCAGGTAGCGCTGCCGCCGTCTTCAATAGTCCACAGGATGGTGGTGTTCGTCGCATTATTGTCCCCGTAGATGTCCTTTACCGTTCCGGTCAGTTGAAGGGTCTCGCCTTTGAGCACACTTGTAGGCACGTTTATGATTTCTTGTACCGGGACGAACGTGCCTACCGGTATCAGATTGATGATAAAGGGCTGCGTATACGACCCATTATTTTCCAGCCCGCCGGCAATGGTCCCCCTTACTTCTACCCACCATATATCCGTGGACTCCACCTCCGTTCCCACAGGGAGGGAGGTTTCGAGGATGTCGTCATTCAGCAGGGCCTCCGCCAGACGATTGTCCCAGTCAATGAGGCTCCATTCAATCGTCTTGTTCGTAGCCTCCTCGGGGCTGACAATGCCAATGCCGTTCACAGGGTCGTGCAGGAGCAGAGGTTCCTCCACAATCCATGAACTGGGGATGCCGCGTATCTCGCCGACAGAGACAAAATCTTTGGTAATGGTGACCGGGAAGTCCTTGATAAAGGGCTCTCCCGCTGCCTTGCCGTTGACAATGACGGCGCGGAGGAGCACCACGGCCGGTTCGCCGGCGGTCAGGGTGTCACCCTCGATTTTTATCCATTCGTCGAGGCCGCTGTAAAGGACGCTCCAGTCGATGCCCGTACAGGTCGCGCCGGCCGGGCTTACGCTGGCGCTGAGGGTAATAGGGGTGCCCGCGATGACGTTACGGGGTACGCCCGTAACATCCGTCACCGCGACGAAATCCTGAGTTACTTTGATACTAAAGGATTTTGAGAAAGGTTTGTTCCCTGCCCGGCCGCGGGCGATAACGGCCTGCATGAACACTTCCCCTTCCGCCGTGGGGCTGAATTCCCCGCTCTTGAGATCCATACCTTCGGGGATGACCTCGCCGACCACGGTCCAGACTATCGTCTGATCCGTGGCGTCGGCGGGCCATACCTTGCCGCTCAGTTTCAACGGAGACGGAGCGCCGATCCAGGTCCCCGACGGGAGACCGGTAATATCCGTTACCGGTACAAAAGCCGGCGACGGGGCTTCCTTTTTCAGCGTTGCGCTAAAGCCGAACTTGCAGCCGCTAACCAGCAGCATTGCCAGGAAGCCGGCAATTAATTGTTTCACTTTGCCCTCTTCCTTTCGCCCATTGCCGGCGGACAACTACCTTGTTCGGGTATTGGTATTGGTCGAGGGCCGATTGGCCGGGGCCGGAGTCCGATTGGCCGGAGCCGCGGGCCGATTGGCCGGAGGCGTCGCCGCCTTTGCCGGAGCCTTGGCCTTTGGCTGCGCCCCGTCGAAGGCGAAGCCGACACCCAGAGCGGGCGATATAACCAGATCGCCCGCCTTGCCCTCGTACGGGTAGAAACCGTAGTTTGCCTGAAGGCGCAGGAAGGCGTAAGTTAAGGTGGAAAAGTGGTACTCCATGCCCGCGTTGGCAAACACGCCGATGTTACCCGCGGCGGTCTCGCCGTATCCTTCACGCTGGACAACCCCGCCCAGGTACATACCGATTCCCAGAGGGAACTGGAAGGGATCGCCGACTTTCCCCACGGTGAACACCGCGCCCACCGCCAGGTCGCCGTATACAGCGATGCGGGCGTCCGACGTAAGGGTGAATACCCCCGTGCTGAACACGCCGATACCCACAATCTTGTTAAAATGGTGGGTATAATTGAGATTGATCCCCATAGAGGGATAGGACTCGCCGTCGGTGTAAAAGCGGGGGGCCGGCATAATAAACGCGGTCCCGTAGCCGGCTTCCAGTTGTTCCGACTTAAAGTTCTTTTTCGCCTCCGCTTCGGGGGTCTTTGCCGCTTCGGGGGCCTTCGCGGCCGCTTCCGGCGCCTTTGAATCGGCAGCAGCCCTTGCTCCCGCGCTCTCCTGCGCAAATACGGGGTACGCCGCCAGGCTTGCCGCCAGCAGCGCTGCCGCTATAAAAAACCGTGTTTTCATGTGTTCCTCCTTTTAGTCGTCGTCCCCTTCGAGGTTTTCTTCCTCGTTGGGGGGTGTGGACGTTGTTGATGCAGGGTGAACCGTGATGGCAAAATCCTGCATATAGTGCCTTTCGGACTTTAGATTATACGGATCCGCAAGCTTCGTGTTATCCTGGCTTAACCCGTTGATGATGGTCGCCCGTATAGTCAAGACACCCGGCGAGGTTACCCGCAGAATGTTGCCCGGATGAGTCGGCTCATCGGACTTGGTGTCGAGCGTCGCTCCCGTCAGCCCCGGTTCGCGGAGGGTCCACTCAATCATCCTGTTTGTAGTAGGCCCATCTTTCCCAAGTTCGGGAGCTATGTTGCACACTATTAATTCCCCAACATCAGGAGGAATATCGTTGGGATGACTCTTCAGGAAAAGGGTGTACTCCGCTTCCCCCGAGTTTTCCGGGTCAGGCACCTCAAGATCAATGTTTTGGGGAACCCCTGTAATGGCAGCCGGCAATTCCTTCGGAACGAAGTGCACCGAAACAAAGTCACCATCTTTTACCTCGACAAGGAAGGACTTCATGTAGACATCCGAGGGGTCCTTTTTGTTGACAAAATACGCCGCCAGCCGGGCGATGCCTTTGTGTGTGGGTTTGAAGATGCTCCCCTCCAGGGTGGGGGTCGTATCGCCTTCGTCGAGGATGCGCCAGTGCACATTCTTGTCCGTGGCGTTATCCGGCCAGACTATTACCGACGCGGCCAGGTCGAGTTCTGTACCGACCGTTGTGCCCGACGGCATACCGGAAACGCCTTCCACCGGTATAAAGTCTTCAACAGGCGGGTCTTTGTACAAAGACTGGCCTATGCCGAATTCGCAGCTCACGATCAGCGCCGTGGCGATGACCGGGAGTACTAACCAAAGTTTTCTCATCGTTTATACCTCCTCTATGCTGGCAGTCTTCCTCCCTCAAACTGTCATAATTAACAGTATAATACATTTTAGGGACTTTGTCAAGAGGAAAAATGAAAAAAATGCGAAAAAATGGGGCTTGCGCGTGAGGCGAGGGCGAGGAAGCGGGCGGTATCGGCGCGGGCCTGTTTGATGAAGGGGTTGTCTTCGAGCCTGCCGAGCACGGCGTCCCGTTCGGCCTCGCTGCGGTAGGTGATGGAACGGAAGGGGTTCAGGTAGTCCTTCTGCTTGGTCCGGTACACCTGCGCCTCGATCCACTGCCGGATGCCGCAGGCCCCGGCGGCGAGGCACTGCCACTGCGCGGCGGAGATGGGCGCCCCGCTGCCGAGGAGGAAGCGGAGCGCCTGCAGGGCGTTCACTGCCTTGTCGAGGGGGTACTCCTCCCGGAGCCGCGCGTATTCGGCGTGTATCGCCTCCCACGAGGCGAGCCTGCCGCGGCGGATGTCCGCGCGCAGGGCGTCCGCCTTCGCGGCCGGTACGAGTTGGCCGCCCAGGTTCACCCACGAAAAGGCCGCCGCCTCCGCATGCCGCGCCTGGAACGCCGCGAAGAAATCCGCGAAGCGTCCGGCGGCGCCGGCGGCGGGCGGGGAAAGGGCGTCCCAGTATTCGAGCAGCGTCTTTACGCCGTAGTAAAGCAGCATATCGCGGTACGCGGCGAGGCCATCCTTTGGTTTGATGATCCTGACCGGTATGCGGGATTTCTCCGCCGTCATGGGCGGGACGGCGCTTCCCCATTGTTCCATAAGGCTCACGGCGCGGACGATCTCTTCCACCGTGTCGGGCGCGAGGTAGTCGGTTTCGTAGTGCTGCGTCTTGTGGACGCGCCGGTCGCGCTGCCGGAACTTCCAACTGTTGCGTTCCAGCGCGTACATATTGAAGAGCCACCAGTACGCGGGCATGACCTCCCGGCGCCCGCCGCCGCCGCTTACGGTGAGCAGGCTGAACGGCAGGGGGATGTGCATCTCGAAGGGGTAACTGCCCCTGGCGATGAGGGTGAAACTGGCGAAGCGGCAGTTGTGCTTGAGCGTGCTGGAGAGCCCGGGCCAGAAGCCCCGCCCCGCGATGATTTCGCCGTCGGGGCCGCGGCTGTTGTGGTTGGAGCCCACGGTCGCGCCCGCGGCCATGTTGGACTGCCCCAGGATAAGGGCGGCGATTAAAAACGAGTTGTTGTGATGCTGTTCGTGCGCGGGGAACACGAGCGTGTTGAGCACTTCGCAGCAGGAGACGGTCGAGTTGTCACCCAGAATCGAATGGATGAGCCGCGCGCCGTACTTGAGGCTGCAGTTGTTGCCGAGCACGAACCGGACCGCCTTGCACCCGTAAAACACGCGGCACCCGTAGCCGATGACGCCGTTCACCAGTTCCACGCCCTCGCCTATCTGGGAAGGCGACTCGGAGTCAGACTGAATGGTAAGGTTCTTGAGTTTGTTCGCGCCCTTGACGTACACGGCCTCGCCGAACCGCACGTCCTTGATGACGCGGCAGTATTTGATCACCGAGCCGCGCCCCACCTCGCCGTAAAAGCCGCGCCTCGAATCGGCGGCGTTCTGGGTGATGTTTTTGAACGCCCGCATTAGCGCGGCGTCCTCGCGGTATATGGTCCAGAGGTACGCGTCGGCGCAGGTCATGCCGGGGAAGGGCAGGACGCCGCGGCCGCCCGATTCGTTGAGCGGGTCTATCCACACGCGCACGTCTTCGCTTTCGCCGTCCTTGATGATGCCCGCGCCGAACTTGGCGTGATTGGTCACGTCCATCTCGTTGACGGCACTTAAGATGACGTTATCGCCGATGAGGTAGTGTGACAGGTACGCGCAGTCGTAGATCGCGGCGTTGTCACCGATGTCGCAGGAGATGACGCGGCTCGAGACAATGCCCGCGGGCAGGGTGTAGTCGTGGTAACGCAGCACACGCGGCTCGAGAGCGCCGATGCGCACACGCCCCGCGAAGAAACTGTCGCGCACCAGCGACGGGTCGAAGGGATCGCTTACCCACACGTCGTCCCAGTTTTCGCAGCGGCTGCGGTTCGCTTCGAGGGCGCGCGTTTCTCCGGGCGAGAGATGCCGCCAGCGGGCGGGCGCGAGGCCGCAGCGCTCGCGCATAGCGGCGCTCTGCAGCTCCCGCAGATAGAACTCGTCCCTGCCGGGCGGCGGGTCCGCGATAAAGCCGTAACCGTAGCGCTCTTCCATCGTTACTCCACCGTGACGCTTTTCGCGAGGTTGCGGGGCTTGTCGGGATCGTTGCCCTTCTGCACCGCGCAGTAATACGCGAATAACTGCGCCGGTATGATCGAAAGGAGCGGCGAGAAGGGCGTTTCTGTTTTGGGGATAAAGAAAACCTCGTCCGCCGCGGCGTTAAACGCCCTCTCCCCTTCCCAGGTGATGACCAGCGCCTTTGCGCCGCGGGCAGTTGCCTCCCGTATGTTCGAGACGATCTTGTCGAAGAGCGCGTCCTGGGTGGCGAACGCCGCGACCAGTGTGCCCGGATCAACCAGCGCGATAGGCCCGTGCTTGAGTTCGCCCGCGGCGAAGGCCTCGGAGTGGGTGTAACTTATCTCTTTGAGTTTGAGCGCGCTCTCCATGCTCACGCAGTAGTCCGCCTGGCGCCCCATGAAGAAGACCTTGTTCTTGTTGAAGTGACGGGCCGCGAACTTCTGCACCGTCTCCTGTTTCGCCAGTATGTCCCCGGCCTGATCGGGGATGCGCTGCAGCGCCCGGACCAGGCGCTGAAACTCGCCGCCCTTGATACGGCCCCGGTCCCGGCCCAGGGAAAGGGCGAGCAGGCAGAGGCACATGAGCTGGCTGGTGAAGGCCTTGGTCGAGGCGACCGCCAGTTCCGGCCCCGCCAGCGTGTTCACCGTGAAGTCCGCCTCGCGCGCCAGGGTCGACCCGATGACGTTGGTGAGCGCGATGACGCGGCCCCCCGCCTTCTTCGCGAGGCGCATGGCCGCGAGGGTGTCCGCGGTTTCGCCGGACTGGCTTATGACGATGAACAGATCCCCCGGCGCGGACAGGGGGTTCCGGTAGCGGTATTCAGAGGCGATGTCAACCTCGACCGGTATGCGGGCCAGCCCCTCGAAGAGGAACTTCCCCAGGAGGCCCGCGTGATACGCGGTCCCGCAGGCGGTGATCACGATGCGCTTCGCCTCCGCCAGCGCCGCGCCCGCAAGTTCGTCAAAGTGTATGTCGAGCGCGCCGTCCGCCGCCTGCTTCAGGCGCGGGCGCAGCGTGTTTCCCAGGGCCCTGGGCTGCTCGTTTATCTCCTTCAGCATGAAGTGGGCGAAGCCGCCCTTCTCCGCGGATTCGTTGTCCCATTCAATCGTCTCGGGCCGGCGGATGATCCGCTCCCCGTCTTCATTGAAAACGTCAGCATGATCGCGGTAGAGCGCGGCGAGTTCCCGTTCCTCCAGGTAGAGCACCGTCTTCGTGTGGGCGAGGAGCGCCGGCGCGTCAGAGGCAAGCAGGTTTTCGCCCTGCCCCAGCCCGATGATGAGGGGGCTGTCTTTCCGCGCCGCGATGATGCGGTCGGGAAAGTCGCTCGAAATGACCGCCAGCGCGTAGGAACCTTCCAGGCGGCGCAGCGCCTTCTTTACCGCGCCGAATATGCCGCTCCGGCCCGCATCTTCCCGGTGGTAGTAGTCCACCAGGTGCACGATGACTTCGGTGTCCGTATCGCTTTTGAACACGACGTTCCGCGCCTGGAGCCACTCCTTGAGGGGCGCGTAGTTTTCGATGATGCCGTTGTGCACCACCGCGATTTTCCCGGAAAGGTCGGTATGCGGGTGCGCGTTATCGTCCGAGGGCTCCCCGTGCGTCGCCCAGCGCGTGTGCCCGATGCCGAGGGCGCCCCGGGGCGTTTCCCGCGCCAGGAGCCCCGCCAGCGCCTGCAGGCGCCCCTCGGCCTTCCGCACGAAGAGGCGCCCGCCCGGTTCTTCGAGAATCGCCACCCCCGCCGAGTCGTAGCCCCGGTACTCCAGTTTTTCCAGCGCCCCCAGCAGCACCGGCGCGGCCTGCCTGCCGCCTATGTAGCCAGTTATCCCGCACATGAGGGGAGGTATACCATGAGAGGGCGGGATGGATCAAGGGAGGCGCTTCAGGCCGCGGCATTTTTCCTCGCGTTTGAACGCGCGCCGTCCACCGCCCCCCTTAGGGAAACACTGATTAATGCGCAAACTATTAAGATGTCCACGGATTACGCACTTGCCAAAAGCAAGTGTGATTTTCACGGATTTTTTTGTTATACTTCCTGTTTTAATCCGTGTT
>JAISTO010000180.1 GCA_031272575.1 Treponema sp. | reverse complement strand
TCAAAATGTATCCACAGATTTTTTATTACTAATCGTGTCTTTAATTTGGTGAAAATCGGTGATTATCTGTGTAAATCTGTGGATAAATTCTTAATCTAAGTTATGGGACAAGTTTAGCCAGAGGGGGGGAGGGCATCACTCCACTCCCCTTGTCATTCGTGCCCCTCCTGCGCTATGCTTTTTTCGAGGAGTCGGCTATGTCAAAAACCATGCGGAATATCGGCATAATGGCGCATATCGACGCGGGCAAGACCACGACGACGGAGCGCATACTCTTTTATACCGGCAAGAGCCACCGCATAGGCGAGGTGGACGACGGCGAAGCGGTAATGGATTGGATGGAGCAGGAGCAGGAGCGGGGCATTACGATACAGAGCGCCGCGGCCACGACCTACTGGACGCGCTTCGGGCAAAAGTTTCAGATCAACATTATCGATACGCCGGGGCACGTCGATTTTACCGCGGAGGTCGAGCGCTCCCTGCGGGTGCTGGACGGCGCTATCGCAATCTTTGACGCGGTGCGGGGGGTCGAGCCGCAGACCGAGACGGTCTGGCGCCAGGCGGCCCGCTACGAGGTGCCCTGCATCGGCTATGTGAACAAGATGGATCGCCTGGGCGCCGATTTCTTTCACGTCCTCGAGGATATCAAAACGAAACTGGGGGCCGTTCCGGCGGCGGTGCAGGTGCCCATGGGGGCCGAGGGCGCCTTCGAGGGGGTCATCGACCTTATCACCATGCAGGAGGTGCGCTGGGACGCCGCGTCCGATGGGGAGCAAATGCTCGTGTCCGGCATCGCGCCCGAGCGGGAGGCCCTTGCGCGGGAGTGGCGCGAGCGCCTCATCGACGCGCTTGCGCAGTTCTCCGACCCGATCACCGAAAAGTACGTGGCAGGCGAGGCCCTGGAGCCGGACCTGCTGCGGGCGGAACTGCGCAAGGCGGCCCTGGCGCGGCGCCTCCTGCCCCTCTTCGCCGGAGCCTCGCGGCGGAACATGGGGGTGCAGCCCCTCATCGACGCGGTGGTGGATTACCTCCCCGCGCCCGAGGAGGCCGCGCCGGCCATAGGGCATCATCTTAAAAAGGAACAGGACATCGCGGTGCCCTGCGATCCGGCGGCCCAGCCCCTGGGTCTGGTCTTCAAGATTCAAAATGACCGCGAGGCCGGCCCGCTCTGCTACGTCCGTATGTACTCCGGGACTATCCGCGCAGGAACCGCCCTCTTCAACATCGGCAAAAAAAAGCGGGAGCGGGCGAACCGCATACTCCGGGTCCACTCGAACAAGTTCGACCCCCTGGACGCGCTCGCGGCCGGGGACATCGGCGTCATCGTGGGGTTCCGCATGGCGCAGACCGGCGACACGATTGGGAGCGAGGGCTGGCCGGTCATCCTTGAAAAAATGCAGTTCCCGGAGCCGGTCATCTCCGTATCCCTGGAGCCGAAAAATCTTTCCGAACAGGAAAAACTCAAAGAGATACTGGGCATCCTCGCGCGGGAAGACCCCACCTTCACCGCAAAAGAAAACGAGGAGACCGGCCAGTTGATCATATCGGGGATGGGGGAACTGCACCTCGACGTGCTCTGCACGCGTATCCTCAAGGAGTTCCGCGTGGACGCAAAGGCCGGCGCCCCCCAGGTCACCTACCGCGAGTCGATCAGCGCGGCGGTCGAGCACACGGAGCGCTACTCGAAGGTCATCGCGGGCAAGGAAAACGCCGCGGGCCTGACGCTGCGGGTCGAGCCGCTCCCGCGCGGGACCGGTAACCGCTGCCTCTGGCAGGCGCGGCGCAGCGATATCCCGCAGGCGCTCCGCGACGCCGCGGAGCGGGGCATACACGGCGCGCTCGAGTCGGGCATCGCGCTGGGCTACCCCTGCATCGACATTGGGGTGACGGTCCTGGACGCGGAGTACAGCGAGGCTGCCGGCACCGAGGCGGCCTTTGCCGCGTGCGCCAGCCTGGGCTTCGACGAGGCCTGCCGCGCCGCGGGCCCCATCCTGCTCGAGCCGGTCATGGCCGTGGATCTGGTATCCCCTTCCGAGTTCGTCGGCGACGTCATGAGCATGGTCACCCAGCGGGGCGGCCAGGTCCTCAACATGGAAAGCAAGCCCACAGGCGACGAGATCAAAGCCTACGCCCCCATGGCCCGTATGTTCGGCTTCATGACCGCCCTCCGTTCCGCAAGCCAGGGCCGCGCCTCGTTCACCATGGCGTTTTCCCACTTCGAGAAGAAGGGGGGCTGATGGCAGAGCCGTCATTCCGCGTTTATCGTGATCAGCCCCGCATATCGCTGGGGGAGCGGCGGTAGAAACGGCGGAAGGCTTTGTAGAAGGAGTTCTCCGTTGAGTAGCCGCACTCCGCGGCGATCTGTGCTATCGGCTTTTCGGTTTTGAGAAGCAGGCTGCGCGAGAGGCGCATTCGCTTCGACTCCACGTATTCCAGAAAACTTTTTCCCGTCCATTTGCGGACGATCAGTTGCAGGCGGTTTTCCGAAATGCCGAAAGCATCGGTTACCAGTTTGATGTAGAGCCCCGGATCGGTAATGTGGCCATCAATGTAAGACACGACCGCTTTTTCCGCTTCAGTGTCTTTTTCGATGCGGCGGTTTTTGACCAGGCGGCACAGGCCGCGCGCGGCTTCCGCTACCTGCGCGAACAAAAAACTGAAATGCAGGTTCGGGTCGTACACGGGGATAGTTTTTTCGTCAAACGCGAGGGCGCTCTCATTGTTCACCTGCAGGAGTACATAGCGGTACATGAAAAAGATCTGCTGCACATCGTCGGATCCCATGCTGTTTTTTAAGCAGAGTTCGTAGAAGGTGCTGTTGATAAAAGCGACCGCGTTTTCCTCGTCTCCATGCAGCAACAATTCGTAGAGCCGGGAAGTATCAAGCAGTTCCACGGGGAAAAACGGGGCGCTGTTTTTCTTTTCCAGAATGGTGTCCTCCGCGCCGGCGCTCTCTGACAGGCGCAACAGGTGACGGGCCTCGTAAAAGGCGCGGTGTATGCCGCGTATATCGCGCTCGGTTTCGCTGAGCGCCGTCCTGCACGGAGCGCCGAGGACGCGGCGCAGGTCCGCGCTGAGCGCGCGGAGCAGGGCGGGCAGGGCGGCCGCGTCCGGCAGCAGGAGCGCGAGCAGGCTGCCGGAGAAGTGCACCCGCGGAAGCCCCGCGCCGCCCGAGAGGGAGCGCAGGTGCGGCTCCGCCGTGTTCAGGATGACGGCCTGCCGCATACTGTACGCGGCGCGGCTGCTGTCTTCGCTGTCGGGGATTTCGACGGCGGCGATTCTGAACGCGGCGGGAAGGTCCGGGAAAAAATCGCTCACCATCTGCAGGCCGGAGGCTGAGTACACGAGGCCGTGCAGCAGGCGCTCGAAGAGGATTTCGCGCTCCAGTTCTTCCTGCTGCGCGGCCATCTCCCGAATCGGCCTCGCGCTCCGCTGGGCGAAGAAGAGCACGAGGAAGACGCCGAGCGCGAGGCAGGCGAAAGCGGCCGCCAGCACGCCCCGCCTGAACGGGGCCAACTGCTCCTGAAACACCCGCCTGGGAATTTCCACCCTGACGCGGAGCCCCCGTTTGCGCCCGCTTTTTTCAAGCGTAACTATGTCGCTGCCCCCCCCCCCGTCCCGTCCGGAATCGAACAAAACGCGGCCATCCGGACCGCTCATCACTACGCGGCTCGTGCGGAACACGTCATCCGTGACGAGCCGCGAAAGAAGCGCCTCTTTCCCCAGGGTGGCGAAAAAGAAGGCCCGCCGCTCCGGCGCGTGTGAGAACGCGGCGCAGAAGGTGATCGCCTCGTAGGTCTCCTCGATGGTGGCAATGGATGCCTCGGGGATAAAGGCGCCGGAGAAAGCGCCGCCGCTCAGCGCGTTTTTCCACTCCGCCGGGGGAGTATCCGCGGCCCCTGTATTGGTCATCCTGAAATAGTGACCGGAAAAATCCTCCCATGGAAAGTAGAGCCGCTTGGTCGTCAGGATGATATTATTGCCGTACACGATGCCGCAGTCGACGATCATCGTCTGGGCCGCGAAGAAGTTTTTGAAGTCGTTCACCATGGGGATAGCGCGGCAGTAGTCGGTATATGAGGGCTTCTCCTGAAGGTACGAGAGCCAGCGGAAGGAGGGGCTGTTGTAGACCGATATGGCGGCCGCCTCGACGCTGCCGAGATCGGTTTCGAGGCTGCCAAGCCCGGTCTCGAGCAGGCTCCCCGCGGTGCTGACATAGCCGCGCGAAAGCATGGTGAGACTGAGTTGATAGAGCGGCACAACGAGCCCCGTCATGCACAGAAAGAACACCCCATAGTATACCAGAAACTTTTTCTGCGCCCGCGTCAGGGCCCGGCTGCCCGTCACATTCAGGAAGTGCATAGTATCAGTATAGCAGGTCCGCGGCGTTTTGTCGAGAAAATTTTTCAGGGAAAATCGATTTTACCTCCGCGAAAGGGAAAATCACTCTCAGCGCGCCCCCCCCAAAAATGGATTTTCATTATGCCGGGGGGAAGTTAATGATCCATGAGGGGGTCAGGTAGTGTATATTGATTTCGAGAGGCACAGAGTATGCGAAATAAAACTATGCGCCGGCGCGGGGCAGCATTCGCCGTGCTGGCGGCACTTGCGGCGCTGCTGGCCGCGGGCTGCGGCAGGCAGAAGGGCGCGGGGGCGGCGCGGGCGGAATACAGCCCGGACGCGAATCTCAACGCGCCGGGGACGCTCCCGATTGCGAAGGAGCGGGTCTCGCTTCGGGTGGGCATTGAGGCGCAGCCCAATGTCGAAAACTTCGAAACGAACTGGATGACCCGTCAACTGGAAGAGCAGGGTAACTTCGACCTTACGTTCGAAGTATACCCGGCGGGGGACCGGCTCCAGAAACTGGAACTCATGGTCATGGCCGGCGGCAGCGATCTGCCGGATGTCGTTATCGGCCCTATCAGCATAGGCGCGGCCACCAAGTACGGTCAGGCGGGTATGATACTTCCCCTCAACGAGTACTACGAGCACAGCGCGTACTGGAGCAAAGAGGCGGCGAAGGACCTCGACATCGATCCGCTCAAATATGTCACCAGTTACGACGGCAATGTGTACGGAATGTACGGCATCAATGTCTCGCTGAACAACACGTACAACAACGGCAGAATCAACATATATGAACCCTGGCTCGAAAAACTGAATCTGAAGATGCCGGAAACGACGGATGAGTTTTTGGAAACGCTCCGCGCGTTCCGCGATCGTGACCCTAACGGCAACGGGCTTAAAGATGAAATTCCCCTGGTGAGTTTCAACACCGCGATGGGAACCAATTATCTCTACGCGCTGATGAACCCGTTTGTCTACACCCAGTCGAATTTCTGGCTGGTGGTCGATGGAAAGGTGAATGTGGCCTTTACCCAGCCGGGCTGGCGCGAGGGCATACGCTACAGCAAGCGCCTGCTCGACGAGGGGCTTTTGTCGCCGCTTTCGTTTACGCAGGATCAGAGCCAGATGACGGCGATGATCACGCCGGACCCGGCGCGGGTCGGCGTGGTGAACCGCATCTCGCTTTCCAACCTCGGCGCGCGGGATATCAAGCGCGGGCAGTATGTGCCGATCCCGCCGCTCGCGGGGCCGGCGGGCCGGCAGTCGTACTACCTGCCACAACTGCCGGAACTGCGCATGATCATCACCAAAAACTGCAAGCACCCCGAAGCGGCCTTCCGGCTCGGCGACCTTATGGGGAGTGAGCGCTTCAGCATAATGACGCGCTTCGGCGAAAAGGGCGTCGACTGGAAAGACCCGGAGCCGGGGGCGAAGGCGCTCTTCGGCGAATTCGGCAACCCGATGCTCGAGTCGATACTGGTCTGGGGGACGGTGCAGAACAAGTACTGGGGTGAATTGGGGCCGCGCATCCTTTCCAACAAACACAGCGCCATGGATATCGACACCGGCGACCCGTTCGATTTTGCGCGGCCCATCGGAAAGACGATAGCGAAGTTCGTCGAGTACCGCAAGCCGGAGCAGGCGGTGGCCGGGCTCGTTTATAACGAGCAGGAGCAGGAAGTGATGGACAGCCTGCACTCGACCATTATCAGTTATGTGCAGGAGTCTTTTGCGCGCTTCGTCACCGGCGACCTCGACATCGAGCGCCAGTGGGACTCTTACCTGGCGGAGTTCAAAAAGATGGGGCTTCCTGAAGTGCTCAGCGCGGCGCAGGCCGCGTACGAGCGGCAAAACCAAACGGCGGAGGCGCGCTAATGCGGAAAGGGGGCAAGGCCGTCTCGCTGCGGACCGGCATTCAAAACAAGTACGGCCGTTATTGGCAGTTGTATCTCTTCCTGCTGATACCGGTGGCCTACTTCATCATCTTCGCGTACATACCGATGGCCGGCGCGCAGATCGCGTTCCGTAAGTTCAATTACATGGGCGGCATCTGGGGGAGCCCGTGGGTGGGGCTCGACAACTTCAAAAAGTTTTTCAACTCGTATATGTTCTCGCGGGTAATCTGGAACACGCTGCGCATATCATTTTACGATATTATCGCGGGCTTTCCCTTTCCCATACTCTTCGCGCTCTGCCTCAACACGATTGAGCGGCGGCGTTTCAAAAAGTTCGTGCAGACCGTCACCTATATGCCGCACTTCATTTCGGTGGTCGTCATCGTTGGTATGCTGATGCAGATCTTTCACCCGATGAACGGCATCTACGGCATCGTGGTGAAGGCGCTTACAGGCGGCGGCGCGGCCGACCTTTTCGGCAAGCCCGAAGCGTTCCCGCACCTTTACGTGTGGTCCGGCATCTGGCAGAGTTTCGGCTGGGGCTCGATCATCTATGTCGCGGCGCTCAGTTCGGTGCCGGAGGAACTCTACGAG
>JAISTO010000118.1 GCA_031272575.1 Treponema sp. | reverse complement strand
CAGATTTTTTATTACTAATCGTGTCTTTAATTTGGTGAAAATCGGTGATTATCTGTGTCTATCTGTGTAAATCTGTGGATAAATTCTTAATCTAAGTTATGGGACAAGTTTAGCCCCTTTAGGGGGGGATAGGCATCACTCCCCTCTTGCTTTACCCGCAAAAATAGAGTATACTATCAGTATGGAAACCCTAAAAACTATGTTCATGGGCTACATTAAAGAGGTGGCCGGCATTGCAAAGGCCGCCACGGTGATACGCCCGGACAATGTGTACCAGGAGGCGGACAAGCGCATTCTGCCGTATCTGGACAAAATGGTGGACGAGTTGATTCTGCCCGGCTCCGGCGTACAGGGCATGGAGCATTTGGAGGCGCTTTTGGACCGGGCGGAGGCGGGCGAGTCCTGCCTGTTGGCGCTCGAGCACTACTCCAACATGGATTTAAGCCTCTTCTCGCGGCTTGTCCGCCTCGCGAGCCCCCGGGGGCAGGCGCTGGATGACGCGCTCGTGTCGATCGCGGGGATGAAGTTGAGCGAGGACAACCCTGTCGTGTCCGCGTTCGCGAGCGCGTACACCCGCATCATCATCTACCCGAGCCGCTCCCTCGCGTCGCTGGACGAGGAGCGGCGCAAAGCCGAACTGCTCCGCAGCAACGCGATCAACCGGGCCGCGACGAAAATGCTGCTCTACCTGCGGGGCAAGGGCCGCGTCGTGCTCGTCTTCCCCTCGGGAACCCGCTACCGGCCCTGGGACCCCTCCACGAAGCGGGGGGTGCGGGAGATCGACTCGTACTTCCGCGTCTTCGACTGGTTCTGCCCGGTCGCGTTCAACGGCGAGGTGCTGCATGTGCGCCCGGGGGACATGATGGAAGACTCGGTGAGTCCCGATCTGGTGCTCGTCACGGCGGGACCGGTGCGCTCGAGCAGCGAGTTCCGCGAGGAGCGCCGCGCCGCGGCGGAGGCCGCCGGTATCGAGGACAAGAAGCAGGCGGTGGCGGACGGCATCATGGCCATCCTCGAGGATATGCACCGGAGTGCCGAGGCCGAGCGCCTCCGCCGGCTCGAGGCGCTAAAGTGACGGTGACGCGATGACATCCCCCCAGGAAGACGCGCTCTACGATTTCTTGCAACTCGTTTCGCAGCCCTTCAACCTCGAAGAGGCGGTACGCTATGTGCGAGTGCTCGACTGCACCCGCCTCCGCCGGCTCATTCAGGAGATCCCCGATTTCATCGACTCGCGGCGCATGGCCTTCCGCATCGGGAACCGCCGCTGGGTCTCGCGCCGCTGCTTCTTCGAGGGAAACTCCTTTGTCATAAAACCCACAAAACTCGAAATTATCAACAATATCCTCATTCCGGGGCACCGCTGCGTTCCCTTCGTCAATCCCGATCTCTCGCCGAAGGACTATCATTTTTATTGTGACGATCTTGCTCTGCCGGAGACGACGAGCGAGGCCTCGCCGGAAGATTTCTATCCCTTTTACAACATCTTCGGCGAGGAATACACCCCCCAGTACCTCGCCCGCGAGTGCCCGGAAAACGAGGCCGCGTACAACGAGGACCCGTACGAAGACCCGGAGGAAGTGTCAATCAATACCATCGACATGAGCCGTTTTTACAAGGAGCAGGCTTTTGCGTTCGGCGACCTCCTCATCGTCAAAACGCTCGACTGGAAAGAGGGTAAATTTTCAATAGAAAAAAAGGAAAAGGGGGCTTGGGAAAAAGCGGCGCTCGACGAGTGGCAAAGAGCGGCGGAAGCGGGTTTCATGGAATCGTTCAAGCGCCTGGGGCCGGGCGCGTCCACCGAAGAGCAGATCGCGTACGCGTATTGGTACGGGGACAAGCGTATGCGGGAACTGCCGGCCTACCCGCTCGAGGAATTCTTTTTTGAAAAAACCAATTACATTGAAACGGTCGTCTTCGGCATCGAGAGCCGCTTCTGGTATTCGGGGCGCGACATTCCTGACCGCAAAGACATCGACTGCTCCCAGCCGCGGACAGACAAAACGTACATCGAGCGTATCCTCTGCGACTACAAAATCCCGATCTCCGAGTACGCGCTGCAGGCATACGTGTGGGACGCGGTCTTCCGCGGCGAGACGGGAACGGCGGGCCTCATAAAACGGCTCCTGCCCCAGGGCGTCACCATGCGCGCTCATGATATGCTCTTCATCGAGGATTACGTCCGCAGGGCGCTGATCGAATTCAGCGCGGATTACAACCCCTTCGCGGAAAAGGTGACCGGCCCGCTCCGTCAGCGCGCGATCGAAACGCACAGCGCGGTACTGAACCTTGCCACCATGCTGCGCAAGAGCGGCATAGACGAGTACTGGCTCCCGCACCACACGTTTATCACCCTGACCCAGATACAAATGCACGCCGCCGGCATTTTGGAGGATTTGGACTTAAATACCACTTTGGAAGATTCTGAAGTTGACGCGATGGAAAACTCGGTCGACATGATGGTCGAAACTTACGATGAACTAAAAGAACTGATCAACGACGCGCTCCAAAACTTCCGCGAGGATAAATTCCGTCTGATCCAGGACGCGGACGAAAGAGAGGCTCCGGACGGCCGCCTCGTGCAGGTCAGCATCGGCGGGCTCGATGTGTGGCGCCGTCTCCTCGTCAACGAGGACTTAAGCCTCGCTTCATTTTTTATAGTGATACAGGCGGCGTTCGGCTGGTCCGGCCCGCAGGACGTCTGTTTCCGCAAGGAGCGGCATCTCGAAGAAAAAGAGCCGCCGCCCTTTGATAACGCGCGCACCCTGCGGGAAATCCGCGCCTCCGGCATAAAAGAGTTTCACTGCGAGTACGGGGACTTTTGGATGCTCCGCGTGATTTTTCTTTCCGCCGGAAAACTGCGTGCCGGGCAAAAGGCGGTCTGCGTGGCCGGCGCTGAGGCAGCCCCGCCGGAGTCCCTGGTGAGTCCCCTGCACTACAAGAAACTCCTCGACTATCTTTTTTCCGGGCCCGGCGCCCTGCGCAGCGAGGCCGTCGAGATACTCGGCAAGGACTTTAAGTCCGATCATTTTGACGCGGATGCCTGTAACCAGCGGATCGCGTCAATCACTTTTGAATGAAGGTACCAAATGCTTACTGAAGAAAAAACCACGGGCCTTGCGGGCCTGATCCTGCGGGGCGGTATCAGGCGCGGCATAAGCGCGCTGAGCGAGCGGGACGCGCTTTCGGGCCTTATCGACGGGCTCTCGCTCCCGGCCGCGCTCGACCGGGACACCCTGTTCCGGGCGGTGCTCGAGCGGGAGGCCCTTATGCCCACCGGCGTGGGGGCCGGCATCGCGCTGCCCCACCCCCGCACCCCGCTCGTCTCGCGGCCTGAGGACCAGTTCTGCGCGATAGGGACCCTCGACACGCCGGTCGACTGGCGCGCGCTGGACGGCCTCCCGGTGGACATCATCATTTTGATTGTGTCAGCCTCGTCGAAAAGCCACCTGCGTATCCTTTCCGCGCTGAACTACTTTTGCCGGCAGGACTCGTTCGGCGCGCTTATCCGCGGGGGCGCGTCCCTCGAAGCGCTCGCCGCCCACATCGAGCAAACCGAACGCCGCTGGGAAGGCTGATTCGCCGCCCGCTACCGCTCGCGGTAGATAATCCGGCCGCGGTTGAGGTCGTAGGGCGAGAGCGCGCAGCGCACCCGATCCCCGGGCACTATGCGGATGTAGTGCTTGCGCATTTTCCCCGAAAGGTGCGCCAGTATGAGGTGTCCGTTTTGATTGTCCAGTTCTACCCGGAACATCGTGTTCGGCAGGGCCTCTTTTACCACGCCCTCCACTTCAATTGCTTCTTCCTTTGCCACAGAAACTCCTAATGTGACTAGGAGTTTGTAGCGCTTTGACTAAAGCGCACTAAAAATTAGAGATTTTTGCCTGCCCACTTACAAGTGGGCAGGCAAAAATTTACTCTAAAAACTCCAAAAGCAGCCTCGAAA
>JAISTO010000044.1 GCA_031272575.1 Treponema sp. | reverse complement strand
GACATGCCCGCCGGCAAGGAGCGCGGCAACGAGCGCCGCCCGCTCTTCCGGGGCGTCGATCCGGTCGAGCACGAACGCGGTGATATTGCCCGCGGGATCGGCCAGGGCTACGCGGGCCGCGCGCGGTACCTCAGCGTGATTCATCATTTTCCCCGCTGTCATACTACCGTACTTACCGCATTATGAAAAGGTCTCTTTGACATAAAATTGATGCCCCCCGGGCCGCGCGGGCTTGAACTTTATCCTGTTTTGCGCTACTATTATGCCATGCCATATCTTTCACTTTTCTACGATAGATACTATCTCCTCCTGGTTCTGCCGGCCGTCATCCTTTCGATCTGGGCGCAGATCAAGGTGAAGAGCACCTTCGCGAAGTACTCGCGGGTACAGAACCGCAGAGGCTTAACCGGCGAGGAGGTCGCGCGCATGCTCCTGAAAGCGAACCGCATAAACGATGTCGCGGTAGAGGGGGTCGCCGGCTCTCTCAGCGACCACTACGACCCGCGGGAAAAGGTGCTCCGGCTTTCCAGCCCCGTGGGCGGCAAGGCCAGCATAGCCGCGGTGGGGGTCGCCGCCCACGAGACAGGGCACGCGATCCAGCATGCCCGCGCCTGGAAACCGCTG
This sequence comes from Treponema sp., assembly GCA_031272575.1. GTDB lineage: Bacteria > Spirochaetota > Spirochaetia > Treponematales > Breznakiellaceae > JAISTO01. The sequence continues at coordinate 13,744 of JAISTO010000044.1, read as the reverse complement.
GGGCTGCGGAGCGCGCTCGTACCCGTGGCGAACTTGGGCTCCTTTGCGGGGCCCTGGCTCGCCATAGCGGGCATTGTTATGCAGTATCCGCTCCTTATCAACATAGGCATAGCGCTCTTCGGGGCGGCGGTCGCCTTCTACCTCGTCACCCTGCCGGTCGAGTTTGACGCCTCGAGGCGCGCCATAGCCCTGCTGCGGGGGAGCGGCGTACTCAGCGAGGATGAACTTAAGGGCGTGAAAAAGGTGCTGACCGCCGCGGCCCTTACCTACGTGGCCTCGGCGCTCACCGCGCTTATGAGTCTGCTCCGCCTGATCCTCTTAAGCCGCGACCGCGGCGGTAGGGGGGGCGCCCGTAGGGGCTGACAAAAAACACGCGATACGCTATACTTAACCCGATAGGAGATTTAATGCGCTTTTTTTCGATACTCTGTTTGATTGTTTCACTTGGCCTTGCCCTGCCTGCCGCCGCTCAGGAAAGCGACGACTGGTACCAGGGCAAGCCGATAAAAGACCTCACCTTCGAGGGGCTCTCCCATGTCGACGCCTCGGTGTTGGCGGGGATTACCGACCCGTATATCGGGAAGGTCTTCGACGACAACCTCTATTTTGAGGTACTGGGCAAACTGTATGCCATCGAGTACTTCGATACGATAAATCCGGTCGCCATGAAGGCGGACGAGGCGGGCAGTGCCGTCACCCTCAAATTCGTGGTAACCGAAAAACCGACGGTGTCAAAAATTGTGCTTAGCGGGCTCAAGGGGCTCCGCAAGAACGATGTGCAGGATGTCATCACCTTAAAGACCGGCGATGTCGTTACCACGATGAAACTCCGCGCGGACGAGCAGGCGGTCATCAACAAGTACCTCGAAAAGGGCTTTCCTGACATAGCGGTGCGCTCGGAAACAAAGCCGGGGGCTAACGGCACCGTGGTGGTGGAGTTTTTTATCACCGAGGGGGAAAAACTCGTTATCGAGAGCATACGCTTCGAAGGGAACGAGGAGTATTCGGAGCGCACCCTCAAGCGGCAGTTGAGCCTCTCGGAAAAGGGGCTTCTGGGCCTCAAGGACGGGGCCTTTCAGGAGGCAAAACTGACGGCGGACCGGGCCGCGGTCGCCCAGTACTACCGCGATCACGGCTACATTGACGCGCAGGTGCTCGATGTCACGCGGGAACAGCGCCAGGACGCGAAAGGCAACAATCTCCTCACCATCACGTTCCATGTGTCGGAAGGGCGCCAGTACCGCTTCGGGGGCATTACTTTTTCCGGGAACCAGATCTTCCCCACGGAGCAACTGGCCGGCCTCGTCTATTCCAAAAAAGACGAAGTGGCCAACGACCAGCGCATTCAGGCCGACCTGGCCCGCGTGGCGGACCTCTACTACGAAAACGGCTACCTCTTTACCGGTATAGTGCCCCAGCCGCAAAAAGACGAGGAGTCGGGCCTGCTCTCGTACCACATCACGATCGAGGAGCGGGGCCGGGCGCACATCGAAAATATCATCATAAAAGGGAACGAAAAAACCAAAGATTACGTCATTTTGCGTGAAATTCCCCTCGAAACCGGGGATATATTTTCAAAAAACAAGGTGATGGACGGGCTGCGAAATCTCTATAATCTCCAATACTTCTCGCTCGTGGCCCCGGAGACCCCGCCCGGCAGCGCGGAAAACCTCATGGACCTCGTCATCAATGTGGAAGAGCAGCCCACGACGGACATTCAGTTCGGCGTCACCTTTTCCGGCACCGCGGATCCCGACACCTTCCCGGTGTCGGGCATGCTCAAGTGGAACGACCGCAACTTCCGGGGCTCGGGCAACATCGTGGGCGCGGAAGTGAACGCCTCGCCGGATACGCAGAGCGTGTCCCTCGAGTACACGCAGCGCTGGATGTTCGGGCTCCCCTTCTCGATGAGTTTCGACCTTACCTGGCAGCATGCCAAGCGCAAGGGCCTTATGGATAACGACGCTCCCTACTTCGAGGGGGACGAAGATTACGCATACCCCGACGGCTTTTCCAACTACAGCGAATACGCCAACGACGATGACGGCGTCCCCTCGGACGAGTTCCTTATGCCCTACGATCAGCAGAAACTGTCGATGGGGGCCTCGACCGGCTATCGCTTCTCCACGCCGCTGGGGAACCTCTCGCTCAGCGGGGGCCTCCGCTTCGGCTTGATCTACACCCAGTACGACGCCGACATCTTCCGGCCCTTCGATCCTATCCTCCGCAACGAGCACAACCACTGGACGCCGCAGACCTCGGTCTGGACGAGCCTCTCTCTCGACCAGCGGGACATCTACTACGACCCCTCCCGCGGCTACTACGGCATAGAGCGCTTCGGGGTCTACGGGCTTTTCGGCCCGGAAGAGGAGCACTATATCCGCAGCGACACGAAACTGGAGTGGTTTTTCACCCTGCTCAACATCCCCATTACCGAAAAATACAGCTTCAAGACCGTGTTCGGGCTGCACAGCGGGCTCTCTTTCATCTTTAAGCAGCCCCTCTACGAGCAGCCGGACATCGAAAAGGCGAACATGCTGGCGGTGGACGGTATGTTCGTGGGCCGGGGCTGGAGCGGCGAGTACAGCCGCAAGGGGCTCGCGCTCTGGGAAAACTGGGCGGAACTGCGCTTCCCCGTTGCCCCGGGCATACTCGCGCTCGACTTCTTCTTCGACGCGGCCGGCGTCAAGGCGACCCCCGACGCGTTCTTCAACGCGTTCAAGACGCCGGACGACACGGGCAGTTTCTTTATGCGCTTCAGTTACGGGGGGGGGCTGCGCTTCACGATCCCGCAGTTCCCCTTCCGCTTCAGCCTGGCGAAGCGCTTCAAAATCGTGGACGGCCAGGTCGAGTGGGTGCAGGGCTCCATCGCCGGCGAGGACGGCAAGCCCTGGACCGGCATGGATTTCGTCATTTCGTTTGCGTTGTCAACTTACTAGGGACTTGGGAATTGGGACTTGTTTCCTATGTCCTGATTGTTTTTGAATAAGGAGTATAGTGTGATGAAAAAAACGTTTTTGTGCGCGGCGGCGCTGCTGGCGGTGGGGGCCGCTCTTTCGGCCCAGCAACTCACCTACTTCGCGGTGGTGGACCTGAACCGCGTCTACACGCGCTTCTTCCGGGACTCCAAAGAGGTGCGCGACCTCGAGACCGAGAGCAAGCGGGTGCAGGGCGAGATCGACCGCATGAACAAGGAGATCCAGCAACTGCGCACGAACCAGGTGAACACGGAACTGCAGGGCGACAAAGCCGGCGCGCTCCGCATCGAGCAGCAGATCGTCGAAAAGGCCGAGTTCCTGCGGCGCTACCACGAGACGAAAACCCGCGACATCGAGGCGAAGCGGGCCCGCCTCGCGCAGGGCAACGCCTTCTCGAAGCAGGTGCAGGAGGAAATCGGCCGCATAGCCGAAAGCGAAGGCTACAGCCTCGTCTTCGACATCCAAAAGGCCGAGGGGGTACTCTGGTACAGTCCGGCGATCGACATCACGGATAAACTGATCCAAAACCTGCTTTCCCGAGGGCGGAAGTAGTTTTTTTGACAATTTTTGCAAATTTTTCGGCATTATGCTTGACAATTCTGTAAAAGTATAGTACACTTATGTCGTGTTTTCAAACTATGCTTTCATAAAAGGCCCCTTGTGGGGCTGTGGAGAGCACACACGACAAGAGGTGGACTATGTGGTGGATACTGTGGGTTGTCATTGCCGCTCTTGCCGGGGGATTTTCAGGCTGGATTATTCGCTGGCTTTACGCCAGATTTCAACTTACGTCTTCTGAACAGAGGGCGGAACGTATCACGAAGGATGCGATAAAGGAAGCCGAAGCCAAAAAGAAGGAACTCCTTCTCGAGGCAAAAGACCAGATTATCCGCGAGAAAGGCCAGCAGGAGAGGGAAACCCGGGAGCGGAGGGCGGAACTGCAGCGCTATGAGCGCCGCGTTTTGCTCAAAGAAGAGGCGATCGATAAAAAGACCGCCCAGATCGAAAAAACGGAACTGTCCCTGGCGGACAGGGAACGCGCGTTTAAAGAACGGGAAAGCGCGCTCGACAAGGTCGAAGAGCGCTACCGCGCCGAACTGGAAAAAATTTCCGGTTTAACCGCGGAACAGGCCAAGGCGATGATCATCAAAGACCTCGAAAACGAGGCCCGGCATGACGCGCAGGGGCTTATCAACAAGATCGAGCAGGAGGCGAACCTCGCGGGCGAAAAAAAGGCGCGGGATATACTCCTTGCCACGGTCCAGCGTCTCGCCACGGAGATCACGGGCGAGGTCACGGTCACTACCGTCACGCTGCCCAACGACGAGATGAAGGGCAGGATCATCGGGCGGGAGGGCCGCAACATCCGCGCGCTCGAAACGCTCACCGGCGTCGACATCATCATCGACGACACGCCGGAGGCGGTGGTCATCTCGTGCTTCGATCCGGTGCGGCGCGAGATCGCCAAGGTGAGCATGGAGCGCCTGATAGCGGACGGCCGCATACATCCCGCGCGCATCGAGGAGATCGTCAGCAAGGTCAGCAAGGACATCTCCCAGAAGATCTTCGAAGAGGGTGAAAAGGCGCTCTTCGACCTGGGGATTCACAACATCAAGCCGGACACTATCCGTTGCCTGGGCAGGCTCTACTTCCGCACGAGTTACGGGCAGAACGTGCTCGTCCACTCGAAGGAAGTGGCGATGATCGCCGGGGTGCTGGCCGCCGAACTCGGCTGCAACCGGGACCTCGCGAAGCGCGCCGCGCTCCTGCACGACATCGGCAAGGGGGTCGAGGCCGACTCCGACCAGAACCATGCCGAGATCGGCATGGAGATGGCCCGCAAACTGGGGGAAGACCCGCGCGTCATCAACGCGATCGGGAGTCACCACAACGACATAGAGCCGACCTGTATCGAGTCAGTGCTCGTGCAGATCGCGGACGCGATCTCCGCGGCCAGGCCCGGCGCGCGGCGCGAGACCATCGACAACTACATCAAACGCCTCGAAAACCTCGAAAACATCGCGGTGAACTTCCACGGGGTCGAAAAGGCCTACGCGATTCAGGCGGGCCGCGAACTGCGGGTCCTCGTGAACAACGTCGCGGTGAACGACGAGCAGTCGAAGGAACTGGCCAAGAGCATAGCGCGGAAGATCGAAAGCGATCTGCGCTATCCGGGGCGGATACGGGTCACGATCATCCGCGAAACGCGCATAGTCGAGTATGCGCGCTAGGGGCAGCCGGCAGATGGAACAGAAAAAAAGCATAGCGCGGCTCCTTGACGGGGCCGAAACGGTGATACGGGGGAAGCGGCCTTTCCTCGAGTACCTCTGCGCGGGCGCGCTGGCCGGCGGGCACATACTCCTCGAAGACCTGCCGGGCCTCGGCAAGACGACGGTGGCGAAAACCTTCGCGCATCTCATCGCCGGGCCGCGGAAGAAGCCGCTCCTTTTCAAGCGTATACAGTTTACGCCGGACCTGCTGCCTTACGACATCACCGGCGTGGACGTCTTCGACCCGCAAAAAAGGGCCTTCCGCTTCGTGCCCGGGCCCGTGCTGTCCAACATCGTCCTTGCGGACGAGATCAACCGGACGACACCGAAGGTGCAGTCCGCGCTGCTGGAGGTCATGGCCGAGGGCCAGGTGACCATCGGTCAGAATACTTACCAGCCGCCGGCCCCCTTCCTCGTGATCGCGACCGAAAACCCGGTCGAGAGCGAGGGCACCTTCCCCCTGCCTGCCGCGCAGTTGGACCGCTTCATGCTGCGGCTCAGCCTCGGCTACCCCGACCGCGCGGCCGAACTGGGCATACTGGAAGACAACCCGGGGGAAACGGCGCTCGCGGCCCTCAAGCCCGTGCTCGATGTCAAAGACTTCCTCGCGTTAAAGGCGGCCGCGTCGCGGGTGTTCTGTCACCAGGCGCTAAAGGAGGCCATCGCGGACATCGTGCGGGACACCCGCGCCAACCGCGCCTTCAGCCTGGGGGCCTCGCCCCGCGCCGCGCTGCACCTGCTCGGGGCGGCCCGGGGCCTCGCGCTCGTGCGGGGACGCGCCTTCGTCAGCGACGCGGACATCGCGGACCTCATCATCCCCTGCCTGCTGCACCGTGTGCGTTTCCGCGACCCAAGAGCCGAGGGCGAGAAACTGCTCCGCGGCATAAGCGCGTCACGCCTCGAAAAAGTCAACGGGTGAGATCGTTCAAAGAAGAAAGTTCTCGTGACCCCCCCTACCCCCCCAGAGGGGGGGCCGTTACCCCACTTCCCATGTTCAGCCTTTCTGCGCTATCATAACCGTATGCGGGAAATTTGTATCTCTGAAGTCATTGCGGGGCTTTTTCTCCTCCTCGCCCTGCTGCGGCCCCTCGTGCTGAGGCTGCGGCATCTCGACGGGCTTATCTGGCTGCCCGCGCTTGCCCTTCTGATTATGGCGGCGATTGTGCCGGCGTACGGCTTTCGGCCTGAGGCGCTGCCGCTCGGCATTTTTGCGGCCGTTGCCACGCTCGTAAGTATCCCTGCAATGAAAGACAGCGCCTCGGGCCTGCGCCGCTTCAGCGAAGGCAAGCGCCGGCTCCTCGCGGCGCCGGCCTGCCTTATCCTGGGGGCCTGCGTCTGGCTCGCGCTTGTGTTCAGCCCGCCGGAAGAGGCCCTCGAGCGAGTGCCGCCGGACCTGGCGCAGACGGTGCTGCAGCCACCGCCGCCCGGGCAGAACGGCCTGACGAAAGAGTTGTACGTGCGGTTCTATGCCGCGCCGAAAGAAGACGCCCCGCCGCTTCTGCTGCTGATCCCCCCCGCGTTCGGCGGGGCCGAGGACATAGAGCCGCTCTGCCGCGCGCTGGCGCGGAGGGGCTTTGGGGTCCTCACCTGGGCCTGCAAGGGCGTGGACTCCCCGGCAGTGGATAGCCGCGGCGTACGCTCCGGCATATCCCTGGGGGAGAAGTTCCGGCGGCTAAGGCTCGCGCTGAGGAGCAGAAGCGCGTCCCTCGATGCCCACTACGATGCCCTGGTTGAGGAGCGCGCCTCGGAACTGCGGTTTTTGCTGTCCCGCCTTGTGGAAACGCGGAGTTTTCTTTCCAATGTCAGGGCATCGAGGGACGCGATATTCCTGGCAGGCTGCGCCGAGGGGGGCGCTGCGCTGTTCAATCTGGCCGGGGAAAAAACGTTCGTGCAGAACTACGCGGAAGTAAAGGGGATCATAGCGATTGAAAGCCCCCCCCGGCCGCGCGGCCAGGCAGAGCGCGCATATCCGGCGGAGGCGGCCCCCGAGGCCGCGGCATGGTACCTGAGGGCCTGGATAACGGTGAAGAACGTATTCACCGGCACAAAAAAGACGGAAATTCCCGTAAAGCCGGAACCGGCCCCCCCGGGCTGCCCCTGCCTCGCGCTCGTGTCGGACCGCGCCGCGGCCCCTGAGCCGCTGAACGCGCCCTACGCGGGGCTCTTCACACTGCTGAGCGCCTCGTCGAAGCCCGCCCTGCTCGCGGCTGCCGAGGGCGCGGGCGCGTTCGACTACACCGGCATAACGATGCTATACCCGCTCTACCAGGCGATTTTTCCCGGCTGGGGTACGGCCGGCTCCGCGTCCCGTTACGTCGAGACCGCCGCGGCCCTGGCCGCAGACTTTGCATCCGTTCAGTTGGACGGCCTCATGGAATGGGACCCCGCCTCCCGCGTCCCCCCTCCGCGGCGCGGCGGCATAGAGGGCAATGTGCACATCGAACGGTGGAGCGGGGAGTGACGAGTCCCGGGCCGCCTCGTCCCCCTAAACGCTGCGCTGCCCCCGCGCCGGACGGCATGCCGTCAGGCGCGCAAAAGGCTTTCGCGGTTTCTCTTGCGGAGCGGAGCGCTGCCTGCGCGGGCGCGCTGCGGGATTTTATGCGCAGCCCTGAAAACGCGGACAGTCAGTTTTATATTCAGTTTGACCGGTGCTTCCGCGCATTCAAGCAGGCGCTCAACGAGGAGACGTCCTTGTCTGAGTTCTGCGATATGTACGCGCAGGCGCTCGTGTGCGATTCTTTTCTTGACCAGCCCGCCGGCAGCACGACGAATACCGCCTTTTACTTATACGAGGATTTTCTCGCCGCGTTCGACAGGCTGCGCGGCACCGAAAATCGAAAAAGGGGCGGCGTCTATTACACGCCCGCGCCCGCGGCGGATTTTATTGTGCGTTCTGTCAATTTTTTGATTCAGGATCGCCTGGGGGCACAGGAAGGCTTTGCCGCCAAAAATGTCAAGACGCTCGACTTCGCCTGCGGCACGGGTACTTTTTTGCATTCACTCATCAATCTTTTACTGACCGATGGTCAAAATGCCGCGCGGAAAAAATCGCTGAAAGAAAAATTCCTCAACGATGTATACGGTTTTGAAATTTCATTGCCCCCCTGCCTTGCCGCGCATACTTTTCTGAGGCAGTGTCTGCGGAAAAAAGGAATCATCCTGGATGAAAAAGAGCATCCCGCCATTTATTTGACAGACACGCTTGATATAAGCGAAACGTCTGAGGCCGCGCGCATTCCCCCGCTTCCGGAAGGGACGGTGCTTGCCGTCGTGGGAAACCCGCCCTGGTACGGCGGCAAAAGGACGGCGGGAAAAAGCCGCTTCGACCAGACTCTTATGCCGGATTACAAAAAGGGGCTGCACGAAAAAAATCTTGGACCGCTCAGCGACATCTATATCAAATTCATCCGCTTTGCCGAGTGGAAGATTGCGCAGGCAGGCCAGGGAGCGGCCGGCATTATTACGAATAACAGTTGGATCAACGGATTCGTCCACCGGCAGATGCGGAAACATTTGTACGAAACTTTTGATGAAATCTATATCCTGAATCTGCATGGCGATACCGACCGCGGCGAACCGGATAAAAATCTTTTCAATATAAAACGGGGAAATCAAATATCATTTTTTGTGAAAAAGAAAAAGCCGGCAGCGAAAAAGCGCGTCTATTATTTTTCTACGCTTGAACAGGGTATCCTTGGCCGTGAAGACAAGTTTCAATTTCTTGCGCACAGCGCATTCGCTGATCTTGTCTGGAAACAGGTGTGTCCATTGGACACGAAAAATTACTGGTTTTCCCCGAAAGATTTTTCGCTCAAAAAAACTTACGACACCTTTTGGAAAATAACCGATATATTCGCCTGCTCCAGTACCTGCATAAAAACCGGCTGCGACGCTGTCACTCTGCACTTCTCGCGGGAGAGTCTTGACGCGCTTCGGCGCTCGTTTCAGGAACAGCCGTTGGAAGAGATACGCAAAAAGTACCGCGTAAAAGACAGCCGCGACTGGCGCTTGTCTGACGCGGGAGAAGATATCCTCACGGATTACAGCCCCAAAATAATCACCTATAGGCCCTTTGACGAGCGGTGGACTTCGCTTTCAAAAAAGTCACGAAGGTTTTTGGCATACCCCTGTTGCGATATTATGCGGCATTTTGATCTGCAGGACAATGTCGGCCTCCTGTTCAAACGTGGATTGAGCAGGGATTATTTTCCCGCGGCCTTTGTTTCCGGCAAGCCCGCGGAAAGCATACTTCTGGAATCGGCGCACGGCAGCGCTTATATTGCCCCGCTCTACCTTTGCGTCGACGGCCGCGGAGGCGCATCTCGCCGCCCCAATCTGAGCGAACGCTTTGAAAGCGCCGCCCCCTTCGCGGCCTTTTCGGTAAAACCCTCACCGGAGGAACTTCTCGCCTACATATACGCGATCCTCTACTCACCCGTGTACCGCGGCGCCTATCTCGCATTCCTCAAAACTGACGTGCCCGCCGTCCCAATAACGCGGGACGAGGCGGTCTTTAAACAGTACGCCGCGCTCGGTCAAAGGCTGATAGATCTGCATCTGCTGAAAAAAGTACCCGATGATGCGGGGATTATTATTGCGCCAGGGGGGGGAGGGGTAGGCGTAGTTAAACGGTATTGGTTTGAAAACAGCGTCCTGACAATTGAAACCGGTCCGGCGGCGGATGCCCCCGCAAGCGGCCGCATTACCTTCGAGGGCATAGCGCGGGAGGTGTGGGACTTTACGATAGGCGCCTATAGGCCGGTTGAAAAGTGGATCGGGTACCGCAGAAGAGGCGGTGTCATGCTTGGGCCGCAGGACCTGACGCACATCAGGAAAATGCTGGCGGCGCTGAAGGAAACGCTCACCATAATGGCGGATTTAGAGAAATTTTCCTGCCCGCTTCTACAAGCGGGCAGACAAAATTTACTCTAAAAACTCCAATCCCGAAAAGCGTGAAATCACGCGAATTTTTCATCGAATTATTCAAAGCGCTACAGGCTGCTAGAAAGATATATTTCTTTTTGTCATAATGATTGCATGATTTACCTTTCTGGATTTCACGCAATAGAAGAGCAGCTCCGCTCGGGGAAGGGCTGCGCCGCGCTGCTCGTCGGCAAGCCGGGCCCCCGCGCGAAGGAGCTCGAGGCGCTCGCCGTAAAACGCAGAGTCCCGGTGAACCGCGTGGGAACGGCCGAACTCGACCGGCTGGCCCCCGGACACAAGGGCATCGTTCTGGAAGCGGAGGGCGAGGCGGGCAGCCCGGACACGAGCGTCGAGGCGTACCTGGCGGATCTGGGCAAAACGCCTGATGCGCTCGTCATCATCCTTGATGAAGTGACCGACCCTTACAATTACGGGGCGATACTCCGCTCCTGCGGGCAGTTCGGCGCTGATCTGGTGATAACGCGGAAGCGGCGCATAGCGGGACACGCTGAGGCCATTGCCAGGGCCTCGGCGGGGGCCTCGGCGTGGGTGCCGCGCGCGGAAAGTTCCAACCTCCAGCGCAGCATCGCGGCCCTGAAGGACGCGGGCTTCTGGATTTACGGCGCGGCCATGGAGGGCGGCGTTGTTTGGGAGCGCGATCTGAGAGGCCGCATCGCGCTCGTGCTCGGAGGCGAGGGCAGCGGGCTCTCGCGGCTCCTTCGCGAATGCTGCGACGCGCTGGTGTCGATCCCCACGCTCGGCAAACTCGATTCCCTCAACGTGTCGGTCGCCGCGGGTGTGCTGATGTACGAGGCTCTCCGCCAGAGAAAAAAGCAGCCGCGGTCTTGACAAGGCGCGGTCTTGACAAGACCGACGCCTTTCATTAGGATAAGCGCATGGCGAAACAAGCAGAAAAAAAAACATCTGAAAAAAAAGCTCCCCGGCCCAGGGCGAGGACGAAAGCCATGCTGAAAAAAAAGCAGCGGTCCTTCGTGCCGTATTTCTGGCTGGCGTTTTTTACCGTGGTGGGGATTCTTTTTTTTGTACAGCGGAAAGCGATATTCAGCAACATTCAGGATCTGATCGACACCTTCAACGCTAAGCGTAACCATCTTACGCAGCGGCCCCCTGACGCCGGCACGGCGGCCGCGCCCAGGGCAGATGCGCCTCCTCCAGCGCCGCGGGTTTCCGCTGAACCGCCCGCTCCTGCCGCTCCTGCGGAGCAGGCTTCCCTGCCGGCCGCCGCCGAGGCGCCTCCCGCGGAACCCGCGCCCGCGCCGCCCGTGGAGCCCGCGCCCGCGCCGCAGGAAATCGCGGCGGCGAAGCCCGCGGCGGCAGAGACTCCTCCCGCGCCCCTCCAACGCGAGCGGGTTCTCTACTTCATAAGAGTGGACCCCGGCGATGGAGAAATTTTTCCGGTAAAAAGTTCGCGGAAACTGCCCGACTCGGGCGCGCCGCTCGGCGAGTGTATCCGCGCAATCATCGCGGGGCCCAATGCGGAAGAGAAGCGCAAGGGATACATTACTCTTATTCCGCCAGAAACAAAAGTGCTCAGCGTGTCTATACGGAACAACATCGCCTATCTGAATGTGAGCGAGGATTTTCTTTTTAATACTGACGGCGCCCCCGGCTACGAAGGCCAGATAAAACAGGTCGTATGGACAGCCACAGAGTTTCCCTCGGTCTCGTCAGTGCAAATTCTTATCGAAGGAAAAACCATCGATTTTCTCGGCGAAAGTATGCCTATAGGCAGGCCCCTCAAGCGGGACGACTTGTAGATCCGTCATTTTTTAACCAGAAAACTATGCCCTTTACCTTCAGCGCGGGAAAGTCCTGCTGCACGAGCGCGAGGAGCGCCCGTTGTTTTGTAAGCAGAATCTGTTTCCACCCGGGATGATCGGTTTCAATTTCGAGTATGCCTTTTTTGATGTCGTTTACACGCGAGTGCGCGCCCGCCTCGCCGATGCCCACCGCATCAGTCAACGCAGGCCATGCGGAACAAAAATCCGCACAGGCGCGCGCCTTTTCCAAAAACGAGGCGCCGAACTGTTTTTGCAATAATTCCGTAAGGGCTTCCCCGGCAGTTTTCACAATGACATTATAGCAAATTCCGCGTTTTTACACAAGATGGGGGGGCAGGGGGCGTCATTCCGCTTACCGATGATTATCGCGGTTGGTTTCAAAGTGAATAACGAGTGGGCGGTCCAATTTCGCAAGTGGGCGAATAATCCCCGCCCAGCAGCGTGTTTCCCCGCAGGGCCTCGAGGCGCACGTCCACGAAGCGGCCTATGAGCGAGCGGGAGCCGGGGAAGACGACCATCTCGTCGCGCTCGGTGCGGGCGAGGACGGCGGCGGGGTTGCGGGGGGCGGGGCGTTCCACAAGCGCACGTACTCGTGCGCCCGCGCGCGCGCCGATGCGCTCCTCGAGGCAGGCGCGGGTGTGGCGTTTCTGCAGCGCGATGACTTCGGCGAGGCGGGCGCGTTTTTCGCTTTCGCTTACGCGGTTGGGGAGCGCGTACGCGGCGGTGCCCTCGCGCGGATTGTAATGATACATATACGCGTACGAAAAACGCGCTTCCTCCATAAGCGAGAGGAGCGCGTCAAGGTCCTCGCGGGTTTCCCCGGGGAAGCCGACGAGGATGTCGGTCGAAAGCGAGAGGTCAGGCATGGCGGAGCGCAGGCGCGCGGTGAGCGCGAGGTAATCCTCGCGGGTGTAGCGCCGGTTCATCGCGGCAAGGATGCGGTTCGAGCCGTGCTGCACGGGCAGGTGCAGGTGCCGGCAAAAGCAGGGCCGCGCGGCCATGACGCGGATCGTCTCATCACTGAGGTCTTTCGGGTGGCTCGACAGGAAGCGCACCCAGCGCAGCGGCGTCCCCTCGATGGCGTCCGCGACGAGGCTAAGGAGTTCGGGGAATTGTACCCTCCCCCACCGGTACGAGTTGACATTCTGCCCCAGTAAGGTGATTTCCCGCACACCGCTCTCCGCGGCGCCGCGAATTTCGCGCAGGATCGAGTCGGGGGGGCGGGACACTTCCGGGCCGCGTACGTAAGGCACTATGCAGTACGAGCAGAAGTTGGAGCACCCATGCATCACGGGGATGTAGGAGCGGAAGGGGCTCTCGCCGCCGCCGGTGTGGCTTGGCGCGAAACTGAAGACGGGCTTTTCGTCAGCGGGGGGGGGCTCGAAGGGGGCGCCCGGGCCCCGCGCTTCCGTCTGCGCGAGGATGAGCGGGAAGAGGTCACGCGCGCGGGGCCCCATGACAGCGGTGACACACCGCCAGCGGGTCTTGAGCGTTTCGCCCAGGCGCTCTGCCATGCAGCCTGCCACCACAAGCGTGAAGGGCCGCTTTTTCCGGGCCGCCTCGTACTGCGCGAGGCGGCCTTCGACGCGGCGCTCCGCGGTTGCGCGTACCGAGCAGGTGTTGATCAGGATGAGGTCGGCTGCGTCAGAGGATGCCGCCTCGGTCCAGCCGCGCTCCTGAGCGGCGAGTTTCAGGGCGGCGGATTCGGCGCAGTTCATCTGGCAGCCGTACGTTTCGAAGAAGTATGTCATGAGCGAAGTCCTGTGGGGGG
>JAISTO010000208.1 GCA_031272575.1 Treponema sp. | reverse complement strand
AAAATGTATCCACAGATTTTTTATTACTAATCGTGTCTTTAATTTGGTGAAAATCGGTGATTATCTGTGTAAATCTGTGGATAAATTCTTAATCTAAGTTATGGGACAAGTTTAGCCTCAGTTCCCCGTCACGTAGCGGCCGTCGAAGTCGCGGCCGATGATCAGGGTGAAGTCGGCGCGCTCGTCGTGGAGGAGGGGGTTGAGGGGCTGCCCGGTGTAGGCGGCCTCCTCGGCGCGGATGTTGGCGCAGCGGATGATGTCGCCGAACTCGGCGGCCACGGCCTCGCTGCCGGAGCGGTCCAGTATGAGGGTGCGCTCGTAATCCTGCGAGTTGGCGTTGCCCGCGCTGAGCACATCATAGCCGAAACTGCGGAGCAGGTCCGCGGTGCGGGTCGCGAGGCCGTTCGTCCGTGTGCCGTTCAGCACCTCGACCGTGTAGACGCGATCCCCTTCCGGGCTGTCCGTGGGGCGCACCAGCCCCGCGAGCGACTTGCGCACGACCTCCTTGATAAGGTTGCCGTTGTAGAGCGGCAGGATCAGCAGGCGGCCGGACACCTCCCGCTCGTTGCCGTCCACCGTCTGGATAGTCACGCGGTCGGTGTCGATGCGGGAGAACGCGCCGAAGAGCCGGCTCCGCGCCCGCTCCGTCAAATTCGTCATTAAAAATGACTGAAACAGTTCCGATACGCCGCGGTTGTCGAGGTAGGCGCCCTCCTCCCGCAACTCCTTCATCCGCTTAATGAACCCCAGAAAAAAGTGCTGACGGCGGAGCACCCCCGCGCTGGCAAGTTCCCCCGGGGCCTCGTAACTAACGTAGAGGCTGGCCTGATCCCCGTCGAGGCGGGTAAGCCCGGACGGAAAGAGCACCGGCCCGTCCGCGCCGTAGAGTTCGACCGGGCTTGGGATGAAAAGGTCCACCCCTTCGAGGAGGTCGACCAGTTTGCCGAGGCTGACGGTGTCCATTACCACATTGAATGAAATGTCTATCCCCAGAAGGCCCTCGATTTCGGCCTCGTAGGGGGCTATGCGGCCCTGCTCGTAGACCGTGTCTATGCGGTCAACCCGATTCAGTTTTTGGATGATAAGCCCCACGGCCCCGGGCACATCGAAGATCGCGCTGCGGCCGGTCGCCGGATAGTACATCAGCACGTACGAGCAGAGGGGCGCGCCGTCGTTTTCGATAACGAAGAGCGTGTTGATGACCCGGTCCCCGGCAAGCGCCTCGTCGATCGGGTCAGAGTGGAGCGTCAGAAAGGCCATAACGCCCCCCACGCAGAGCATTACGGTGATAAGCACGAGCAGCAGGACGCTGGCGTCAAATTTCGTTTTCCGCATATAGTCTCCTCATCCTAACTTTGACAAAAGGCGTTTCGCGCTGGGGGATACATCCATGCCCTTTTCGCCGAGGAAACGGGCGGCATCCCGCAGCGCCGCGGCAAAAAGCGCGTCGATCGATGCCCTGCCCGCGGCCGCGTCCCGGCAGAGGCGGCGCAGCGCCGCGCTCACGTGCTCCCGCGCGGGCTCGACCTTGTCCGCGGTGTAGACGATCATGGCCAGGGGGGACATTTCCGCCGCGCAGATCGTGTGCGAGCGGAGCGCCGCGAGCAGGCCATCGTCCCGGACGCCGAAGCGCTCCCGCAGCAGGGCCGCGGCGGCCCGCGCGTGCAGGAGGCTGCTGTGCGTCCGCTCGAGGCTCGAAAGGCGCTCCCCCTCTTCCGCCGCGTCCCGCTTTGCCAGCGCCTCCTGCTCCGAAAGCGGGAGCCCCTTGCAGATGTCATGCGCTATGCCGGCGAGGTAGCCCCGGGCCGGCGCAAGGCCGGCCGCCGCGCAGAGTTCCGCGCAGAGGAGCGCCGTGTTTCGCGAGTGGAGGAAGCGCTTCGCGCTGAGGACCTGCCGCGCGTAGTCTTCCACCAGGGTGACCAGAGCCGCGTCCGGCCAGGGGGCGGCCGCGCGCCCGTAGAGCCCCTCCCGCTCGATGATATCCCGCGCGCCGGGGGGCACGAGCCCCCGCCAGGCCCCCCCGCCTGCGATGCGTTCCCGCACCATGCTGCTCGAAACGTCGGGCAGTGCCCCCTCGAGGACGCGGTGCGGGTAGGGGAAAGCCCCCAGGGGGGCGCCCGGCCGCGCCGCAATGATGATATCCGTCCGCTCCGCGAGGAGCGCCGCGTCCTTCCACTGGCCGAAGCCCGCGGCCAGGTCGCTCCCGATGACAAGCGCGAGTTTGCCCTCGGGCTGCCAGCGCTCCGCGAGATCCGCGGCCGTGTCTATCGTGTACGAGACCCCCTCGCGGCGCAGTTCGCAATCATCCACCGCGAGGCGCGAGTCGCCGGCACAGGCCGCGCATACCATGGCGAGGCGCGCGGCAGGGGGCGCGCAGTCCGCGCCGCTCTTGAACGGCGACTGGAACGCCGGCGCCAGGATGACGCGGTCGCAGCCCGCGCCGGAGAGCACCGCATCCGCCAGGGCGAGGTGCCCCACATGGATCGGGTTGAAACTGCCGCCCAGGAGCGCGTACTTCATGTTACAGGTAAGGCTTCGGATTCTCCGTCTTGCGGCTGTAGCGGAGTCCGATATCGGCCTGGTACTGGTACGCGGCATCGAGCGGTTCCATGCGGCGGTTTCCGCCGATATTGCCGTAGTCGAACGCCGCCGACACGTTGAGGATCGCGGACCAGCGCCTTGCGATCGGAAACTCGGCCCCAAGCAGCGCGCCCAAACCCAGGTGCACGTAGTTCCACCGGTCGGTGTTCTGCATAAAGACATGCACCCCCGGTGAAATGTTTAAGGAGAACACGCTGCCGGGAGCGGGCTCGAAGAGCGGCCCCGCAAAAAAGTCTACCGCATAGCGCAGGACATTTTTGGGGTCCTGCGGTATGTCGTTGAAGTAAAACGCGAGCGGATAGAAAGCCGAAAGCCGAAAAAGATAGTTCACCGGCCGCGTACGGGTCGTTTCGACACTAAGAAAAAGCCCCGGCATAAAATCCTCGAAGACAAAATTGCTCCGTCCCGTCTGCCTGATGATTCGGGTGACATACGCGCCCGAGACCCCATAGTCAAAAACAGCGGCGCCCCCTTTCGGCAGCGCCGCTTCCTCCGCCCACAGGCCGCCGCCCGCCGCCATAAGCAGCGCGGCAGCCATTGCGAAGGGAATCAGTTTCTTGATCATACCGCTATCATAGCATAAAAATGATGACAAGTAAACCCCCCGGCCCCCGCCCCCTTGCCTATCCCGTCCCTTTTTGCTATCATCTTTGAAAATGCGGGTTTTTGCTTTTCGACACCCTCCCGCCCCCCCGGCCGGGCGGCGCACAATGTGTGCGCGAGGGGCTCTCGTTGCCGCGCTGCTGCTCGGGGTACGCGCTCTCGCCTGGCCCGAGGACGCCGCGCCCTCGGCAGAGGGGGCGCGGGCCGCTGTCCCGGGGGGGGCCGCCGAAGCGCCGCCGGGGGAGGCGGCGGCCGCCGGGGGCGCGGAATCGGCCGCTTCAGCGGGCGCTTCAGCGGGCGCTTCAGCGGGCGCTGAAGAAACGCCGCCAGAAGAGCCGCCCAAACCCCTCACTGCCGAACAGAAGCGCATCGATCAGGAACTCAAGACGTCCTCGCTCGAGGAACTGGCGGACCTGGCGCGGAGCCTGGGCCTCAGCGAGGGGGGGAGCCGCGAGGAGATCGCGGGCCGGATACGGCTGCACTACGAATTGCCGGCCCCCTATGGCGCGCCTGAAGGGGCGAAGAAGCGGACCATCACCATCGAGTCGGCGCGCAGTTCCGAGTACTTCACCCTGAAGGCGGTGGACGAGGAGTACGCCCGCCTCTCCGGGGACGTGAAAATCAGCCTGAAGGACGGGGAAAAAAACCATGTGGTGAACGCGGCGGAAATTCTCTACAACCGCACCCGCAACGTCATTACGGCCTCGGGCGGCGTCGTGTACCAAATGACCGAGGGGGACACGACCGAAACCTTTAAGGGGGACAGCATCACCGTCAATCTGGACAACTGGTCGAGCCTCTTTATCGACGGCGTCTCCGAGCGGGCCCTGAGCGGCGAAACGACCACCTACCGGTTTTCCGGCACCGTGATCTCGCGGAGCGACGAGGATGTCACCGTCCTTTCCAACGCCGAGGTGACCAACGCGAACGAGCAGGAGTCCTACTGGTCCCTCTCGGCCTCGCGGATCTGGCTTTTGCCGGGCTCGGATTTCGCGTTCTTGAACGCCGCGATCAAGGTGGGAACTATCCCCCTCTTCTACATTCCGTTTTTGCACTACCCCACCGACGAGATCGTGTTCCATCCGGTACCGGGCACGAGGACCCGCGAGGGGGCCTTCCTGCAAACGACGACCTACCTTCTGGGGCGGCCCAAGGCGTCGACCGTTTCCGAAAACTCGATCACGAAGATTCTCGGCGGCAGCACGAGCATGGAAAAAGAGCGGGTGGGCCTTTTTCTGCGGAGCACCGGCAAGAAGTCGGTGGACACGAGCGGGGTAACGCTTTCGATACTGGCGGACGCGTACGCGAAACTGGGTTTTTACACCGGCATGGAACTGGGGCTGCCCGCCAAAGGCTCCTTCGGCGCGACCTCCCTCTCGTTCGGGCTGGGCTTTACCCGCAACGTGTACGGCTCGGGCGACTCGACCACCCCCTTCGATTCAAACGGCGAGGACTCCTGGAACAAATCGAAACTTTTTTCGTTCGATGTACCGTTCCGCTACCGGCTCAGGTACACGGGCTCGGCCACGTTTAAGTACGGGTCCTTCAATTGGATCTTCCCCTATTATTCTGATATTTACGTTGACGAATTGATAACGAACCGCTCCGAAAATTTGGACTGGTTCAGCCTCTTGAAGCAGGGGAACTCGAAAGAGGATGAAACGACCAGCCAGACGACTATCGGTTCGTACGATTGGAGCATCTCCGGCTCGCTCAACCCCTCAATAAGCGCGCTGTCCCCCTACATTAGTTCGTTTTCTGTTTCGAGCATATCGAGCGCGGTCACCTTTATGCCCAAAAACGACAGCAGCAAAAATGGGGTTGACCCTTCGCGCAACTTTTTTCATCCGAGCAAGTTCACGATCCTCTCGCTGAGCACCTCGCTGGCGGGGACGCCGCTCCGGCTTGGGACCGCGGCCTCGTCAAGCGCCCCCAAAGAGGAGGACAAGGGTGAAAGCCTGCTCCCCCTCCCTTCCCGCTCGCCCTGGCAGAAAACCGAAACCGAACAAAAGGCCGCTGCCGCGGCCGCCGCGGCCTCTGATCCGTACCGTCTCGCCCCGCCGGTCCTGAATCAAACGTTCAGCATACCGGCCCTCAACCTGGGGGGGAACAGCGTCAGCCTCGACTACCGGTTGAATCCCTCCGCCGCGAGCGAACTGCAGTTTTCTCCAACCAATTGGAATACCACCGAGGATATCGACTGGAGCGACATCGATTCGATTCTGACGAGCGCGCGGAGCGACGCGTCCGTCAACATGAACATAAGCAACTCGGCGGGGCTCTACTCGGCCGCGCTCGGCGTTTCCGGTACCGGCGCCTGGCAGGATTACAGTTTTTTGAGCGAGGATATCTACGATACGGACGACAAGAAAAAAGCCGCGAACGACCGTGCAAAGGCGGCGACCTCTTTTTCATCCAGTTGGACGAGCTCCTTCAGCCTGAAGCCGTTTTTCTGGAGCACGATGTGGAGCGGCACCTCCCTCCAGTACACGGTGAAGGGTCTGCTGGCAAAATCCACCTTCGTGCAGGCGGACGACGACTGGGAATGGAAAAAAGGCAAGTGGGACAAGGACAATCTGGACGGCCACCAACTCACCGCGAACATCGCGGCCACCGTTATGGAGCAGTCGCAGAGCCTCTCGTTCAGCGCGGAACTGCCGCCCGAGGACGCCAGCATCTCGGCAAGCGCCAGTTTCCGCGTCTGGATAACCGACTTCAGCGTACGCGGCAAGGTCACCGAGCCCTGGGAGGACGACAAGCGCAAGTGGGACCCGCTCTACTTCACCGGTACGCTCCGCTTCGGCACACTGGGGAATTTTCAGCAGTATGTGGTCTACGATCCGGAACTGAAAGAGTACACGACGCTGACCAGTTCGCTCACCCTCGGCTCTTTTTCCAGTTCGTTCTCCGCGGTGCGCTCGAAAGATTACGAACTCGATCAGAGCAAGGGCTGGGTGCAGGGCACCGCGGAGGAAGCGCTCCACCCCCGCGAGTTCCGCATGAGTTACGCGAAGAGTTTCGCCTACGACTCGCTCTGGGAGGGCCGCCTCAAATTAAACGCCAATCTCAGTACCAGCCTTTCCTTCGACCTGCAGCGCTACACCTACTCGCGCTTTTCGTTCGTCCTCAGTTTCGGTTTCTCGCTGGTCAACTTTATCGACATTACCTTCAGCAGCAATTCGGAAAACGCGGCGATATACCGCTACGTGCAGAATTGGGACATCTGGAATCTGGACACCAAACTGCCGGGCGAAGAAAACATATTTGTCGACCTTATTAACTCGTTCCGTTTCGACGACGATGAAAAACGCAAAAGTTCCGGCTTCAAGTTGAAGTCCTTCAGTCTGAACGCGAATCACCATCTGGGGGACTGGAACGCGGTGCTGGGGCTTAACTTTACCCCCTATCTTGACATGACCGATACGTCCAACCCCTCGTACAAGTTTTTCACGGACGTCACCTTCTCGGTGAGTTGGGTACCCATCAGCGAGGTGAAGGTGGCCATCAACCGCTACCGGAACACCACCACCAACGAGCCGAACATCACGATAGAATAGAGTCTACTCCGAAAAGTCAGCAATTAAGTAAGTAAACGCGAATGAACGCTAATGAATGCGAATTATCGCGAATAATACCGCATACAATTCGTAAAATTCGCGTTCATTCGTTAGCAACGAAGTTGCTACTAATTCGTGTAATTTCGCGGACCGCATTTATGCGGCAAATTCTTGACTTTTCGGAGGAGACTCCATGAGTAACGTGGACGGCTTCACCGCCGGGCGCATGGAGACGGTGTTCATCTTCAGCTTCTTGCACTGATGCATCTCAGGATCGCGGCTCTTCGCCCTGTTTTTCGTCGATGACGGCGCATCGATGATCGTCGCATCGATCACACTTCCCCCGCGCATGATCTTCCCTTCCTGCTCCAGCACCGCATTGATCATCTCGAAGATCTTTTTCTGCAGCCCGTGTCGCTCGAGCAGATGCCGGAACTGCAGCAGAGTCGTTGCGTCAGGCACCCCTTCCTCCAAAAAGTCCATCCCCATGAACTGCCGCATCGCGTAGCTGTCGTAGATGTTCTCCTCCAGAGAGTCGTCCCCCAGATCGAACCATCCCTGCAGCAGGTACATCCGCAGCATTACCGGTATGCCCCGCGGCGGCCTCCCCTTCTTCCCCAAATAGTAATAGGGAGCAATAAGGGCGATAATGGCCGCCCAGGGTATAAGGCGGTCCATCGTTTTCAAAAAAGTTTCGCGCTTACTAACGCGTTTCCGTCCGGCGTATTCCACGTCGGTAAATGTCTGTTGGTTATTCATACGCTTAGTATAGTAAACTGAGGGAATTAATCAGCGTTGCCCTAGGAGTTTGTAGCGCTTTGACTAAAGCGCACTGAAAATTAGAGATTTTTGCCTGCCCACTTACAAGTGGGCAGGCAAAAATCTACTCTAAAAACTCCAAAAGCAGCCTC
>JAISTO010000088.1 GCA_031272575.1 Treponema sp. | reverse complement strand
TACAGTAATTCAGGCTGCACGACGCTGATCAAGTCGCTGTCGAATAACACGGTATACATGAAGGCGGGAGCGAACGGCTACCGGCTGCCGACCGAGGCGGAGTGGGAAGCCGCGGCCCGGGGGGGGAGCCCGACCGACACGACGAACTGGGGGTACCCGTATGCGGGGAGTAATACGATTGGTGACGTGGCGTGGTACTGGGATAACAAGCCGAGCACGTATACTTCACCGGTTGGGCAAAAGGCGGCGAACCTGCTCGGGCTGCACGACATGAGCGGGAACGTGTGGGAGTGGTGCTGGGACTGGTACGGGTCGATCAGCACGGGGACGGTGACGGACCCCGTTGGCCCAACGGGCGGCGCCTCTTCGGGGTCTCTCCGCGTATTACGCGGCGGCAGTTGTAGCATCTTTGCGTCCTACTGCACCGTGTCCTTCCGGGCCTACATCAGCCCCGACATCAGGAGCAACACCTACGGTTTTCGTGTTGTGTCTCCCTGAGTTCTGCAACTTCATTAGCAGATCGGCGGCGTGGGGGGCCTGGTTAGGAGGTAAACGCGAATTACGCGAATGGAGCGAATGAACGCGAATAATACAAAAGTATTCGTGATAATTCGTATAATTCGCGTAATTCGTTAGCAACGAAGTTGCTACTAAATCCTGTCGATCACGCTCCCGCGAATAAAGCCCTCCTGCCAAGGCACGCACGACGCGCTGCGGCAACAAGACGGCGGGGCAGACAACGGCTTCAGTGGGGGCAGGGGGTGGACGGTGAAAATGACGCGGCCTAAAGCCGCCGGCAGACCTGTCTCTGCGTTTTGCTTTTACACCCGCGTTTCCGCGCCCGCTATGCCGCAGGATGTGGCGCGCAGGACGGCGGGAGGCGCACCTGAACGGGCGGCCGCCTCGTCTACCCGCACATAGGCGATAAGCCTGCCACGGTGCAGCCTGCGGGAATGGCGCGGGTACTCCGTGCAGTCAGTCAGATCGCCGTTTTCCAGGCCCGCGAGGACACCGTTCCCCGTCACCTCGAAGGCGACATCGAAGGCGGCCTGCGGGCAGAGGCGGCCGGCCGCATCCAACGCTTCGACCTCGACCTGCGCCATGCGGTAACGCGGCGTATCCGCAAAGAGCGGCGAGGGGAGCGTGTCCGGCCGCCAGACGCGCAGGCCCAGCGCAACGGCCGCGCCGTTCGTTTCAAGCGCGTCCCACGCGCCCGCGTCCCACGCGCCCGCGTCCCACGCGCCTATGTCCCGCGCGCCCTCCGCCCGGGCCTCGAGGCGGCCCTCGGCAAAGGGGACCTTCCAAAAGAGGTACTCCACGTCCGGCCCCCGCTCGCGGGTTCCCAGGCTTGCCCCGTTCAAAAAGAGTTCGACCCTGGCCGCGTTGGTGTAACAGAAGACGAGGGTGTCCGCTCCGGTTGGGTATGCCCAGGTGCGGAAGAGGCTGCGCGGCTCGAGCGCCTCGGGCGGCGCGTCTTCGGCAAGGCAGGCGGCAAGCGCGACGTAAGGCGCGTCCTGCCAGAGGGCCTTGCGGCGGTACCAAGCCGTTTTTTCAAAGCCGGCCAGGTCAAGCAGGCCGGAGCGCGAGCCCCGCACCGGCCAGCCCTGGGCCTCGCCCAGGAAGTCGCAGCCGGTCCAGAGGAACTGCCCCGCGATAAAGGGACGCTCCGTTACCGCGCGCCAGGCCGCAAGCGAGTGATTGTTTTCGCTGCCCAGTATAGGCAGGCGCGGGAAGCGGCCATGATCGTCATCGTAGCATTGCTCTTTGTAGTTGTAGCCAATAATGTCCATTTTGTCAAAAAAGCCTAACTTCGACGACAGTTCCGGGAACGCGGCCGCGCTGAGCACGGGGCGGCTCTGGTCACTCTTGCGTACTTCGGCGGCAAGGAAGGCCGCGATGCCGGCGAGGCGCTCCATGTTCGGCTTGTCCGCGCTGTACTGGCGCTCGACCGCGGGCTTGTTCGCGTCGTTGTTGCCCGTCATCTCCTGGAAACTGGGATGACAGTAGGGGTCGTTGGGATAGTCAATCTCGTTCCCTATGCTCCACATGACCACCGACGGGTGATTGCGGCCCCGCGTGACCATCGCCGCGATGTCGCGGGCGGCCCACTCGCCGAAGTGCTCGCTGTAGCCCTGGTGCACGGGCGGGTAGACATTGTGGCCGCGGCTCCACTTGTTCTTGCAGCCCTC
This sequence comes from Treponema sp., assembly GCA_031272575.1. Classification (GTDB taxonomy): domain Bacteria; phylum Spirochaetota; class Spirochaetia; order Treponematales; family Breznakiellaceae; genus JAISTO01. The sequence goes on along the minus strand of JAISTO010000088.1, from coordinate 17,502 downwards.
CCATTCGTCGAACGCTTCGTCCATCACCAAAAAACCCAGTTCGTCGCAAAGGTCGTAGAGCGCGTCCGCGTGCGGGTTGTGGCTCATGCGGAAGGCGTTGCAGCCTGCGGCCTTGAGTTTTTCGAGACGGCGGCGCCAGACTTCCTTCCACATGGCGCTCCCCAGACAGCCCGCGTCGTCATGACAGCAGACGCCCTTGAGTTTGAGGTTTTTTCCGTTGAGGAAGAAGCCCTCGTCCGGATCGAAGCGGGCCTCGCGAAGGCCGGACACAAAGACCTCGCCCGCAAGGGGGGTGCCGGGGGGGCTGCCCTCGCCCGCAAGGCCAAGCGTGATCCGGTAGAGCGCGGGGGTTTCGGGTGACCAGAGCCGCGGCTCCGCGACTGGGCACTCTGCCGTGAACGCGGCCTGGCCCCCGGCCGCTACGGAGAAGGGCCTGGTCTCGAATGCGCAGGCCCTGCCTTTATCATCTTCGAGGGTGATGCTGACGCGCAGTTGCCCGGCAGCGGAAACACCATGGTTTTCGACCTGCCCTTTCAGGCTGAAGCCCGCGCAACTGCTGCCGATAACAACCGTGTCCCGCACTATGCGGAGCGCGGGGCGTACCCGCACCGTGACCGCGCGCTGTATGCCGGAGCCGGTGAACCAGCGGGAGTCGGCGATGTCCTCGTGCGTGACCTTTACCGCGAGTACATTCGGCCCGTCCGTGCGGACGCAGCGGGTTATGTCGTAGGAGAAGGGGCTGAAACCGGAGGGCCTGAGCCCCAGGTAGTGCCCGTTGCACCAGACCTGGCTGTTTTTGTATACGCCGTCAAAGGCGAGGATGACCTGCCCGCCGTCTTCGAGGGCGTCGACAGCAAAGGCCGTGCGGTACCAGGCCGTGCCCCCGGGGAGGTAGCCGGTGCCGCTTGAGCACTCGCGCGAAAAAGGCAGCGTGACGGCCCAGTCGTGGGGCACCACCACCTGCTGCCACTCTGAGTCGTCGAAGTTCCGCTGCCAGGGCTCAAGCGGCGCGTCCCTGAGGGCCGCGGTATCGAAACTGAAGCGCCAGTCGGAAAGGGGGATCATGCTGCCTCCAGTACCACCACCGAGCGGGGCGGCAGAGTCAGCGTAAGGCCACCCTTCGCCAGCGCCGCCCCCCTGAAGGGCGCGGGCGCGACGCGGGACGGCTCGTCGTACGTGTTGCGGCTGTTGATCGCGTCCCCGGTAAGGATAGTCCCGCTCAGGCGCGTGCGCCCGCCCAGGTCGATGTCCACCGTGACCGGCTGCGGCGCCTCCGCGTCGATGTTGCAGAGGCTGATATGCACGCGCCCCTCCCCGTCGAGCGAGGCGCTCACGCTCACAAGCGGCGCGGCCCTGCCGTTCTGCTCGAAGCCCGCGCAGAGGGTTTGTGCGGGGATAAGCAGGGCCCCCTGGTGCACCTGGTACATATCAAACACATGATAGGTCGGCGTGAGGAGCATTTTTTCACCCTCGGTGTGAATGAGTGCCTGCAGCACGTTGACGGTCTGCGCGATGTTCGCCATGTGGACACGGTCCGCATGGTTGTTGAAGATGTTCAGGCTGAGGCCCGCGACGAGCGCGTCACGGAGGGTGCTCTGCTGGAAGAGGAAGCCGGGGGTGCTGCCCGGCTCCGCGCGGAACCAGGTGCCCCACTCGTCCACCACCAGGCCGACCCGCTTCTGCGGATCGTGCTTGTCCATGACCGCGCTGTGACGGGTGACCAGTTCTTCCATAAAGAAGGCTTTCAGGAGCGTTTCGTACCAGGCCGCCGTGTCGAAATCCGCAGCCGCGCCCTTTTCGAGCCAGGTGCCCGGCACCGTGTAGTAGTGCAGGGAGAGGCCATCCATGAGGCCGCCGGCGCGGGCCATGAGGGTCTCGGTCCAGTGGTAGTCCCCCTCGCTGGGGCCGCAGGCGATGCGGTAGAGGCGCGCGTCAGGGTAGTTGCGCGCGTAGACCGCATAGCGCCGGAAGTTGTCCGCGTAGTATTCGGCCCGCATATTGCCGCCGCAGCCCCAACTTTCGTTCCCTATGCCCCAGTAGCGCGTTTTCCAGGGCTCTTGCCTGCCGTTGTGGGCGCGCAATTCCGTCATGGGGCTCTGCGCGCCGCTGTTCACATACTCGACCCACTGGGACAGTTCCCGCACCGTGCCCGAGCCCACGTTCCCGCAGATGTAAGGCTCGCAGCCCAGAAGCGCGCAGAGGTCGAGGAACTCGTGGGTGCCGAAACTGTTGTCTTCGGAAAAGCCCCCCCAGTTCGTGTTGACCATCTTCGGGCGGGCCTGCGCGGGGCCTATGCCGTCCTGCCAGTGGTACTCGTCCGCGAAACAGCCCCCGGGCCAGCGGAGGTTCGGTATCCGTATCTTTTTGAGCGCGGAGACGACATCGTTTCGGATGCCCCGCGTGTTGGGAATGGGCGACCCCTCGCCCACAAAGATGCCCCCGTAGATGCAGTGCCCCAGGTGTTCCGCAAAATGGCCGTAGATGTGACGGCTAATCTTCCGCTCCGCCTTTTCGACAGCCAGCGTGATGGTATTTGTCATGTGTTCCTTGCGCGGCAGGGTATGGTGACAGGATCGTCTGCCGTAGTATGTTAGTATGGAAGTTATGTGGAAAAACGTCAAGAGGGCCTCCGGTAATCCGCGCATCCTGCAAACGCCGCGCCCCTACTCCCCCACCCCGTTCCTCGAATCGCGCCGCCTTCTTCCCCTTGACAGGCGCCGCGGAATGTGGCACACTTCCCCTCTGTGAAAGATTGCGAGGAAAACTATGAAAAAGATAATCGCGGTTTTGTTTGCGGTAACAGTGGGGAGCGTGTGGGCTTACAACCCGCCGCCAGGGGGGGAAAGCTACCCGCTGCTGGGGCATCCGGCGCTTATTTTGAACGCGGGTTCCGTTGCCGGAGGGGGCATTTTCAACGCGGGCCCCTGGTCAGCCGGCCTAAACCCCGCGCTCATAGCGGGCATACAGCGGGTTTCCGCTGATGTTGCCTACACCGGTCTGCTGGGCAAGGAGAACCACCTGGGCAGCGTCATCAACCTTGCCCTCCTCTTTCCGGGCCGCTGGGGGGTGTTTTCCATTGCCGGAACCACGCTGCTAAGCCCCCCTGAGAACATGGATTTGGGCAGCACTTTGGCGTTCCGGGCATCTTTTTCAAAGGACATCAGCGAGAAGTTCTACGTGGGGGCATCTGTTTTCACCGGTTTCTCCTATAAGTTCAACGATTTTGCCGCGGCCCTTGACCTGGGCGCGTTTTTTCGTCTCGGCAGCCTCGGTTTTCTGAAAGACGCGCGCCTCGGTATCACGCTTGCAAACCTCGGAAAGCCGTTTAAAAGTGATGTTTGGGACATCACAGGCGGGGAAGCGGACTTTGTGTACGGGTTTATCACCCCAAAAGTGGGCTTTGCGGCCTCTCTTGTTGACGCGAAGGCCTTCAAGTTAGGGTTTTCCACGGATCTTGCGGCCCCGGCCGCGCAAAACGCGCTGTGGAGCATAGGCGCTCAGGCCTTAATTGCCAATTTCCTCACAATATCGGGCGGCTGGGACATCAACCTGCGTGAGATTCTTGCGGCAAACGAGAACGATGCCATTGCCAACTTCATACACAGCCCGTATATTGGCATCAGCGTAAAAATCGCGATGAACATAGGCGGCAAGTTCATGGAAAGCCGCGGCTGGCAGCAGAGCGACCTCGAAATCTCAGGCGCGGGGCAGAAACTCCACGACGATGTGTGGCTTTTTTCAGCCGGGGCCACGGCGAACTTCGGCCTGCGCGACACAACCCCCCCTGTAATCGAACTGTGGGCAGGAGAGGAGGACTAAGATGAAAAAGAGAACCGTTTTTGCTTCGATTGTGTTCCTGTCTCTGGCCGCGCTTGGCGGCATAGCGCCGCTTTTCGCCCAATCCGAAGGGCAAGGCGAGGCGGCATCGCCGGCCGCAAAAGCCCCCAAGCCTAAGTACATATCACCGAACAACGACGGTGTGCAGGACACTCTGGTAATACCCCTGAAGATCAACGAGAAAGAGCGATACCTGAGCGAATGGAAACTCGTCATCAAAAACGCCGGGGATGTGGTGGTGCGCACCATCGAAAACAAGGAGACCCGCCCCCCCACGAACAACTTCAAGACCTTCTGGAAAATCCTTTTTACCCCCCAAAAAGGGGTGGCGGTTCCGGATTCCGTCATGTGGGACGGTACGCTTGACACCGGCGAGATCGCGCCTGACGGCGTCTACTCGTATTCGGTCTCCGCCGCGGACGACAACGGAAACACCGCAACATCGCGCGAGTACACCGTGGTGGTGGATAACACGCCCCCTGAGGTTAAGGTGACCCAGCCTTCAAGCTCGGACAAGTTCTTCGGCGAGGGCGCGAAAGCCACGCTCCGCATCCCGCAGTCAGGCTCCGAGGAGGAACTCTGGAAGGCCCGCATCACCGACACAGCCGGTAAGCCGGTGTGGACGCGGGAGTGGAAGGGGGCGTCCCCGACCGACGTGCACTGGGACGGCAGGGACGACAGCGGCGCTCTGGTCGCGGACGGCGTGTATAACTACGAAATCAGCGCCCGCGACCTGGCCGGTAACTCCTCGCCCGAGGCCAAAGTGACCAACATCATCTATTCCGGCGTGAAACCGGTTACAAGCCTCGCTGTGAGCGGCAGCCGCTACTTCTCGCCCGGGACGGCAAGCGTGTTTAAGGAGCTCGTCTTCCTGTTGACAGTGCCCCAGCCTTCAAGCGGTAACACGCTTGAAAACTGGAGCCTGGAGGTGCTTGACGCAAACGGGGTTGTGCAGCGCAGTTTCGAAGGCACGAGCAGCGCCCCGGCTCAGCAGGTTTTTGACGGCAAGGGGGCGCAGGGCTCGTATATGCCGGACGGCGTTTATTACGCGCAGCTAAAGGCTGCCTACAAGAACGGTTACGTGACCCCTTATGTCAGGACAGGTGATTTCACCCTTGACCGCAAAGCGCCCACTGCCCAGGTGACCCTGGCCTCGGACAAACTCTTTGCGCCCGGCGGCGCGAAGGGCACTGTAACCCTGAACCAGAAACTCTCCACCGAGCCTACCTCGTGGAAAGGCGAGGTGCTGAACTCGGCCGGGGCTGTTGTGCGCAGCGTGGACCTGGGCTCAACGCCCGCGCCCAGTTTCGTGTGGAACGGCCTTGACAACAACGGCAAGATCTGCGCCGACGGCACATACAGTTACCGCGTGAGCAACACCGACCTGGCCGGCAACGCGACGAGCGTCAGCTCGGACGCGTCTTTTACGCTTGACACCAGCAAAACCGAGGTTATGCTCACCGTACAGCCCGCGGTTTTCTCGCCCAATGGTGACAAAATCCAGGACACGCTCACGATAACGCCCGTGGTCAAGGCCGCGGGCGGCGTGGGCTCCTACTCGCTCACCATACAGGACGCGCAGGGTAAAGTTGTGCGGAAAATCGAGGCCACCGGCAGCCTGCCTTCCACGATTTCCTGGGACGGCAAGACGGACGCCGGGACTGCCGCGCCTGACGGGCAGTACAAGGTCACGCTGAAAACCGTGGCCAACAGCGGAACCGCAAGCGAGCCGGTCACCAGCGAGCCTTTTGTCATCGACACGGTTCCCCCGAAAGTGGCCCTCACGGTTTCCGAGGCGGCCAAACTCTTCTCCCCTGACGGCCTGAGCCGCAAGCAGAAACTGCCCCTCTCGCTCTCGACAAGCCCCGAGGACCACTGGACCGCCTCGATTACGGGCCGCGACGGCAAGGCGGTGCGCAGCTACGACTGGTACAACGGGCCGGCAAGCCTGTCCGAATGGGACGGACGGGATAATTCCGGTAACCTGGCCCCGGACGGCGAGTACCGCCTCACAATCTCCGCGACTGACGCGGGCGGCAACTCGGCGAGCGCAGCGGTTGACAAAATCACCATAGATACCAGGCCCGCGACCGCCTGGGTTACTAACGAGTTTGACGCGATATCCGCGAATCCTGCCGCACGGACCAGGTTGCAGGACTTCCGCCTCAATGTTTCCCTGAAAGACGGCGTGGAATCCTGGCGCTTCAGCGTGTCCCCGGTGACGGTGGGCATAGACGGCGCGGCAGCCTCGGCGGGCTCTCCGGTGAAGACCTGGGAAGGCGGTGCCATACCTGCCAACCTCACCTGGGACGGCAAAACCGCCTCAGGAACCCCTGCTGAGGGCAACTTCACCGGCGTGCTGGAAATCAGTTACCTGAAAGGAAACGATGTACGCGCCGAAACCTCCCCGTTTGTCAGCACTGCCCTGCCGCCGCAACTGTCCGTGGGGCTTGGGGCCATCGCGGACCTCGGCAGCAAAAAGGTTCGGCCCGTGCCCCCCGGTTACTTCAGCCCTGACAATGACGGCGAAAATGACGAACTTTATATCGACCTTAGGGCGCAATCTCTGCTCCCGTTCTCAAAGTGGGAGTTCAGCATCACGGACCCGGCGGGTAACGCGTTCTGGGGCACAAGCGGCAAAACCGCGATTACCCCGCGCATCGTGTGGAACGGGCAGAGTAACAAAACGCGCAAGCCTGAGTTGGTGCAGTCCGCCATGGATTACGATTACCAGTTCACGGTCACCGACAGTCAGGGGCTTGAATCGTCGCTTGAAGGCAAAATCCCCATCGACATCCTCGTGATAAAGCGCGGCAACGAACTGTATATGCAGGTTCCGGCCATCACATTCAGGGCAAACAAGGCCGACTTTGGAACAACCGGGCAGGGCGCGATTACCCAGGCCCAGGCTGACAACAACGAACGCGTCCTGAAGCGTATCACCGAGGTGTTGGGCAAGTTCCGCGACTACCGCGTCACGGTGGTAGGGCACGAGAACAACGTGAGCGGAACCGCGAAAGAGGCTGAGGACGACGCGCTGTCGAAGGAAAGGGCCGAGTTCGTAAAGAGTTGGCTCTCCGGGCACGGCGTCAGTGACTCCCGCCTTTCAACGCGCGGCATGGGGGCGAGAGAACCCATCGCCTCCCACTCGGACAGACCGAACTGGTGGAAAAACCGCCGCGTGGAGTTCATCCTGAACAAGTAGCGCCGCGAAACGCAGACTCGTCCTCAATGGCCCCCCGGATGGCTATTGCCCTCTTGACAAAAAAAACGCGATTCTATAACATACTATTCCGATAGGAATTATTGATTTATTGCTAAATCAACCTACGCGCGTTACTATGCTGTAAGGAGTAAACTATGGCAGAAAAGTACCAATTTGAAACCCTCCAGGTCCATGCGGGCCAGGAGAAGCCGGATCCGGCCACCGACGCAAGGGCGGTGCCGATCTATCAGACCACGTCCTACGTGTTCCCCTCGTCCAAGTCCGCGGCGGATCGCTTTGCGCTCGCCGAGTCGGGTAACATCTACACGCGGATCATGAACCCTACCTGGGACGTGTTTGAAAAGCGGATCGCCGCGCTCGAAAACGGCGTCGCGGCGCTGGCGGTGTCCTCCGGGGCGGCGGCCACGACCTACGCGATTCAGAACATCACCCGAACGGGCGATCACATCGTCTCTGACACGCAAATTTACGGCGGCACCTACAACCTCTTCGCCAACACCTTCAAAGACCTGGGCGTCGAGACCACCTTTGTGGACGGGAGCCGCCCGGAGAACTTCGAGAAGGCGATACGCCCCAACACGAAGGCGCTCTTCTTCGAGACCCTGGGGAACCCCAACTCGACGGTGGTGGACATCGAGGCGGTGGTGAAGATCGCGCACAAGCACGGTATCCCCGTCATCGTGGATAACACCTTTGCCACGCCCTACCTGCTGCGCCCCATCGACTACGGGGTGGATGTGGTCGTGCATTCGGCGACCAAGTTCATCGGGGGGCATGGCAGTTCCATAGGCGGCGTCATCGTGGACGGCGGCCATTTCGACTGGGCCGCGAGCGGCAAGTTCCCGGGCCTCAGCGAGCCGAACCCCAGTTACCACGGGGTCGTCTTCACCAAGGCGGTGGGGAACCTCGCGTACATCATCAAGGCGCGTACGACCCTGCTCCGCGACACCGGTTCCGCGCTCTCGCCCTTCAACGCGTTCCTCTTCATCAACGGCCTCGAGACCCTGTCCCTGCGGGTCGAGCGCCATGTGTCCAACGCCCTCAAGGTGATCGACTTCCTCAAGAGCCATCCCCTTGTGGAACAGGTGAACCACCCCGCGCTGCCCGGGCACCGCGACCATGCGCTCTACAAGAAGTACTTTCCCAAAGGCGCGGGCTCGATCTTCACCTTCGAGATTAAGGGCGGCGCCGAAAAGGCGAAACTCTTCACCGAGAAACTCAAACTCTTCTCGCTGCTGGCTAACGTGGCGGACGTCAAATCCCTCGTGATACACCCCGCGTCCACGACCCACTCGCAGATGAGCGAGGCCGAGCTCCTCGAGTCAGGCATCAAGCCGAACACGGTGCGCCTCTCGATAGGCATCGAGCACATCGACGACATCATCGCGGTACTGAAGGACGGCTTCACGGCGATAGCGTAGTGGGAAGTGGGGAGTGGGGGATGGAAAATGGACGGTGGACGGTGGACGGTGGAGGCGGTTGTGCGAGAGCCTGCGCAGCACCCCATGCATACCGGTAGTACGAAAGACTTGCGAATGACTCCTCCACTTTCCACCGTCCACTTCCCACCGTCCGCGCCTTGCCCTCCGCTCACTCCCCCTCACCCCGCGCCTGCGCTCATGCGCCGCGCCCCCTACTCCCCAAGCGCTCCGCGCCCCCTACTCCCTATCCCACTGTCAACAAGTTAAGGAAAACAAGACCGTCATTGCCGGGCTTGCCATAGTTCGGTTTTAACCGAACTACGCAATCTACTCCTCAAAAGGGCCATTTTGGTAGAGATTCCGCGATCAAGTCGCGGAATGACGATTGTCACTTTTCTTAACTTGTTGACAGTGCTTTCCACCGTCCCCCCCCCATCCTGCCTTGAAAAATCCGCTTTTCCCCGGTATGCTGTTTCCCATGGAACACACGAAACCGGTTACCCGCGCCTTCGGCATTCTTACCGCGGGGGGGGACTGTCCGGGGCTCAACGCGGCGATACGCGGGGTGTGCAGGGCCGCTCATATACGCTACGGGATGCGGGTCGTCGGCATAGCGAACGGGTTCCGCGGCCTCATCGAGGGGGACGCGCGGCCGCTCGAGAGCGAGGACTTTTCCGGCATACTCACGCGGGGGGGGACTATACTGGGGACGAGCCGCGAAAAGCCCTTCAAGGCGCAGGCGGATGAGCGCGAGACGGTGCTGGACAAGGTGCACGCGATCAAGGCGAACTACCGGGCCCTGGGGCTCGACTGCATCGTCGCGCTCGGGGGGAACGGCACGATGACGACCAGTTACCTCCTCAGCCGCGAGGGGCTCAATGTCGTGGGGCTTCCCAAGACGATAGACAACGACATCGTGGGGACGGACCGCAGCTTTGGCTTTCACTCCGCGCTTTCGATAGGTACCGAGGCGATCGACCGCCTCCACTCGACCGCGCAGAGTCACAACCGCGTCATGGTGATAGAACTGATGGGGCATAAGGCCGGCTGGCTCGCGCTCTATGCCGGCGTCGCGGGCGGGGGGGACGTCATCCTGCTGCCGGAAATCCCCTACGATATATGCGCCATAGCGCGGCACCTCGAGGAGCGCCGCAAGAGCGGCAAAACGTTTTCGATAGTGGCGGTCGCGGAGGGGGCGCTGAGCCGCGAGGAGGCGCTCATGGACAAGAAGGAGCGCACGAAGTACCGCGCGGAGACCGCAAGCCCGTCCATCGCGTACCGTGTGGCGCGCGAGATCGAGCGGGAGACCGGCATGGAGACCCGCGCCACCGTGCTCGGCTATGTGCAGCGGGGGGGCATACCGAGCGCCTCGGACCGTGTGCTCGCCACGAGCCTGGGCACGGCCGCGGCGGACCTCCTGGCAGAGGGGGCTTACGGCAGGATGGCCGCGCTCACGGGGGACTGCGTCAGTTCTGTGGGGCTGGACGTGCCGGCGGATAAGGTCAAGACGGTGCCCCCCGCTCACTATATGCGCGCAACGGCCGCCGCGGTGGGGACCTGCCTTGGCGGCTAAGGCCCCCGCGCGCCGTTTCCCGCTGCGGCCCCTGGACCTCGTCATGCTGGCACTGGGCCTTGCGCTCTGCGGGGCCTGCGCGTACGCGGTCTACGCGCGGCCCGCGGCGGGGGGAATCTTCGTCGTCCGCGCGGCCGGCAGGGTCTCCCTCTTCCCGCTCGACGCGGACGAGACGGTAACGGTGCAGGGCCCGCTCGGGCCCACGGTGCTCGCCCTGCGCGAAAGGTCAGCGCGCGCGCTTTCGTCCCCCTGCGCGAACAAAACCTGCATAGCGGCCGGCAGCATCAGCCGCGCGGGCGAGTGGCTCGCCTGCCTCCCCAACGAGGTGATCGTCACGGTCGAGGCAGGCCGGGGCGGACCTCCGGACGCGGTGGACGCCGGGGCCTGGTAAGGTAGTGATGACTAAAAAAGCCCGCCCCGGCGATCTGGTGCCGGTCTTCGCCGCGCTCTGCCTCTTCCTGGCCGCGTTCGAGTACCTCATCCCCAAGCCCCTCCCCTTCCTGCGCCTCGGTCTTGCCAACCTGCCCCTCCTCCTCGCGCTGCCGCTCCTCGCTCCCGCTGACTTCTTCCTGCTGGCCGGCATAAAAACCGCGGGGCAGGCGCTCCTCTCAGGCACCCTCCTCTCGTATGTGACGCTTTTTTCGCTGGGGGGTACCGCGGCCTCGAGCGCCGTCATGTTCCTGCTCTACCGCCTCTTCGGAAGGGGCCCCCGCCCTCTGCTCGGCTTCCCCGGCCTCGGCATCGCGGGGGCGCTCGCCTCGAACGGCGCTCAACTCGCGCTTGCGCGGGGTCTGGTCTTCGGCCCCCAGGCGCGGCTCCTCGCGCCCCCCTTCCTCGCCGCGGGCCTCGTAACCGGCTGCGCCCTCGGCCTCTTTTGCGACGCTTTTTCGCGGCGGTCGGGGTGGATTAGGGACTTGGGGGAAAAAAATGCCTTATCCCCCCCTCTGGGGGGGGTAGGGGGGGGGTCGGAGACCAACCCTGACCCCTCCCTACCCTCCCCAAAGGGGAGGAGAGATGCCTTTTCCCCCCCCCTGACGCTCTTTTGCGCGGGGCTTGGGCTGGCCGCGGTGTTCCTCGTGACCCCCTCGCTCGAAAGCCGGATCATGCAGTTTCTGCTTTTCTGGGGGACGGCGGTTCGGGAAGGCAAACGGACGCGGCCGCTCGTCATGCTGGGGACCGCGCTTGCCGTCATCCTGTGCAACCTGGCGGCCCCCTACGGGGAACTGCTTTTCCGCGCGGGCCCCCTCGCGGTGACGCGCGGCGCCCTGGAAGCCGGCGTCCGCAAGGCGCTGAACCTCGAGGGCCTTATGATGCTCTCGCGCGTCTGCGTCAGCAGGGGCCTCCGTTTCCCGGGCCGCGCGGGCGCCGTGCTCGCCGCCAGCCTCGCGCTCCTCGAGCGCCTCTCCGGGCAGGCTTTGTCCGCCGGCCGCGCCGCCCTCAAAAAGAAGGGCCTCTTCGCCGGCCTCGACGCGGCGCTCTTCTCGCTGTGGAACGGCTGACGCCGGACGGCCGCTTCAGGCCGCGTCATTTTCCCCGGCCGTCACCCGCCCCTTACTCCTCGTCAATCGAGCGGAGCAGGCGGTTCAGCGCGACAAGCGGGTCCTCGTAGAGTTCGAAGCGGAAACGTACGTGATAGCCTTTTTCGGAGTGGATGTGGAAGGTCGTGCCTATGCAGCCGCGGATTTCGCGGGTCTCGAGGTCCGGGAAAAACTCCGGCCGATTCAGAATCAGGGTGAAGGAGTCGCCGTCAAAATAAAGTTCCGCGATGTTCGGGGGGATAGGGACAAGAAAGATAAGAAAGTCGGAGTCCCCGCCGCCTACGCTGAAGCGGCTCCCGCTCTTTGCGGGGTGAATGTTGCGTCTGCCAATGGCGGTGTTCTGCGACTCTACGAAGAGGTGCAGCATGACCATGTTTTCTATCTGACCAGGGCTCTCCGCCGCGGACGCCGGGGCGCGAAGGCGCGGCGGCAGGTTCTGCTTCAGCGTGAGGATGCGCCGGGCAAGCGTCCGATCGGGGTTTTGACGGAGCCACCAGAGGAACGCGAAGACCCCTATTCCGGCGAAAAGCACGAGCGCGATTCCCACAAGCACGAGCAGGACTATCCCCATGGGGATAACCACGCGGAGAATGGGGGGGCTTTCCTGCGCTGTCTGAGAACGCGGCGCGGACTCGGGGGCCGCCGGCGTTGGGGCCGCGGCCGGCAGGGGGGCCGCCGGAAGCTCCTGAGGCTGCGCCGTGACCGGTACGGCCGGCGGGAGGGGCGCTGGCGCGGGCGGCAGTTCCGGCAGCGGCTCCGGCGGCAGCGGCTCCGGCTCCGGCGGCGGGCCTGGCAGAGGCGCGGGTTCTGCCGCAGTCTGTGCCGGCGGGTTTTCGGCAGGAGCCGCCGGTCTTAGGGGCACGGGGGCCGGGGCAGGCTCGGGAAAAACCGGCGCCGCGGCAGGGCTTTTCTGAAGGGCCAGGGTCAATTCCGCAATATTGACCGGCTGCCCCGGCTTTGGCGCGGGCTTTGGCTCCGGCTTTGGCCGCGCCTCAGGCCGCGCCGCTTGTGCGGGAGGCCGGGGGGCCGGGGGGGCCGCAAGGCTCAGCGGGATGCCCTGCCTCCTGAAATCCTGCGCCGCGGCCTGCAATTCCGCGGCAGCGCCCGGGGGAGCCGCGGCGAACATCGCCTTGCCGCGGCCCGGGGGCAGGGACCGCGCGTAGTTTGCCGCAAAGACGAGCGCGGCCTGCAGGTCGGAACGAGGGGCCAGCGGGTACACGAGCATGATCCTGGCCGCGGCTGTTTCAATATCCCCAACGCCCTCTATGCGGCGGGAAATTTCGAGGCAGGGGGTCTCGGCAAACGATACGAGGTGAAAGGTGTCGCCTATGCGGACCTGCTCCTGCAGGAAAGGGCCTGTCAGGTAAGTGATGAAGGCCTCGTAGTTTCCCGCCATGCCGGCAGAGGCATCGACCAGCAGGATAACATCCTTCGCCTCCTGCTGGCAAGGCGCCCACGGCGCGGCCGCGAGGCAGAGCGCCGCGCAAACAGCGATACGCATGCGTTTACTATTCACCTTTCCTACAGCCCCACGCTGATATTCAGCACCTTGTACGACACCTTCTCGCTGCCCATATCGCGCTCGAAGCTGTCGCCCGCGGCCTTGTCCATCATCGATTTGCCGAACGGTGACAGGTACGAAATAATGTGATGTTCAGGATCGGACTCCCAGGGCCCGAGGATAGTGTACGTTTCGTCCTCGTTTTTGTTGTTGTTGTGCAGCACGACTCTGGTGCCGAACGAGATGCGGTTCGTCGTCACCGTTGACGGGTCGAAAATCTGCGCGCGGCTGATTTCATCCTGTAACTTCGTCATGGTCGAGTTCAGGAGCGTCTGCTTTTCTTTCGCCGCCTTGTACTCCGCGTTTTCGCGAAGGTCCCCGAGTGACAGCGCGAACTCGATCTCCTTCGAGTTGGCGGGTATCTCCTCGGTCTTTATCCGATCGAGGCGCTGCTGCTTCTCGGTGTACTTCGCCAGCGTGACAATGAGGCCCCGCGAAACCTTTTTTTCGCTTTCCAGCGTGGCCTTGAATTCGGGGTACTTCTGCCCGATGCGGTTCCGCAGCGCGATCTTGTCGGCCTGATCGAGGTCCTTCACGTCGTTGATCAGGGTGAAGAGGCGCACCGCGGTGTCCTTGCCCGCCTCCTCGACAAAGCGGTTAATTTCACCCTCGGTGAAAAGGGACGCGTAAACCTGCCTGCTCAGTTTGCGGTTTTCTGACGAGTTGCGGCGATTTTCGATTTCCTTGTAACTGAGATCGATGATGTGCACCAGGGTGACCAACTGCTTTTCCAGGCTGAGCCCCGCCGCCTGGTACCACGGCGCGTCCCGCCGGTTTTTGAAGAGCCAGTAGACCGCGGCCTTGCAGTCCCGGTAGTTTTCGAAGCAGTGCACGGTGAGGGCGCGCAGTTTTCCGGCCAGGCTTTCGTCCGCCGGCAGCGCGGCCTCGAGGCCCTTGATGATTTCATCCTGCGGCTCGCGGGGGAAGAGTTTCAGGTAGATGTTTTCCCAGTCCGGCAGGTCTGTTTTGATCCGCTCGAGGAACTGTTTGCGCGACTGGAAGTCCTTGAGTTTTTCATAGATGACGGCAATATCCCCGATCTGCGAAAAGAGTTCGGGGAAAGTCAGCGTGAAGTCCGCCGACAACTGCGGGAACTGGCCGGCGAAATTTTTCACCAGGAAGAAGGCCGCGACCGTCTGCTCGGTAACCGGCGCGTTCGGCTTGAAGAGCCCGAGGAAGTACATGTACATTTCGGCGAAGTCGTCGGAGGCAAGTTCCTCGGCTTCGGCCTCGTCGGCAAATTTGCGGAAGAGGTGGACGCGGCTGAAGAAATCTTTTTCCGCGCGGAACTCGTAGTACAATTTTTCCGCCAGGCTCGCGGGACGCTCCCGCACCGTAAAGACTTCCACGCTGTCCGGGCTTACCCCGAACGCGGGATCGTTTTTCAGGATATCCCGCGCCTTGTTGTTCCAGGTGACCCACTCGCCCGACGACAGAATTGACGGACTCAGTTCCGCCTTGATGCGCTTGAAATCGCAGGCGTTGCCGAAACTGCGGATCACGGTGGAAAGCGCCCATACGACGTCCTCCTTTACCTTGTCGTGCAGTTTCTCTTTTTTCCAGGTCGCTTTCAGAACCCAGATGTGATCCTTCGCGAGAATCTGGAGCGAGTCCACCGCCATCTTCAGGGACATGGTGTGATTGCGCTTTTTGGCAAAGTCAATCTGAATGTCCGGGCCTTTCAGTTCCGCTATGCGTCCCACGCCCCAACTGCGGTGAAACACAAAGTTTCCCTTGTCGAACGCGATGTGCTTTTCGAAATCCCGGATCGCGTCGTGTACGCTGCGGTAGTGCGAGTTCAGGTTTGACACGCGGATAAATTCATCCACCTGACTGTGGTACGCGTACTTCTGCCTGAAGCAGTTGACCAGTTCGCGGCGGGGCTGCACATTCTTGTCCTTGTAGCGTTCGTCGTAGTCGAGGATGAGTTTGAGCACCTCTATCGCGGTGTCGAGGTCGTCCCTGGCGCGGCAGGTCTGGTAGAGGTCCTGCAGCAGGACAACCGCCTTGTCCTCGCCGAACTGACTCCCGGCCACCCGTTTCTGCTGAAGCAGGAAGTAGTCGATTTCCTCCGGGCAGAGTTTGAGCAGTTTCCCCCAAATTTCTCTAATATGAATAAAGAAATTTTTGTCGCCCTTCGTGATATAGCGGTGGATCGCCTTTTTGTAGTAGTCGACCGCGCCCTCCAGATCGCCGTTTTTTTCGGCGCGCTCTGCCAGGGCCTTGGCGAGGTCCGCCTCGGTAAAGTCCACTTTGACGAGACGCTCCCAAATTTTGCAGAGTTCCTCTTCGTTATCGTCGCTCTTGACGCAGTCCGCCAGTATGCGGAGCGCCAGTTTCGACTCGCCCCATGCAAGGATGCGCTCGCAGAGGAAGCGGACGATGTTTACCTTGTGATTGTCCTGAAAGATTTTGATCAGTGACATCATGGCGGCGTCTTCGAGAATCTGGTCTGAAAGCGCGGCCATGCCCGAGAGGTAGAGCGCAATGATGCTCATTTTCGTGTGCGACAGATGCTCTTCGCACATTTTTCTCAGTTCAGCGAGCGCGTGCTCTTTTTGAGCCGCCTCCAACAACCCATCCAGTTCCTTGAACTGGCTGATCGAATAGTTGCTGAGAGTGGACCGCGTCCACTTCTCCTCGTTGAGCATTTCCTGCACCTGCTTCAACAATGTCTCAGACATCATTCCTCCTTGTTTTTTCACCGGCCGTACTGCGGCCGCCCCGGTACTGCTCGCAGATCACCGGGTCTAAAATCTGCATTTTCAACAAAATCTCCTCGATCGCCCCGGCCTGGGCTCCCCGTTCCGCATAGCAATCGATCAGCCAGAAGTAGCGGTTGAGGAGCCGCGGCTTCGTGAAAGCCTGCGCCTCCTGCCCCGAGTCCATAGCAACGCTCTGCTCGAGCGCGAGGATAGACTCCTTGAGCCGCCCCACCTCCACCGGCTTCAGTTCGCGTTTTATCGAAAACACCCCCCAGAGTTTCCCGTATACCGGGATCCACTCGGCGGCTTCGGGCCCCTGGTACCCCTCCGCGCAGACCCGCTCCCAGAGGCGGCGGATCAGTTCGGATTCGAGGGTCCGCAGGTTCACGGCCTGCGGATCGATGTAAAAGGCCTCGCGAAACAGCGCCCGCGCCGCCCGCTCTTCGCCCAGAAGCGCGTAGAGGTCTGCCAGTTCGGCGACAGCCGCTGCGTCATCCCCATGGTTGCGCACCGCCTGCTTTAAGAACTCGCGCGCCTCGTAAAAAGCGCCCGCGCCCTTGTAGCAGCGGCCTATTTGCAAAAGCAGGCCCGAATCCTGCTGGTTTGTCCTCTCGCTGAAGACCTTCCCGAAGGATTCGAGCGCTGTTTGATATACGAAACACTTGATCGCATACTGGCAGGGCTCGTAAGCCTCGCCTATGCGATCAATAAAGTGATAGTAAGGATTCCACTGCGAGATGACGAATACGCCCCTCTCGTAAGAATCCTCGATACCGTTCATCCGGCCGAGACGTTCGCGCCACCAATTGAAACATTTCAGCGCATAGAGCGCCTCTGGATGCCCGACGTTCACCTTCAGAGCCTCTTCCAGGGCCGCAAGCGCCTTGTCAGCATCCATGTCCTTCAAGTGATCGTAAGCCGTTTCCACGAGCGCTTTGACCTTCTGTTCCGCATCCATACCGCTTTCCAGTACCTTAAGTGTAGAGTGTTTGTGAAAAATAATCAAGGGGGGGGGATAGGGAGTGGGGAGTAGGGAGTAGGAGAGTGATGCCCCATCCCCCCTCTGGGGGGTAGGGGGGGCACGGATCACTGTCAACAAGTTAAGGAAAGAGCCAACCGTCATTCCGCGGCTTGGAAACGGGACCGAGCAGCTTCGCTGCGTCAGTTCGTAGAACTGCGGTTCCCCTCTCCCCCGCGGAATCTCTACCAAAATGGCCCTTTTTTCAATAGATTGCGTAGTTCGGTTAAAACCGAACTATGTCAATTCCGGCAATGACGGCCTTGTTTTCTTTAACTGTTGACAGTGAGGGACGCATCCCCCTGCGGGGGGATGGCATCACCCGCGACCCCTCCCTACCCTCCCCAGAGGGGGATTATGGTCGCATCCCCCCTGCGGGGGGAGGGCTTCTTTCGTGACCCCCCCTACCCCCCCAGAGGCTAAACTTGTCCCATATCTTTAGCCCACTCTGAAGAAACAGGATTTTAAGAATTTATCCACAGATTTACACAGATAATCACCGATTTTCACCAAATTAAAGACACGATTAGTAATAAAAATCTGTGGATACATTTTGAGCCCCCTCCGAAAAGTCAGCAATTAAGTAAGTAAACGCGAATGAACGCTAATGTACACGAATTTAC
>JAISTO010000148.1 GCA_031272575.1 Treponema sp. | reverse complement strand
GCCGCGGAATGACGCGGTTTCCAAGCCGTGGAATGACGGGAGGGCAAGGGCGCGGAATGGCGGGGGGCTGTCACTCCGCGACTTGATCGCGGAGTCTTGTTTCACCAGATTCCGCGGTCAAGCCGCGGAATGACGGGGGGGAGGCCGTCATTCACCCCCACTTGATCAACCGGCGGCGGCCGCGCTATAATCCCCAGGATGACAAGCGATATCCGCAGTTACCCTGCATCGCGCATTCTGGATGGGCTGATCCTCTCGCCCTCCGGCTGGCGGGGCGTTTTCGCGCAAGACGAAGAGAGCCTCGACGCGGAGGTCCCGTGGGAGCGGCTGCTCTTTGCGGCGGCCGCGGCGCTCGCGTTCGATGCCTTCCTGGGCGAGCGGGAGGGGCCGGATGCGCCGAAAGGGGCCGTTGTCATAGGCACTGACACGCGCCCCACCCGCGCCGGCATCACCGCGTTCCTGCTCTACGTCTTCGCGGCGCGCGGCAGGCAGACGCTCTATACCGGCGCGGCTGCATCGCCGGAACTAATGGCCTTCGCCGGCTCCTCCCGCGCGGCGCCGCGAATCGCGGGTTTCGTCTACGTGTCAGCAAGTCACAACCCGCCCGGGTACAACGGCTTCAAGTTCGGCCTTGCAACAGGCGGCGTACTCAGCGCGGGGGAAAACGCCCGTCTCGTGGAGTTGCTGCATACCATCATCAAAAACATGGATTCCGAACAATTCGACGCGTTTCTTCAGCAGAACTACAGCAGGCAGCTGCGCCGAATCGTTCGCAACAGTGTTAAGGTGAAGAACGAAGCGCTCGGCGCGTACGGGGCTTTTTTGCGGCAGGTGCTTGCGGGGAGCGGGGACGAAAAGGCCATCGACGCGCTCTATGCTGACTTGAGGCAGGGCCTCAAGGAGCGGCCCCTGGGCGTCTGCGCGGACTTCAACGGCTCCGCGAGGGCCTCTTCCATCGACCGCGCTTTTTTTGCGGAGCTCGGCATCCCCTTCACCTCGATACACGATACCCCCGGCGATTTCGCGCACGGCATCGTGCCGGAGGGGGCCAACCTCGAAACCTGCCGCTTCCTCGTGGAGGAAACTTTTTTGGAGGACGGCAAAACCGTGCTCGGCTATGTCCCCGACTGCGACGGGGATCGGGGGAACCTCGTTATCTGGGATGACGGCGGCCGGGGGCGCGCCCGGGTGCTGGGGGCGCAGGAGGTCTTCGCGCTCGCCTGCATGAGCGAACTGGCCTTCCTCGTGTGGAACGGGACGCTCCGCTACGACGAAAAAGGCAACTCGCTCACCAGGGCCGCCATCGTGGCGAACGGGCCCACGAGCCTGCGCATCGACCGCATCGCGGCCGCGTTCGACGTGCCGGTCTTCCGCGCGGAGGTGGGCGAGGCCAATGTGACGGGCCTTGCCGCGCGCCTCCGGGAGCGGGGCTGCATCGTACGCGTTGCGGGCGAGGGCTCGGCGGGCGGCGTGATCATCCATCCGCAGCAGGTGCGGGACCCGCTCGGCACCATAGGCGCCATCCTGAAACTCTTCGCGCTGCGGAGGGGGCCCGGCGGCGGGGACGGGCAGGGGCTTTTTGAAATCTGGTGCGGCCTTTCGGGGCAGCGGGAAAGTTTCCGCCGGGACTTCACTCTGGCGGACGCCGCGGCGTCCCTGCCCGCCTTTGTCACGACGGGGGCCTATACCCCGGAGGCGAAGCTCACGGTCAGGGCGGCCGATCACCGCGCGCTCAAGATGCGCTACCAGGAAATTTTTATGCGGGAATGGGAGGAAAAAAAAGATGCGTTAGGGGAAAAATTTGGCATAACGGGCTGGGAGGCCTCCGCGGACAAGGGCATGGAAGAATTGCAGAACCTTGCCGACTTCGGCAAGGCGGAACGCGGTGGACTAAAGGTCAATTTTTTGAACAGCGGTAAAAGAAAAATCGCGTTTATCTGGATGCGGGGGTCCGCAACCGAACCGGTTTTTCGCATCATGGCGGACGCGGAGGGAACGGATCCGCGTCTGGAACGCTGCCTCATCGGGTGGCAGCGGGAGATGGTTTTGAAAGCAGATGAGTCGCTTCATGCATGAAGCGCGCTGCAAGGAGTCAACATGGGAACCAGAGGAGAATTGGATTCGACGAGAGTACAATTGCCGAACCGGACGTATTTTTTCAATATAAAAGAAAACCGGAACGGCGATCTTTTCCTGAACATCGTCGAGAGCAAGGGCCGGGATGACGGCGGATTCGACCGCCAGTCAGTTATCGTCTTCGAGGAAGACCTTAACGAGTTCATGCGGGGTTTCGACGCGTCACTCAAGATGCTCGAAAAGGAAATCCGCGAGCGCCGGAAGAGCGGCTCGCGCTTCGGGCGAAGAGCCGATGACGAGGGCGGCGGACGGGAAGATGCCCGCGGCCGCGAGGAGTACTCCGGCAGGGAACGTTCCGGCCAACTGCGGGAGGAGCGGCCGCGCAGGGACTACGGCAGGCTGGAGTGGAATTACTGATGAAGCGCTTGCTCTGTCCCGCCGGCGTATTCGCCGCGCTTCTTGCCGCCGTATCCTGCTCGCGTTCGGAGCCGGTCATCAAATACGGCTTTATCGAACTGGTCTATTACGAGGGGGACGCCAGGCCGGACGAGCGTTTCTCTTTTTTCGTACTGCCGGACAACAAAGACGGCATAGAGGATTTGGGCGATCTCTGCCTCTATTTTGACCGCGAGAGTCTCCGCTGGACGGTCAAGCCGGAAGAGTGGGTGCGTTACGAAGAAGAGGGCAAGACCTGGATCGGGAGCAGGGCTATCACGATGCGGGACGGCGAGAGTCTCCCCCGTGGGCAGTACCGGGCCGTGCTTACGAACAAGGGCGGCGAAACCTCGGAGCGCGCTTTCACCTTTGACGCGCCTTCTGACCCGAAGTATCCGCTCCCTTACTTTTCGGTGCGCGAGGGAAACTACAACATCGATTCGAAGTACCCGGAAAACAAGTTTCTCTGCTACGACGGGGACGGCAAGTTTGTTCAAGAGGTGCTTCTTACCGCGAAATCGGGCAAGACGGCGGACCTGCATTTGCCGGGCAACGTGAAGACGCTCGCGCTCTGGGCGAAAGACAGCGATATTCACTGCTCCGCGCTTACGAAGCCCGCATCTTTACGGTAACTATGCAGAGTACCGGCATACGCAGTTACGTTATCCGCTCGAGCCGCGGGACTGACGCGCAGCGCCGCGCCCGCGAAACTCTGTGCGTCCCCTGGTGCGTGGAACTCCCCGCCGAAGGCTTCCTCGAGTGGGCGGATGTTTTCACAGGCGTGAACGCCGGCAGCCCGGTCGTCGCGGAAATTGGTTTCGGTATGGGCGCCGCCACCGCGCAAATTGCCGGGGAAAATCCGGGCACGAACTATCTGGGCATCGAGGTGCACAAGCCCGGCATAGGTCACCTCCTTTTGGAAATCAAACAAAGGGAACTCAAAAATGTCAAAATTATCGAAGGGGACGCGGTGGAGATTTTTGAGCGGCACATAAAACCGGCGAGCCTCGCGGGTATCCATATATTCTTCCCGGACCCCTGGCCGAAAACACGTCACCACAAAAGACGGCTTGTTACCCGGCCCTTCACCGAAACACTTGCGCGCGCGCTGGAGCCCGGCGGGTACGTGTATATGATCACCGACTGGCAGGACTACGCGAAATGGGCGCTGGCCGAATTAAGCGCGACGCACGGGATTCGTAACACCGCGGGCGAGGGAGGCTTTTGCGCGCCCCAGGCCCTGCGCCCAAAAACAAAGTTTGAAGAAAAAGCCCTGCGCGCCGGCCGCGGGATTTGGGAACTGCGTTTCGTAAAAGACTGACCTACATACGGAACTCGGCGCCCAGGTAGATTTCCCGCACCATCTCGTTCGCGAGAATCTCCTCGCGGCCCCCCCGCGCCACGATAGAGCCCTCGTTGATAATAAACGCCTCCGTCGTGATTTCGAGCGTGTCCCGCACGTTGTGGTCCGTAATGAGTATGCCGATGCCCTTCTCCGCAAGGCGGCGTATGATCTGCTTGATCTCGTACACGGCGATGGGGTCGATGCCGGCGAAGGGTTCGTCCAGCAGGAGGAACTTCGGCTCCGTGGCGAGCGCGCGGGCGATCTCGGTGCGGCGGCGCTCCCCGCCGGAGAGCGTGTAGCCGTACTGCCGCCGTATCCGCGTAATGCCGAACTCCTCGAGCAGGGCCTCCATGCGCGCCTTCTTCGCCGCCTTCGTTATGTCGCGCCGGCTCTCGAGGATGGCCCAGAGGTTCTGCTCCACCGTGAGTTTGCGGAAGATCGACGCCTCCTGCGGCAGGTACGCGATGCCGGCCTGGGCGCGGCGGTACATGGGGCGGGTAGTAATGTCAATCTCGTCAAGGGTGACATTACCCTTCGTGGGCTTGTAAAAGCCGACGATCATATAAAAGATGGTCGTCTTGCCCGCGCCGTTCGGCCCCAGGAGGCCGGCCACTTCCCCGTTATGCATAAAGAAGTTGACGCCCCGCACCACCTCCTTGCGCCCGAACTTTTTGTGCAGGCCGGTCACCTCGAGGACATGGTGGGCGAAGGGTTCCGCGGGCGCTTCCGGCGGGCGGAGCGCCTCCACTTGCGGCGGGGGAAGGGGCTCCGCTTCGGGGGCCTTTGTTTTCGGGTGTCGGTGAAGCCCGGCTATATAGCCGTTCTTTTTAAAAACACCCCCACAAAGGCGCAAAAGCCGCGGGAAGAAAGTGAGTATTCCCTTCCGGTCTCGCGATTTTTCGCGTTTCCGCCGACTAAAAAGGGTACGCAACCCCTCTTTGCAGCGATCGAGGAAACGGCGCTTCCCGTGCGCCTTCGTGGTGAAATTTGGCGCCTCCGTTTCCGGCGGCGGGGGAGGGGCCTCCCCGGCCGGCAGCGTTTGATCGAACTCGTCCATCAGTTTTCTATCGCCCCCGAAACCGAGCCTTCCATGGTGACATCCTCGGTGTCCAAGTCAACCTGAATGCGATCCGCGCGAAACTCGTCATCTTTTTTGTAGACGACCGGGAAGCCGGACAGATCGAGAATTTTTTCTTTGCGGCGGTAGAGCCCGTACTCGGCGCGGCAGACCATCGTGTCCTTAAAGAGGCGCACCGATATTTGAAATACGGTGACTTCCGCCTGGTCGTCGTATTCGATGAAGCGCCCCCGCGCCACGATCTCGTTTTTTTTGTCTTCGAGGGTCGAGTTCCCCTCGAGGCGCGCGATTTTCAGTTTGCGATCGTAGCGGAGGCGGTCGGTGCGGAAGACGATTTCTTTTTCTTCCTCGATGCCCCACACATTGCCCGTGCAGTCCACGAACTGGTTATCCTCGCCCTGTATCTCGATGCGCTCCGCCTTGAGCAGCAGGTTGTCCGAGCGCACCTCCGCGTTCCCCTGCAGCACGGTGAGTTCCCGGCCCACCGCCTTTCCGCCGGACATACGGTCCGCCTTAAAGGTGAAGGTATCCGCGGCCGCGCCCACGGGACGGGCGAGAGCGGCCCCCAGCACGACGCCGAGCAGGCAGCGCGCGCGTACGCGGCCCTTGCCGGCAAAAACGAAGCGATTATTCATGCGCTTTGAGTATAGCGTGAAAGAGAGCGATTGGTCAAGGGGGCGCGGATAGGGAGCAGGGAATAGGGAGTGGGGAGTAGGGTGCGCTTTGCAAGTGGGATGCGCGTACTACCGTGAAACTGTCCGGTAGTACGCGCGACTTACGAGCCAGACGCAAGCCACTCCCCATTCCCCACTCCCTACTCCCCAATATCGACGCATAGTCAGAAATATGACCGATAGTCAGAATGATGAACGGAAGGTGCCCCCGCGGGGAGAGCCCCTTTTTGCAAAAAAAAATTATTTTTTTCACAAAGGTACTTGACTCTTTTTTTCGTTTTATGCTATAATAGGGGCAGAGTGATGGTTCACTCAAAAAAAACGCCGCCTTAGCTCAGTTGGTAGAGCAAAGGACTGAAAATCCTTGTGTCTAGGGTTCGATTCCCTGAGGCGGCAAAGGCCCCCCATGCAGGCAAAACGCATTATCCCCTGCCTCGATGTTGACGACGGCAGGGTAGTCAAAGGTATCAAATTCAAAGGGATAGTCGACGCGGGCGATCCGGTGGAACTGGCGCGGCGCTACAACGACGAGGGGGCGGACGAACTCTGCTTCCTCGACATCGGCGCGTCCTACAAGAGCCGCGCCACCCTCCTCGATGTGGTAAGCCGCGTGGCCGCGGAGGTGTTTATCCCGCTCTGCGTGGGCGGGGGCGTCCGGACGGCCGCGGATATGCGGGACGCGATGAACGCGGGCGCTGACAAGGTCTCGGTCTGCAGCGCGGCGCTCGAAAACCCCTCCCTGCTCTCTGACATGGCCGCGCTCTACGGGAGCCAGTGCGTCGTGCTGTCCCTGGACGCCGCGCGCTCGGGGGCTGGCCCGGACGGAAGGCCCCGCTGGAACGCCTGGTCGCGCGGGGGCCGCCATGACACGGGCCGGGACGCGGTCGAGTGGGCCGCGCTCGCGGTGGAACTGGGCGCGGGCGAGGTCCTGCTCAACTCGATAGACGCGGACGGGACGGGCGCGGGCTACGACCTGGCGCTCACGAGGGCCGTGCTCGAGGCTGTGCCCGTCCCGGTAATCGCGAGCGGGGGCGCGGGCGGGGTCGACCAGATCGCCGGGGTGCTGCTCGAAACCGCGGACGGGGGCCCGGGCGCGGACGCGGCGCTCGTGGCGTCACTCCTCCACTTCGGGAAGACGAGCATCCCGGACATAAAGCGCCGCTGCCGCGAGCGGGGCATCTGTGTGCGCGTTTAGCCGCGTTTAAGATAGGTTTCCCGGAGGCGCGGGTATTTGCAGATCTGCACCGCCAACTCGAACGAGATGTTATTCGCCGTGCTCCGGTCGGGGATATAGCGCAGGTCGACGCGGTCGTCGAGGGGCTCGTCGCCCGGCACGAGCACATACTCGAGGCCCATCTTTTCAGCCAGCACGTATTGCTTCACCAGGCGTTTGCTGTCCCGCGAGCCGGCAATCTCCGGCAGCACCTCGCACATAACGCCGCTCTGCCGGAATGCCCGGGCGAGCCCATGGCAGGCCCACATATCCTTTTCATTAATGATGACTATACCCACCTGCGCATACGAACGCCGCTCTTCGATGCGCCCCAGGCTTTCCAGCCCGGCGATGAGGCGGTCTATGCCGATGGACGCGCCCACGCCGGAGAGCGGCTCCCGCGAATAGAGGCCCACGAGGTTATCGTAGCGGCCCCCTGAGCACACGGAGCCCAGCCGCGGCCGTTCATTCAGGAAACTTTCGAAGACGATGCCGGTGTAGTAATCGAGGCCCCGCGTAATCGAGGGGTCGAGCACGAAGTTTTTTTCGATGCCCATGCCGCGCATACTGTGATAGAGCTGCGCGAGGCGCTCCGACTCCGGGCAGGGCCCCCCCGCCGCGGCCGTCATTGCCGCGAGGGTCTCCTCGAAGGAGCCCCTCGTCCCGGCAAAGGCGCAGATCGCCTCCGCCTTTTCCTCGCCGACCACGCTGACAAGCGCGCGCAGGGTCTCCGCGCGCCCCGCCTTCGCCTGTTTGTCCACGACCCGCAGCACCTCGGCGGCCTGCTTCCCGACGCCGAGGGTATCGAGAAAGCGGTTGAACAGGCCCCGGTGGTTTATCTTTATGGTGACCGGCCCTCCGGCAATGGCGAGCAGGGCCTCGCGCATAACCAGGAGTATCTCGAAATCGGCCGCCAGACCATCCGTACCGACGATGTCGAAGTCACATTGACTGAACTCGCGGTAGCGGCCGGCCTGCGTGTTTTCGCCGCGCCAGACCTTCGCGATATGGTAGCGCTTGAACGGGATCGGCAGTTCGAGACGGTGCGCGGCGAGAAAGCGCGCGAAGGGCACCGTGAGGTCGAAGCGCAGCGCCACGTCCCGGCCGCCGTTATCCGCGAACCGGTAGATTTGTTTCTCGGTCTCGCCGCCGCCCTTGCCGAGCAGAATCTCCGCGTATTCGAGCGCGGGCGTGTCAATCGGCACGAAACCGTACGCGCGGAAACACGCCTCGGCCTTGTCAACAAGCTCCTTCCGCGCAATCTCCGCCTCCGGCAAAAAATCTCTAAACCCCTTGAGGGTTTTGGGTATAATGATAGCTGCCATACCCGCAGTATAGCACAAGGCGGCGCGCTCATGCAAGGGGGCCCGCTCAAAACTGCTCCCAGAACTGGTCCCGCATGCGGCGGAAGGCGGTGCGCTGCGCCCGCGAGAGATCGGGCTCCTCGTCATCGTAGATTCGGTCGAAGATGGCGTTGATACTGCGCATAAAGGCCCCCCGTTCCGCGGTAACAAGGATGATGAATGCCCACTCCTCGCGAGGCGCCGCCGTCTCGTCCTCGCCGGGGAAACGGAGACGGGCCCAGAAGCCCCCTTCGCGGCTCAGGCCGGTGTAGGCCTCGTCATGCACGGCGCGGATCAGGGCCGGGAAGGTGTCACCGAGCAGGGCCTCGCCCCCCGGGACCAGGGCCTCGACGTGCAGGATGACCCGCTCGGCCGCCAGGAGAGGGAAGTCCTGCTCAGGCGAGAACCCCGCGTCCCACTCCTCGAGGGCCCGGAAACTCCCCCCCCGGCCCAGGGCGGCGAAGTACCAGGCCTCCGCGCTGTCCACCTGCCGCTCCCCGCTCAGGGCCCGCGCGGCCCACGAGGGAATTTCCGCGCCCTCCGCCTTGCCCTGGTAATCCAGCACCTCGAAGGGCCCCTCCGCCCACTCCATCGGCGGAGCCCCGCGCCCCCCCCGCCGCGCCGGGACATCCGCGCACCCCATAGCCAGCAGCGCCGCAAGGAGGAGCACCATCCCCCCCTTTGGGGGGGGTAGGGGGGGGTCACAAGAAAAGCCCTCCCCCCCTCTGGGGGGGCAGGGGGGGTCACGAGAAAAGCCCTCCCCCCCTCTGGGGGGGCAGGGGGGGTCACAAGAAAAGCCCTCCCCCCCTCTGGGGG
>JAISTO010000143.1 GCA_031272575.1 Treponema sp. | reverse complement strand
TCCCTCCACCGTCCCCCGTCTACCGTCCATTCCCCCCCCCCCGCGCCTCCGCATCACTCCCCCCACTCCCCACTCCCCACTCCCCACTCCCCACTCCCCACTCCCTTTTTTCGCTTTTTTTTCGCCTTTTTTTCGCCTTTTTTCGCATAACCCTCTTGACAAAAAAATCCCCTTTTTTCTATACTAAACATATCCTAGTAAATCTATGTAAATACTAGGAAATAAAAAAGGAGGTTCCACCGATTGCGGCTTGCAGGCTGCTTGACTGGCGTTTCGGATGAAGGCTTTTGTATGTTTTCCTCTTCATCCGGAGGGGCAGGCGGCGCCTGCAAGCGGTAATCGGTGGTTTCTTACAGGAGGAGTTATGAAACGAAAAAATGCCTTGACGGGGGGAAAGGACCGCCCGTTTGCCGCGCGCCGCGCCGCCTTGAGCGTGGTACTTGCCGCGTCTCTTGCGATGCTGAGCGCCGCGGCCTGCCGCGTCGAAACGCCGGAGGCAACGCCGGACGCGCGCTTTGTTACCCAGCAGAACGAGCCTAACTGCGGGGGCTACACGACCGTGTACTACCAGTGGCTGAAGCAGGGGAAGTATACTGCGGGGGACGCAACAACGGAGCGCGCCTTTATCGGGACTGTGTATGATCAGATCACCTTTGGCGTGTATGACAATAATGGACATACTGGTGACGGGTATGCGCATACGTTTGGGGCGGTATTCCCCGGCATCGAAAACGGGGCAAACCCGGCCAGGATGATCAAATATCTCCAAAGCGTGGGGCTTGACGGTGGGGTCTTCTATCTGGAACCTGCCAAAAATGATCAGCAGAACTACCCGATCAACTATGCGTTTCATCAAATTTTCAACTTTACAAAGGGCTACGAAGCATCCCTACTTACGGAGATAGGCGGTGAAGCGGCGCGGGTACGGGATGCGGTCATCCCCGACCTTGCGCCGTATCAGTACGCGATCGGCATCTATGTGGTGTTTGACAATGTAACGAAACTTGGCCAGGGGGAATTAAGCGGGCTTCATTATGTGCTCTTTCACCACAATGGGGACCGGCTGGTGTACTACAACCCCTGGGACGGCTACCCGAAACCCGCGTACTACGAGCAGTTGCTTTCCAACGGGGAGCCTATTGTATCTGAGGGGGGGCGCATTCTTGTCCCCACGAGCAGCGGGATACTGCTGCCATAAAAGGAGGAACCATGAAAAAAAGAGTGTTTTTGGCGCTTATTGCCGGGCTGCTGGGCGGCTCGGCGCGCCTTTTTGCGGATAGCGCGGAACTGCTGCCGGCTCATGTCTGGCGCTTCCGCGTGGTGCCGGTCTACAACTTCGCGCCCGCGGCGTTCGGCGGGGACTGGGACTACAACGAGTACGCTGACGGCGAGGGCGCGTCGAAGGCGTACAGTACCGGGCTGGCGCTCGAGTACGGTATCTTCGACTGGCTCTCGCTTGCCGCGCAGTGGACGCCGGGCTGGGTCGCCTGGTCTGACGCGGATGTCAATGTGGGCAAGGACATCAAGGTGAACGCGAACGGCGTGAGCGATCTCTTCACCGGCGTGGCCGTGCAACTGGTGGGGGCCAAGGCCCCGATTAAGGCGGAGTCCCTTCGCTTCACCGTGGCGCCCGGACTCAAGGTGCCGTTCGGCGGCATCGACGCGCTCGAGGAGTACGAAAAGTGGAAGAAGGGTGAAGACATCACCGCGGCGAATCCGGACAACCACGCGCTCGGCGCCGGGGCCCGCGTCTACTTCGACTGGATTCCCAACACGCCCGGGAAGCATCTGGTCTTCAACCTGTTCAGCGAGATCATCGCGTACCCGCTTACCACGACGGTACGGGATTACGGCCTCACGCCGATTCTCAGCCGCGCGGGCGAGATTTCCAATCACTACCTGAATACCACAGCGGGACAGACGGAATTGGGGGTTGCTTACACATTGCAAACGGGAGGCACTAACTATACTGATCCGGCCTTCCTTGCATGGGCGCAGAATTACGTCTACAGTAAAATTGATGACGCGGCCAAAGACCTCGCGGCGCAGAAGGTGGCGTTCGGCACGGACTACACCTTCGAGGCGGAGCTGTCGTACGGCGGCGTGGGTTTGGGGAAAGACAAGAAGGTGATCTTCAACAGTGGTATCCCGGTCACCCTGAATTACAACCCGGGTGCGAAGGTGGGCTTTGTGGAAAATGAGGCGAGTTACCTTTTCAAGACGTCGCCCTATCTGTCCTTCTTCTTTACGAATTGGGCGCTTCCCACGCAGTTACAGGTTGGCTATACTGTCCCCATTGCGGGCAAAAACGCGACCGCCCGTCACATTCTCGTCCTGCAGGCGAAATTGTTCCTGAAGTTCTGGTAAGATAAAAAGGCCGCATTTATGCGACCGCATTTATGCGGCCGCATTTATGCGGCAAATTCTTGAACCATGTACTTTATCAGAGTGGATTCAAATTAGGAGGAAAACATAATGAGTGATAAAAATCCGTCCCCTGAGGCGCTTGCGCGCTTCGGGGGCGCCATTGCGCTGCCGACCGTGAGCAATGTGGATTACGCGAAGACCGACTTCGCGCCGTTCGACGCGTTCAAGGCGTACCTCAAGGGGGCCTTCCCGCTCTTTCACAAGCGTACCGAGTTGACGGTGGTGAACAACTACGCGCTCGTGTACCGCTGGAAGGGCCGGGATGCGGGCGCGCTGCCCCTGCTGCTCTGCGCGCACTACGATGTCGTGCCGGTCGAGGCGGGCACCGAGACGGCCTGGACACACCCGCCCTTCTCCGGCGCGGCCGCGGAGGGGCGCGTGTGGGGCCGCGGCGCCCTGGATGTCAAGTGTCAGATCACCGCGCAGATGGAGGCCGCCGAGGGCCTGATGGCCGCGGGCTTTATCCCGCCGAGGGACATCTACTTCGCGTACGGCCATGACGAGGAGGTGGGCGGCGCTGAGGGCGCGCAGAAGATCGCGGAGCGCTTTGCCGCGCAGGGCCTCCGCTTCGAGGGGGTGCTGGACGAGGGCGGCTCCGTGATCACGGACGCGATAAAGGGGGCGCGCTGCCCCCTCGCGCTTATCGGCATTGCGGAGAAGGGCCATGCCAGTTACCTCCTCACGGTGACGGACAAGGGTGGCCACAGCTCTACCCCGCCGGCGCACAGCGCGCTTGGCCGCCTCGCCCGCCTTATCGTCCGTGTCGAGGGGCATCCGCTGCCGCGGCGCCTCACGCCCGCGCTCCGTGCCATGCTTGTGGGTATAAAGGACGCCCTGGGAGGGGGCTTCCGCCTCGCGGTGGGGGCGCCGGGGCTCTTCAAGCCGGTCATCCTGAAGGCGCTGGCGAAGACGCCCGCAACGAATGCCCTTACCCGCACCACCTTCGCGCTTACCATGGCCAAGGCGAGTGACGCGCCGAATGTGCTGCCTCAGCAGGCGCAGGCCCTGGTCAACGTGCGGCTCCTCCATGGCGACTCGAGCGAGAGCGTGCGGCGCTATATCGAAAAACTGGTGGGCCGCGAGGCTACGGTGCAGGTGATCCTGCCGCACGAGCCCTCGAAGGTGTCGCCCGCGGACAGCGGCGTGTTCATCAAACTGAAGGCCCTGGTGAGCGAAGTGTTTCCCGGCGCGATAGCCGCCCCCTATCTGGTGACCGGCGGCACCGACGCGCGCAAGTACTACGCCGTGTCGGATAACGTGTACCGTTTCACGCCGGCGCAACTGAGCACGCAAGAGGTGCAGACCATGCACAACACCAACGAGTCGCTCAGCATAGAGAACTACGGGAAGATGATCTTGTTTTATAGGCGATTTGTGGAAGGGGAGTAGGGTAGGAAGGGAGTGGCTAGTAGGGAGTAGGGAGTGGGGTGCGTTTTGCAAGTGGATCGCGCGGACTACCGGCAAACTGTCCGGCAGCACACGCAACCTGCGAGCCAAGCGCAAGCCACTCCCTACTCCCCATTCCCTACTCCCCACAAAGGAGTTATTTATGAGTGAAAAAATACACGCCCCACAACCATACACCCCTCTGATAACAGAGCGGATTAAACTTGGCGAGAAAATGGGGTTCGCCGCGTTCTCGGCATCGAACAATGTGGTATACATATTCAAAAGTATGTACTACCAGTTCTTCCTTACCGATGTCGTCAAAGTGAGTCTGCCCGCCGCAAT
>JAISTO010000185.1 GCA_031272575.1 Treponema sp. | reverse complement strand
TCGAGATTCTCTCGCCGTCCAACACGCGGGAGGAAATCGAGCGCAAGCGCGCCCTCTACCACGAGGCGGCCGTGCCCGAGTACTGGGAGTTTGATCTCGCTTCGCGGCAGGTTTGTGCGCGGCGCATCGAGAAGGGCGCGTACACGGAGCGGCACTACGCGGCAGGCGCGGCCCCCAGCGCCGTGTTGCCCGGGCTGGCGCTGGACCTGGACGCAGTGTTTGCGGCATAGCAGCCGCGCTGGCCTCTGGTCGTACGGCGGTGACGCTCTCCCTGCTGGGGCAGGGGACGGACGGGAAAAATGACGCGGCCTAAAGCCGCTTGGGGAGTAGGGAGTGGCGGGCGCGGAGCGCTTGGCGCGTAAGTTGCGCGGACTACAGGATAGTTTCACGGTAGTACGCGCAACCCACTTGCAACGCGCACCCTACTCCCCACTCCCTACTCCCCACTCCCTACTCCCCAAATGCCATAAGCGCAGGGAAGTGCGAGGTCACTGGTTGTAGTCCCAAGCGTCTCGTGCATTAGCCGTTTTCTCAGCCTTCTAATCATTTTCCCCGTCCGCCCCCTGCCCCAGAGAAGACGGTATCTCCCCACCGCCTGCCATAAGCAGCGCGGCCTGTGTGCCTTGCGCGAAACGGGGGGGCTTGCGGGTGATGGCAATCCCCCTTTTTGGGGGTAGGGAGGGGGCACGAGTAGAGTCTGCTTTCAGCCGGCAATCATTCCTCGCCTTCCGCCTTCGTCACTCCGCGCTTAAAGCGCGGAGTCTTGCCCCTGCAAGCAGATTCCGCGGGGGAGAGAGGGCGCGTTGAACGCGCACGCCGTTCTACGAATGGTGCGGCTATGCCGCTCGGTCCCGTTTCCAAGCCGCGGAATGACGATTGACAGTGCTCTCTACTCCCCCAGCGCCTCTTCGGCCAGGGCTTTCGCCTGGGCGGCAGCATGGGCCTGGGTGGCTTCGCGCCGCTTTGCGGGGGGCTTTTTTTCGAGGGCGAGGCGGCAGGCGGCGCGGACGGCGCGGGCAAGGGGGAGCGGTATCTGACAGCGGGAGGCGAGCGCGGCGGGGTCGGCGCGGGCGAGCGCGGCGAGGGAACCGGCCTCGCGCATGAGGGCGGCGGCGCGGGTTTTGCCGATGCCGTCAATCGACTCGAGTATCTGGAAACCGAGGTCCTTTGAGCGGAGCCGCTGGTTAAGGCCCGTGGCGAAGCGGTGGGTCTCGTCGCGGACGAACTGGAGGGTTTTGAGGGCATCGGAGCGCCGCGAAAGGCGGATGGGGGAGGCGGCATGGGGGAGCCAGACTTCCTCGTCACGCTTGGCGAGGCCCGCCACGGGGGTGTCGAGGCCGAGCGCGTCGAGGGCGGCGCGGGCCGCGTTCACCTGGCCTATGCCGCCGTCCACGAGGATGAGGTCAGGCGGGTCGGCGCCTTCGCTTAGGACCCGCGCGTAGCGCCGCGTGACCGCCTCCCGCATGGCGGCGAAGTCATCGACGATGCCGACGACGGTCTTTAATTTGAAGTGACGGTAGTTCTTGCGATCCGGCGCGCCGCCCCGGAACGCGATGAGGGACGCGACGGGGTGCCGGCCGTCCAACTGCGCGATGTCGAAGCCCTCGATGCGCTCGGGGCGCGCTTTGAGCGAGAGCGCCTCGCGCAGTTCGTCCAGCGCGGGGCCCGCCCCCCGCTCGCGGAGGCGCCGGCGCAGTTCCTCCGCGGCGTTCTGCCGCGCCATGGCGAGGAGCGCCTCGTCACGGTGGGCCTCCGGGCCGCTGAACGCGGGGGTATAGCCGAACTGCTCGCGGAACCTGCGGTGGAGGGGGGGGGTAATTGGGGATAGGGCATCGACTGACGTCAGGGGCGGGGGCGTTGCGGGGGCGTCGGAAACGCTTGCGCGTTTCCGATCAGGAGTTTGCGCGTCGCGCAAACTCCATGCCTTTTTTGTAGATTGAGGCCATTGTTCGCCCCCGCTGAGGGGGGGAGCGGAGAACGGCGCGGGGGGATGGGGACGTCGTGGGGGCGTTGCATGCAACGCCTCCACGAGGGGGGGACTCCCCGCGCCGTTCGCAGCGGGGGGGGAGACTTCCCCCCTCATATCCTCGGCGGCATATATGCCGTTCGGGATGATGATGCGCGGAGGGGGGGGGCGGCCGGGGCCGTAGTAGGTCATGAGGAAGGTCGCGAGGGTGTCGGGGGGGGGCGCGGCGGAGCGGGCGCTGTAGAGGCTGCACGCGCTGAGGCGGCCGGTGGTTGTCGAGAGGACGGCGAAGACGGTCAGGAGGCCCTCGTCGGCCCAGGCGATGCAGTCGAGGGCGCCTTCGTCAGCGCCGGTGACGGCGTTGGGGGCCGCGAGTTCGCGGACCGCGGCGAGAGCGTTGCGGTAGAGGGCGGCCTCCTCGAAGCGGAGGGCCTCCGCGGCGCCGCGCATTCTGGCCTCGAGGCGGGCGATGACGGGGGCCGCGCTTTCGACGCTGCCTGAGCCCGCGCACTCGAGGAGGGCGGTGACCTCCGCGGCCCGCTCCGCATACCCTTCGGCGCTCACGCGGCCGCAGCAGGGGGCGAGGCAGCGGCCCATGTGGAAGTAGAGGCAGGGGCTCTGCCGCACCCGGAAGCGGCGGCATTTGCGGAGCGGGAAGACGCGATCCACGAGCGCGATGACGCGATCGACGGCCTGCACGTTGGGGAAGGGGCCGAAGTAGCGGCTGCCGTCCTCGATGACGCGGCGGGTTTTGAAGACGCGGGGGAAGGGCTCCGCGCTGAGGCGGATCACGGGGTACGATTTGCCGTCTTTTAAGTTGATGTTGTAGCGGGGGCTGTGCTGCTTGATCAGCGTGTTCTCGAGGAGGAGCGCCTCGTACTCGTTGGACACGATGATGGTCTCGATGCAGCGCCCCCGGAGTATGAGCGCGGCGGTCTTGGGGTCCTTGCGGCCCGCGAAGTAACTGGAGAGGCGCCGCCGGAGGGCCTTGGCCTTGCCCACGTAGATGATCTTCCCGTCCTCGTCGCGCCAGAGGTAGACCCCCGGGTCAAGCGGGGCGTTCCGCGCGGCCTCCTTCAGGGCGGCAAGATGGGGGGGGGCAGGGGAGTCGTCCGCGTTCATGGGGAGAGTATAGCGCATGCGGGAGGGGCGGGGGAAGGGGCGTGATGCCTGGGCGGATGTTACTTGCCCACGCAGAACGTGCTGAACATCTCCTCGAGGATGTCCGCGGTCGTTACCTCGCCGCTGAGTTCGCCGAGGCGGTCCAGGGCCTCGCGCAGGGGGGAGGCGCAGAGGTCGAGGGGGGCGCCGCGACCGGCCAGCGCGAGGGCCTCATGCAGGGCGCCGCAGCTCTGGCTTATGAGGGTCATCTGGCGGTCCGTGCCCGGCCCCAGGGCCTCCTCGAGGGGGGCCTTTTCTTCGAGCGCGGCGCTCAGGGCCGCAAGAAGCGCCTCGATGCCCTCCCCGGTCCTGGCGCTCCCCGCGAGGAGGGGCAGGGAGGGGAAGTCCCGCGCGAGGGCGGTCGCGCCCGCCGCGTCCGGGGGGTATAGGTCACTCTTGTTGGAAAAAAGGATGACGCGCGGCCCCCCCTGGCCCGGCGCGGCAAGGGCTTGCAAGAAGCGGCGGTCGTCGTCGTGGAGGCCCGCGGCCGGGTCGAGCAGGTAGAGGATGACGTCCGCGCGGGCGGCCAGGGCCCGGCTCCGCTCGATGCCGAGGCGTTCCGCCTCCGCGCCCGCCTCCGCGCCAGCGCCCGATGCCGCGTCCCGCAGGCCGGCCGTGTCCGCGAGGCGCACCGGGATGCCCCCCAGCGAAAACGCCGCCTCTATCCAGTCGCGGGTCGTGCCGGGCGAGGGGGTCACGATCGAGCGCTCCTCCCGCAGGAGGCGGTTGAAGAGGCTCGACTTGCCGGCGTTAGGCCGCCCCGCGATGACGACGAAGGCCCCCTCCGCAAGGAGGCGCTCCGCGGCGCGCCCTCCGGCCAGGGCCTCGAGGCGGGCGAGCGCCTCCTCCGCGCCGGCCCGCCCGGGGAGCGCCGTCTGCCCATCGCCCGCGGGCAGGGGGACCCCGTCATCCTCGCTGTAGTCGAGGCAGAGTTCCACCTCTGCGAGCGCGTGTTTGAGCAGCCCGCTGATCTCCCGCAGCTCCCGCTCGAGCGCCCCGGCCAGGCGGCGGGCGGCCCGCGTCACGCCCCGCTCCGTGGCGGCCCCGACCAGTTCCATGACGGATTCGGCGCGAGTCAGGTCAACTTTGCCGTGCATAAAGGCCCTGAACGTGAACTCCCCGGGGAGCGCGTCCTCGAAGCCGGCCGCGCGCAGGGCCCCCAGCACGGCCCGCGAGGCGCCCGCCCCCCCATGGCAGGTGACCTCCGCGGCCTCCTCGCCCGTGTAACTGGCGGGCGCGCGGTACACCGCGGCCATCACCTCGTCAAGCAGGCCCCCGGCCGCGTCCTGTATCCAGCCATGCACGACCGTGCGGCCCGGGGCGGCGGCAAGCGCGGCAGGCCGCGAGAAGCACTTTTGCAGAAGGGTGATGGTTCCGGCCCCGGACAGGCGGATCACCGCGAGGGCGGCGGGCCCCGGGGCCGTGGCGAGCGCCGCGATAGGGGCCTCGTCCCCGTAGGAGCGCATCAGGGCGCCCCCTCCGGCGCGTCATCTTCCGGCGCGGCAGCCCCGGCCGCGAGGCCGAAGCGCACACAGAGGAGGGGCCAACACGCGGCGGCCCAGAGCCCGACAAGCCCGTAGCGGACGAAGCGCCCCATGCGGTACCACTCGGAGGCCTCGCCCGCCGGCAGGATCGCCTTCAAACTGACGTAGATGAGCGCGGCGCCGGCGGCCCCGCCCGCGAAGCGGAGCGCGCGCGCGAGCAGGGAGGGCCTTTTCCCCCCGATGTGGCCGCAAGCCTTAAACCCGACCCACTTTAAGTTGATGGCATACCCCGCCCCGAAGCCGAGCATGAGGCCGGCCAGGCCCGCCTCGCCGGGTATTAACATCAACATGACCCATGAAACGATTGCCGATGCTATGACCTGGGCCCGGAGGCCCCCCCGCAGGAGGAGGGCGGCCGCGATTTCGCTCCCCGCGAAGAACGCGCTCAGGATGCAGCCCCCCGCGAGCCAGCCCCCCAGGATGTCCGTGGGGAAATGCACCCCCAGGTAGAGCCGGGATACGCCTATCAGGATGACGAGGAGCGCGGCGCTGAGGGCATAGAGCGGCTTTCTGCGGACCCACCTGAAGGGCGCGGCCCAGAACACGAGCGAGTTGAGGGCATGGCCGGAGGGAAAGCCGAAACTGCTCTCGGCCGCCCTGCCTACGAGGGGGTCGAGTTGATAGGGGCGCGGCATCCGGAAGAGGCCCTTGAGGAGCGCGGTGCTCCAGCCGGAGAGGATCAGCAGCAGCCCGAGGCGCGCGCCTTTTTTTTCGTCGACGCACCAAAACACCAGCATGATGACCGGCAGGTAGAACCACTCGGTGCCGAGCGCGCTTATGCCCTTCATAACCGCGATGAGGGCCGGGGGACAGGCGCTTTGCAGCGCGCGGATAACCTCGAGGCCCCACTGGTGGAGGGCCGCCAGGGGGGTGGCCTCGGCGAGGGCGTTTAGTTCCATGCCCCCATGCTACCGCACAATGCGGGCGCTGGTCAATGTATTTGACGGGAATAATATTTTTCATAAAATGAAAAAGCCTCTTGACTCTCTTTGACCGTTTGTGTTATAATATCAGTATCTTTCGAATGTATCCTTAACCTGCGCATGGGCACAGAAAAAGGATATGCGGTGGTCTGCAAGGGGTAACTTTTGCAGATATCGAAGTTATGCAGAAGGAGTCAAGGATGGAGATAACAGACATAAGGGTCCGCAAGGTCACCGGGGAAGGGAAGCTCAAAGCCTACGTCACGGTTACGTTTGACGAATGCTTTGTGGTGCACAACGTCAAAATCATCGATGGGAAGAGCGGCATCTTCATTGCGATGCCGAGCAGGAAAACCCGCGCTGGTGAGTACAAAGACGTAGCGCATCCTATCAACCCGGATTTCCGGGCGAAACTGCAGGATCGTATCCTCGCGGAATACGAAACCGGCGGCGGGGAAGACCCGACAATGGAGATTTGAGTCTAACTCGAATCAAAAATGCCGGCTGCCCCGTTGCGGGGCAGCCGGAAAACCGTGCTATTGTCCTATGCGGCGGGGGTATTCGGAGTGACGTATGTTCACCGAAGACTTTTACATCATTTTTCCAGAGGGTGACACTCAGGAAGTCCCCTGCCGCCTCCCCTTTAATTCGCTGGTGGGCATAAATGGGGAGCCTCTCTCCCTTCCTCTCCCGAGCAGCAAGGTACTTGCGTACCGGGTGGCAGGCATTCGTGTAAACGAGCGGAGGGGCGGGAACGAGACGTATCATCTTCTTGAAGCACTAAGCGCGGAGGAACTTATCCCCTATGCGCGGGGTTAAGTCTGCCAAAAGTTCTACCTTTTCTCTGGGGACTGCAGCCGAGCATAGTCTGCACAGAACCTTAAAAGTGACCTATGCGGGGGAGCGCGGATGCAGCGAGGCCTTTGCGGAGGGCTTTGTGTGCGACGCGCTCACCGAAGAGGGTGAGTTCATCGAGGTGCAGACGGGCAGTTTTGCCCCGCTCAAGAAAAAAGCGGCCCTGCTCAGCCGCAAGGGGCCCCTGCGGATAGTGCATCCTATCATTGTTGAAAAACAGATCGCCCTGTACGACGCGGCCGGGAACCTTTGCCACAGGCGCAGGAGCCCGCGCCGCGGCACCCCCTGGGACCTCTTCAAGGCCCTCGTGTACGCCCCGCTCCTGCCCCTTACCCGCAACGTCACCATCGAACTGGTCCTGGTAGATGTGGAAGAGAAGCGCGTACAGGACGGCAAGGGCTCCTGGCGGCGCGGCTTTGTGAGCATCGCGGATCGAAGCCTGCTCGCACAGCGCGAGAGCATCATCCTGAGGGGGCCGCGCGATTACACGCGGTTCATTCCTTTCGAAAAAAACGAAACCTTTACCGTGAAAGCGCTCGCGCAGAAGGCGGGAGTGCGCGCCGCTCTGGCATCGAAATGCCTGTATGTGCTGACAAAACTGGGCGCCGCGGAGCGCGTGGGGAAGGGCGGGGCCGGAGGAAGGGCCTTTTTGTACCGAAAGACTTAACCGGAGGGGCGCTGCAAAAGCGCCCCTCCGGGGTTTCACCAGAAGTCCTTCATGTCGTCGTTGCCTTCCTCGCGGCTCCGGTTTGCCTGCTCCTCGAGGAAGAGGTCGGTCTCGGCCCGGAGGTCGTCAAAGTAGACGTAGTAGGTGCCGTAGGCGTCCAGGGGGTCGCAGTCGACCTTGAGGCCGGCTATGCGTATCCCCATCTGGTTGGTGTAATGATAGTTCTGCTGCACGGGGCCGCCCACATCCTGGTGCGGGATCGTGGCTGTCATCTTTTTCCAGCCCTGGAAGTTCAGTTTGCCGCCGTTGTCGTCGAAGCGAATTTCGTAGCGCTTGCCGTAGAAGTCGATGAGTTGGAGGCTGAGAGTATGGTTAAAATTTCTGCCCACCACCCAGACGCTCACCTTTTTGGCGATGCCCGCCACCGGGATGGGCCTGACCGGCGTGAGGGTAAAACTGGTGTAGCCCCGGCGGAGGAAGTCGACCCGTACGCCGAGCACCGTCTCGTCAGTGGCGCCTGCCGCGGTCTCGCCGGGGACAGGTTCCTTGTCGCTGGGGCCGCCCGGGAAGAGCCGCGCGCTGATATAGCCCGAGTCCGGGGAGATGGCCCCTTTCCAGTAGCCGTCAAACTCGAAACTGTCGAGCACCACTTCCTTCATCGAGGTCTGCGCGGTGTCCGGGTTCATGTCGTTCACATCGGTTTCGTCAAGTGAGCGGCCTACATCCTCGTCCTGAGCGAAGACCGCGCCTGCCATAAAGAGCAATGCGCCAATGGCGCTTAGTATCCGTTTCATCCTTACCTCCTCTTATTGGTCGTTTGCGTTCGCGTCGGATTCCCACAGTCTCTGCACTGTTTCGGGCCGCGCGAGATCGTTCCCGTCGAAGAACGTCTCGTAGACGTCACTGAGTACCTTAAATTGATTAAGGTAGACCTGGAAATCCTTGACCTGCTCGGTAGGCTCAGTCCAGATGCGGAACTTGACGAACCTGAGGTTCGCCAGATTGGGAGAGACCCGCTTCGTCTGCCTGATGGTATCGGGAATACGCGCCCGCAGGTTGCCCCAGCCCGCGAAGGCCAGGCTGCCGAGCGGAATGACATGGACCGTGCCCTTGTAGTCCTTCACGTAGCCTTCGATGGTGTAGCGCAGGTTTTCGCCCCAGGCCCATATATTGATGGACGACACGCGCCCGGGCAGCGGCAGATCCGCCGGGACGCCGTCTTTCGTGGGGTAGATGTCGATCCAGTTATACCCCTGACGATCGAACTGCCCCCGAACACCGAAACTGGTCGGTTTTTCCACCGGCGAATCGCCGAACAGTTTCTGCGGCCACGCCGGAATAGCGTCCTTTTTTTGCGGATACCCGGCGTGCTTAAACTCGCTCCCCCGGACATCCCACACAAAGGCATCGCTGTCGTATTCGACGCCGTCCACCACCCATTTGTCCTTGTTGGTGCTTCCCAATGAAGCGACCACATAGGCCGTGTACTCGACATCCTGATCGTCGCCAAAAACTGGCAACGCCACGGACACCCCCAGACACACTGCCAGGCATAAAGCCCAGGATTTATTTTGTTTCATCCGTTAACTCCTCGCGGCACATTGCCGCCTCTATTCAATTTATGTACCCATTGTACACTATTGCGCTCTTTTTGTCAAATCCTTTTTTTCGCCCCTCAAAACCTTGCAACCCAGGGTGCTTCCGGGCTCACAGGGCCTTGAACCCCGCAGCCAGGGCGTTTCCGGGCTCACAGGGACTTGCCCCCTGCAACCAGGGCGTTTCTGGGCTCACAGGGACTTGAACCCCTGTAACCAGGGTGCTTCTGGGCTCACAGGGACTTGAACCCCGGACCTACGGATTATGAGTCCGCAGCTCTAACCAACTGAGCTATGAGCCCAGAAGCACTCCAGCCAACAAAGGTGGACCTACGGATTCCGTGCGCCGCTAAATAGCGGCGCTCAAAATCGTTTCCTTACGGTGCGCGACCGCCTACCGGCGGGCGCTTTATGAGTCCGCAGCTCTAAGCAACTGAGCTATGAGCCCAGAAGCACTCCAGCCAACAAAGGCGGACCTACGGATTCCGCGCGCCGCTAAATAGCGGCGCTCAAAATCGTTTCCTTACGGTGCGCGACCGCCTACCGGCGGGCGCTTTATGAGTCCGCAGCTCTAACCAACTGAGCTATGAGCCCAGAAACGCTCCAGCCAACAAAGGCGGACCTACGGTTATTCAAGCATACCCCGCGGAAAATGTCAAGAGGGGGGCCCTCCGGTCAACCTTGACAACTCCTCAAACACCTCACCCAGATCCTCGAAGTGCAGCGCCGCGCGGCTGTCGAGCGGGGTGGGCATGTTGTTTACAATGATGATGTCGCCGCCCTGGCGCAGGGTGTAGAGCGGGAGAGACGCGGCCGGCTGCACGGTCAGGCTGGTGCCGAGCACGAGCATAAGGTCGGCCTCCTGGGCCTCCTTCACGGCATCGTGGAGCGCGTCAGAGGGCAGCGCCTCGCCGAAAAAGGTGATCGCGGGCTTCAGAGTGCGGCCGCATTTGGGGCAGCGGGGCATCCCGCCCCCCTTGACGATGGCGGCGGCCTCCGCGAAGGGCATCCTGACGCCCGGGCAGCGCATGCAGTAGTGCACCGCGGGCGAGCCATGCACCTCGATAACGCGCCGGCTGCCCCCTTTTTGGTGCAGCAGGTCGATGTTCTGGGTGATCACCGCCTTAAGCAGCCCCTGTTTTTCCAGTTCCCCAAGGCAGGTGTGCACAATCGAGGCCGGCTTTTCATCAACATTATAAATGAAAGACCCCGCCATCTTATAATAGAAGGACGGATCCTCGCAAAAATAGTCAATGTCGAAGATTTTTTCAGCGTCCATATCGTTGTAGAGGCCGTTCTTGCCCCTGAAGTCCCTTATGCCGGAGAGTGTGCTGACTCCCGCGCCGGTGAGCGCCACGCAATGCTTTGCGGTTTGTATCCTCTTGTGGAGGTCGTGTACGGTGTTCATGATCTCTCTTTTATAATCGGATTTTAAAAAAAAAAGTTAAGGGATTGCTCATTTGCTCTTTTCATGCTAAACTTTGACTATCAATTTTTAAGGAGTATACTATGGGATTAGTACGAGATGATTTTACCTTGAAGAACGCCTGCGATGTGGCTAATGCGCGGCGTGGAGGTATCAAGGAAAAAGCGGTTCGCCAGGTAACGCTAAGGGCGCTGGCGGATACCGGAGCGGCTACCCTCGTTATCAACGAAGAAGTGCGGCGAAAACTGGGGGTAGAGGTGAAGCGGCTGCGACGGGTGTATGACGCGAACGATCATTGGGAAGTGTGCAAGGTGACGGAGCCGGTCGAGGTGCATTGGCATGACTGGTCTATGTCCTGCGAGGCGCTGGTGACCTCGGAGTCGGGGGAGACGCTCGTGGGGGCTATTCCGCTTGAGGATATGGATTTGCTCGTCGATCCGGTGCGCCTGCAACTGGTGGGGGCGCATGGGGACGAAGTAGTAACTTGCTGCAAGTAAAGGAAATCATATATGCGTATTGCGCTTATTGGATACGGGAGGATGGGGCGCATCCTCGAAACGACGGCCCTCGAGCGGGGGCATAGCATTGCCTGCGTGGTGGAGCCCTTCCTGAAGGGCGCGCCCCCGGGCGGGGGCGCGGCGCTCTACCCCTCGCTCGCGGAGGCGCTGGCGGCCGGGGCGCTAGGGGCCGCGGACGCCGCGCTTGACTTCACGGGGCCTGCCTCCGCGCCGCGGAACATCGAGGCCCTGGCCGCTGCCCGCGTCCCCCTGGTCGAGGGGAGCACGGGCTGGCACGACAAACTGGACGAGGCCCGGGCAGCGGTCACCCGCGCGGGGGCCGCGCTCCTCTGGTCATCCAACTTCTCGCTGGGGGTCAACCTCTTCTACCGCATCGCCGCGTACGCGGCGCGTCTTGCCTCCCCGTTCCCCGATTACGACGCGGCCTGCTTCGAGATTCACCACAACAAAAAGGCGGACAGCCCCTCGGGCACCGCCAAGACCCTGGCCGAGACCGTCCTGGTCAACCTCGACCGCAAGCGCGATGCCGTCTACGACAAACTGGATCGCCCCCCGCTGCCCGGCGAACTGCACGTGGCCAGCCTGCGGGTGGGCTCGGCGCCGGGGCTCCACAGCCTCATCCTCGACTCCGCGGCGGACACGATCACGCTCACGCACAATGCCCGCAGCCGCGAGGGCTTCGCCGCGGGCGCGGTCTTCGCGGCCGAGTGGCTCGCCGGCAAGCCGCGCCAGGGCGTCTTCACCATGGATGACGCGCTCGCGGACGTGCTGGGGGCCTCTTGAGCGGGGAGCGGCGGCGGCGGGCGGGCGTCCTGCTCCCGCTCAGCAGCCTGCCCGGGCCCTGGGGCATAGGCGTCATGGGGGAGGCGGCCCGCGAGTGGGTCCGCTTCCTCGCAAGCGCGGGGCAGCGCTGCTGGCAGATACTCCCGCTCGGGCCCACGGGCTGGGGCGACAGCCCCTATCAAAGTTTTTCGGCCTTTGCCCTATCCCCCTATTATGTTGATATTGATACCCTGGTTTCCGAGGGGCTCCTGACGCGCGCGGAGGCGGAGGCCCCCACCTGGGGGCGCTCCGTGCAGGCCGTGGACTACGGGGCCCTCTACCGCAAACGCGAGCCCCTGCTGCGCAAGGCCTTTGCCCGCTGGAATCCCGGCGCGGCCTTCGATGCCTTCCGCGCGCGCAACGCGCACTGGCTCAGGGACTACTGCCTCTACACCGCGATCAAGGTGAGTGAAGGCGGCCGCCCCTGGCAAGCATGGGCAGCGCCTCTCCGCCTCCGCGATGCCATCACCCTTAACGCCTTCGAAGCCGCGCATGGGGCGGAACTGCGCTTCCATGCCTTCGTCCAGTACCAGGCCTTTTCGCAGTGGGAGCGTTTGCGCGCCTACGCCGCGGAACGGCACATCATCATTATTGGAGATATGCCCATCTACGCCGCCCTGGACAGCGCGGACGTGTGGTCGAGGCCCTCCCTCTTTCAACTGGATGACGAGCGCCGCCCCCTCCGGGTGGCAGGCTGCCCCCCTGACGCGTTCGCCCGCGACGGGCAGTTGTGGGGCAACCCCCTCTACGACTGGGACGCCTGCGCCGCGGAGGGCTTCGACTGGTGGCTCTCCCGCCTCAGAACCGCCCTCGCGCTCTTCGATGTCGTGCGCATAGATCACTTCAAGGGCATAGAGAGTTACTTTTCGATAGCCGCGGACGCGCCCACCGCGCGGGACGGCCGCTGGGTCAAAGGGCCGGGCCTCGCGTTCGTTGACGCGCTTAAGCGCGCCTTCCCCGAGGGCCGCCTTATCGCGGAGGACCTCGGCTGCCAGACCCCGGAACTGCGCGCCCTCCTTGCCGCGTCCGGCTTCCCCGGCATGAAGGTCCTCCAGTTCGCGTTCGATTCCCGCGAGGAGAGCGAGTATATGCCCTACGCCTACGAGCGCAACTCCGTGGTCTACACCGGCACCCACGACAACTCCACGTGCAGGGGCTGGTTCAAGGCGGCCCCGAGCGAGGACGCGCAGATGGCCCGCGACTTTTTCGGCATCAAGGATGACCGGGACGGCCCCGCCGCCTTCATCCGCATGGCCCTCGCCAGCCCCTCTGACACCTGCATCATCCCCATGCAGGACTGGCTCGCCCTCGACGACCGCGCCCGCATCAACACCCCGTCAACCCTCGGCCGCAACTGGCGCTGGCGCCTGAGCCCCGCCGCCGCCTCCCCCACCCTCGCCGCTCGTATGCGCCGCCTCTGCGCCGTGACGGGGCGGGGGGGAAGTAGTCAGTGAGCAGAGGTCTGTTCACTAACCACTAACCACTAACCACTAACCACTTCCCCATACTTGACCGCGGCACCGCGAAAGGGGTATACTAAGCGACTGTATGGAGGATGCAAAGATGACGCAAGTTGCAATTGATGATACGCTCATCAAAAATGCCCGTGCGGTTACCGGCATAAAAAATGACAAGGCTATCGTGGAAGAAGCCTTGCAGAGTTTCATTCTTGACATGAAAACGCAGTCCGAGGTGAAACAGTATTACGGC
>JAISTO010000178.1 GCA_031272575.1 Treponema sp. | reverse complement strand
TGGGGTGGGCACAATATGCCGCTGTCATGTCTGCCTCCTTGCCGCTCCCCCTGCCGGGAGCGATATGCGGGCTTTAAAGCCCTGTGCTAAGGGTATAGCGCGGTGGGGAAAAAGAGTCAAGGGGGCTTGGGGAGTGGGGACTTGAGCGTGGTGCGGAGGGTTGGGGTGAGGGGAGGGAGCGGAGGGTAAGGCGAGGATGGTGGACGGTGGACGGTGGAAAGTGGAGAGAGCGGTGCGAGAGTCTTGCGTACTACCGGTATACATGAAGTGCTGCGCAAGACTTTCGCATAACCGCCTCCACCGTCCACCGTCCATTTTCCATATTGTCTACTCCCTACTCCCTACTCCCTATTCCCCACTCCCCACATCGCC
Organism: Treponema sp.; assembly: GCA_031272575.1. GTDB lineage: Bacteria > Spirochaetota > Spirochaetia > Treponematales > Breznakiellaceae > JAISTO01. The sequence goes on along the minus strand of JAISTO010000178.1, from coordinate 11,390 downwards.
GCTGCTCAGAACCGGTACCGCGCCTTTATCCTGCACGAGAAGTAAGTCCCGCTCTCTTGCCCGGGGGGAAGCGGCCCGAACTCGCCGCGCTTGCCGCTCCCGCTGAGCGTCGCCTCGTCGAGGGGCGCCTGCGCCTGGAGGCTTAGGGTGAAGCCCTGGAATACCTCGCAGGAGGCGCTCAGCAGGGGCATAAATGAGGCGTCGTCCACGCAGACGATAGCCGCGAGAGCTGCGCTCGTGTAGTCGTCGAAGCGGTAGAGGCCCGAGGCGTAGAGGTAGTGCCGGCTGCCCAGGCCCGTCAGGGGCTGCTGCGCCTTCGCGGTGACGGAGGCCGCGCCGTTGTAGAGGTACGAGGCGAGCACGTAGAGGTACCCCCCCAGGAACGAGTAGTCCACGCCGAGCGCGGCGGAAAGCCCGTCAAGGCGCGCCTCTCGGGACGGGTCCCAGGTGTAGAGCGCGTCCGCGCAGATTTCGACAAGCGCGTCCGCGCGCAGCGAGAGCCCGGCCCGGTGCAAGCCCCGCGGAAAATCCCCCTGCGGGGTCTCGTACCCGTAGAGCGCCTCGACTCCCCCGCGCGCGAACCGCGCCTTCGCGGAGAGGCCCCCCAGAAAGCCCCTGCCCCCGGCGCTCAGCGGGTCACGGGGGGCTATGGCGAGAAGACCCGCCTGCGCGTCCCCGGGCAGGTAGAACGCGGCCGTGCAGCCGAGCACGGAGCGGGGCCGCGCGTCCGGCATGAGGGGGTTCTTCGGGTTGAGGAAGTCGAGCGGGTTCCACACGAGGCCGGTACCGAAGGCCGCGCGGATAAGCCCCAGGTCCGCGCTTGCGGCCTCGCCTGAAAGCCGCAGGAAAAGGCGCTCGATTTCGAGGGCCGCGCCGTAGTAGTCCCCGGCGGCGAGGAGCATAGCGGGGAGGGGCGCGCCGGAAGCCTCGGCCGCCGCCTGCAGCGCGGCGGCCGCTTCGAGGGAGGCGCCGGACAGCGCCGCCAGGTTGACCGCGCCGCAGCACTCCGCCGCGCTCCCCGCGCCCGCGCTGAAGCGCACATTGGCCCACTCCTCGACGCCGAGCGAGAAGCCCCTCCCCGCGCCCGCGCCCGCGCTCAGGGACACCGTCGTGTCGAGTACGCCGGACACCTCGAAGCCCTGCGCCGCAAGCGCGGGCACCCCCACGCCCGCCCCTGCCGCGAGGAGCAGCGCGAAAAAGATACCGCGCCGCATCTCAACGCCTCGGGGCGCGGGGCCGGAACACGGAGTCCGGTATCTCCTCGTCCAGTTTGAGTACATCCTCGTCCATAACAAAAGTCGTGCGGATACGGTTCTGCCTATCCCAGATCTCCATCTCGACCGGGAAGTTCCGCGCGCCGAAGCGCTTCGTCCGCAGCAGCGTGTACTCTTTCAGGACGGTCTCGCCGTTCAGCGCGTAGAGCGCATAGCGGACCAGATCGCCTGAGGCCTTGTCAATCCAGAGCATGCGGCGGGCGTAACTTTCCTTCCGTCGATCTTTCGACCGTAAGTCGAGTATCCAGCAGTCCCGGCCCTGCCAGGTTTCGCTGCCGGCAATGACCGCGTTGTAGCGTGACGCGAGCGGTTCGTTTTCCACCGTATCCTCGTAACTCAGCGCCGAGCCCATGAGGTTTTTTTTCATGTGCTCCGGCAGTACGCGCCAGACCTCGTTGTCCGGGGAATAGTATTGAAAATCATCCCCCCGCTTCAGGTACATAATGCCCCGGTCTTCACGGTTCGTAAACTCGATGAAACTATCCGCGCTGCCGCGCACCCAGGCCCGGAACGTTTTTACCTCGCTGCGCTTGCGCTTCTCGTTCAGGTTCGTCATTCGGCCCGAGTACTGAATCGACGCATAGACCTCGTTGCGATCGACCATCGCAAGCAGGTCCTCCGCGCTTTGCGCACTCTGCGCGCTCAAAGCGGTCCGGGCGGATACCGCGAGCGCAAGCAGCATAACGCATACTTTCCCTTTCATATTACCTCCTCAATGCCTCTACCGGCTCAACAAACGCGCTCTTTAGCGACGGGATAAGCGTACAGAGCGACGCGATAAGAACGCCCATGCAAAAGCCCTGCGCGAGTATGCCCCAGTCGAAACTGAGTACGAGGGTACCGGAAACCGGCATATCTTTCATCCCCCCGCCGGTGAACGTGTTGAAGTCGATCGGAAAGAACGAGCCCACCAGACAGACGATGCCGCCAAGGACGCTTCCCGCAAGAGCGCCGAGTATGCTCAGGAACAGGGACTCGAAAAAGAACACGGACGTGATCTCCAGGCGCGTCATGCCGAGGCTGCCCATCATCCCGATTTCTTTTATCCGTTCGTGGATGATCATCAGCACCGTGTTGACGATAAGGAAACTCGCGACCCCGACGAAGACCAGATAGAGCACGAGCATGATCGCCATGCTCTGCCGCATCATCACCACATAGTAGTTGTCCTCCCACTCGCGGATCACATCGCCGTCACCCAGAAGCGCGGAGAGCGCTTTCGCGACGGCGCGGTTCTGCCGCGGCTTTTCGCAAAACACAAACAACTGCTGCGCGCCGTCCTCCATGCCGAGGAGCCGTTCGAGGCGATCGTACTGTACGAGGATAGCCTCGCCGTCGTACTTTGCGTAATCAAAATTGAAAATGCCGGTAATCACCGGCGCCCAGATGCGGTCCGAGTAGTGCGCGGTGATCGTATTGAGCAGCACCTCATCGCCTATGCCGAGTCCGCTCTTCTGCGCAAAACGTGTGCCAACCGCGCACTCGTTTTTGTCCGGGTCCGGGAAGCGGCCCTCCACCAGCCCGTTCGTATGATCACTCATATTGAAATTCCAGGCGGCGGACTCTTCGTCAATTTTTAAGCCCCACAAAAACGCGTGCTTCACCTTTGACGACTCGAGTGACGCGTACGCGGTGATCCGCGGAAAGACATGACGCACCCCCGCTATGGTTTTGACGCGCGCGCACAACTCGTCCGCGCTGAGGCCGGCTGCTTCCCCCACCGGATACTGCACCGGCATGAATTCCTTTTCTTCCTCGAACGCGCGGGAGGCGGCGCTGAGATCGCCCGTGTCGAAGGCCCGTACCGTCGCCTCGATGTTATCGACCATGCCTTGCATAAAGGAATGCAGGAAGATGACAAAAAACACCGCGAGCCCCACCGCGCTCACACAGAGCGCGGTGCGCCGCGGGCTGCGCCGGACGTTCCGCGCGGCCACCCGCATAAGGATGATCTTTTTGTTTTGTTTCATGTTTCGACTCCTATTCGAATCTTAGACTCTCGGTCACTTCTTTTTTCAGGGCGCCGCGCACCGGGAAAAAACTTGCCGCTGACGCGATGAGCGCGGCGGCTATGGGCGCGCCGATGATCACGGGCCAATGCCAGACCGAGCGGAAGGCCCCCGCGACGCGGTAACCGATATCCCCCCCCATCTCGGCGGACATGGCCGAATAATCGATTCCCTGATTCACCATGGGGATATTGATAAGGCAGCCCGCCAGGACTCCCGCCGCGGCCCCGATGAGGCCGATGAATCCCGCCTCGATAAAGAAGCAGAGCATGAGATCGCCGCCCGTCATGCCCAGGGCGCGCATCATGCCGATCTCGCGGGTGCGCTCCAGGATCGCGAGGAGCATCGTGTTGGCAATGCCGAGGAAGGAGAGGACGAAGAGGATGAACACGATGATGCGCGTACTCACGTCATCGCCGGTGGAGACCGCGAGGTAGTCCCGGGAAAAAAACTGCCAGTCCGCGATGCCCAGTTCCGGCGGGAGGGGCCTGCCCAGTTGCGCCTCGAGCGCGGCCGTGATCGCCGCGGCGCTCTCGCGCTTCCCCGGCAGCGCGGAGTCGTCAGCGTCCTTCGCGCGGATAAGCAGTTCCGTTACCCGTCCTTCGAGCATAAGGCCGGTCTCGTCCTGCAGCACATCGAGAGGCAGGTACACCGTGTTGAAGTTGTTTTTCGGATTGGGCGAGTTGACCGTCCCCACGACCACCGCGTCGATCATCTGGTAGAGGTGACGGATGCCGTCGGGCGGATAGCGGCGCGCCTCCTCAGACGGCGCCTTTATGTCGATCGTCACCGCCAGCCGCGCGTCCATCCTGCCGGCCTCCGCCAACAGGCGCCATAGGCGATCCCGCTCCTCGCTGCTTGCCGTTTTCTTCAGCATGAAGCGCTCGATGCTTTCGTCCTCTTTCGGCGCAAAAGCCCCCTCGTTCCTTCCGGCTCTTTCGTAGAGGCCCCGTACCCAGGCCCGCTCCGCTTCCGGGAGCAGGGCGAGCGTTTCGGAAAACTCGCCTGCCGTGGGCCGCATGGGGATACCGAGGTGGAGTTTTTCCGCGGTGCCGTCACCTACCAAAATCTCCAACGCGCCGCCGCGGTACATTCGGCCGTTTTCGACGTAGTTGCCGTAGCGGAGTACGCGCAGTTCGTCCGCCGCGTTCCCGGCCATGCACTCGACCGGCGCCATGCCCTCGGATGAGTAGAGCATGGCAGCGAAGACGAAGCGGGGCGCGGCCATGTAGCCCGCCTCCTCCAGCGCCTCGGCGTACGGTTCCCAGTCCGCGAAACTTTCGTACATCGGCTTGTCGTCCAACTGCGCCATGTAGGCTTTGGTCTGCAGTTTCGCGGCGCCCGTTTCGTACGCGACGATGTTCCGCCGCGAGTCGAGATTCATCCCCAGTATCCAGCCGTCCATCAAAATGTAGACCATCACGCTGACGGCCACCGCGAGCGCGGTGAGGATCGTTTTTACTTTGTGCCGCGCCAGGCTGCGGAAGGCAATCCGCGCGAGCGCGCCGAAACTTTTTCGTGCCATGTCATGCGCCTCCAGAAGCGCGGATGTCATCCCGCTCGATCATGCCGTCGCGGATGTACACCACCCGCCGCGCGAATTCCATCACCATGGGGTCGTGCGTCGAGAAGATGAAGGTGGTACCCTCGGCGCGGTTCAGATGCAGCATCGTCTCGAGGATCTCGCGGCCCGTGGCGGAGTCGAGGTTCGCGGTCGGCTCGTCCGCGAGGATAAGCGCGGGACGCTTCACGAGGGCGCGGGCGATCGCGATCCGCTGCTGCTGTCCGCCGGAGAGTTCCTTGGGGCGGCGGCGCGCCAGGCCGGCAAGCCCCACCTGCTCGAGCGCCTGCGCGGTACGCGCCTTCGCCTCGGCCTTGTCGACCCCGAGGAGCACGAGCGGGAAACTCACGTTCTCTTCCGCGGAGAGCACGGGAATCAAGTTGTACGCCTGAAAGATGAAGCCGATGCTGTGCCGCCGCAGCAGCGCCAACTCGCGCTTGCTGAGCGCGTCCGTTCTGCGCCCACCCACTTCCATGCTGCCCGCGGTGAGCGTGTCAAGGCAGCCTGCCAGGTGCAGGAAGGTCGACTTGCCGCTGCCCGAAGGCCCGGCAATGGCCGCGAACTCGCCCGCGCCGAACGTGAGGGACAGCTCCCGCAGCGCGTGCACGACGAGTCCGTTCGCGGTGTAGTCTTTCACGATCTTCACCGCATTGATTGCAGTGGCTCCACCCTGCGCGAAGCCGTTTTTGTTTGTCATCATATTTTTTTCTCCTTGTTTTGTATCTCGTTGAGGGCGGCGAGGCCGAAGAGGTCGCGGGTTTTTAGTTCCTCGGCCATCGAGTTGGGGACGAGCATCATCGAGTTGCCCGCCTTGAGGCCCTCGTTCAGGATAGAGAGCACCTTCAGTTTCAGCGCGCTCTCATTCGCCGCGTAGATCGTCACCGCCTCCTCCAGTTTGCGGGCGATCGCGATCTCCGCCTCGGCCAGCAGTATGCGCCCCTTCTTCTCCCGCTCCGCCTGCGCGAGGCGCGAGAGCGGGTCCTGCAGCGCCTGGGGGATCTGTATGTCCGTTATCTCGATGTACTGCACCGTGACGCCCCACTCGGTCGTCTTCTTGTCCACCTCCGCTTGAATCTGCTTTTCGATTAAGTCCCCGCGCTCCAGAAAGGTGGACAGGTCGCTGGACGATACCGCGCTGCGGAGCGCGGTCTTGCTGGCCAGGATAACCGCGTCCTCGTAGTCCTGCACTTCGAGCACCGCCTTCTGCGGGTCCCACACGAGCCAGAAGCAGAGCGCGTCCACCGTGCAGGTGACCGAGTCGCGGGTCAGGGTCTCCTGCGCGGAGAAGTCCGTCACCCGAATGCGGATGTCGATGACCTGCGCGGCGCGGTCGATAAACGGGATGATGAAAAACAGCCCCGGCCCGCGCACACGGTGAAACTTGCCCATGCGGAGCACGACGACGCGCTCCCATTCCAGCGCCCGGTGCGCGCTCATAAGGAGGAGCGACAGCGGCAGGAGCAGGGAGACCGCGAGGGCAAGGGAGTGAACCCCCGCCCATGCGCCCGCCTCCGGCGCGTCAATCGCTCCATAGCCCATCGCAAATACAAGCCCCCCGAGCGCGCAGCAAAAAAGCGCGCAGCCAAGCCCCTGAGTCCAGCGCGGGCGCTTCTGTGCCCGCGGGTTCTTAATCAGCGCCTTGACGGACTGGTTTTCTTTTTTCAGCATATAGCCTCCGACTTAATCCGTTCTTTTACCATCCTTGCGAGTTCCTTCCGGGATACCCCAAGGTCACGCATATCCTTCATGAAGCGATCGAGCACCTCTCCCACTTTCTGAGCCCGCGCTTCCTCTGACGCCGCGGGGGGAGAGGCGGTGGAGATGAAGGTGCCGCTCCCCACCTGCGTGCTGAGTACGCCGCGTATCTCCAGTTCCCCGTAGGCCCGGGCGATCGTGTTCGGGTTCGCCTTCAACGCCACCGCCAGGGCGCGTATAGTCGGCAGCCGGTCACCCCGCCGCATCCTGCCGGAAAGCAGCCCATACTCGATCTGCTGTATGATCTGCCGGTAGATCGGCGCATCAGACGCGCTGTCGAGCGAGAAGTCCCCCGGCCCGATCACCCCAGCCGGTTGTGCTAATGTATTAGTCATCTAGGATAATGATACAATATCGTGAAAAGTTTGTCAAGGGGTTTGTGCGAATAATGTGAAAAAAGCGGGAAAAGGCGAGCGAGGAGCGCGTGGTGCCTGTTGGGACTTGGGAATTGGGACTTGGGACTTGGGCGTTATGCGGGGGCGTGGGGTGGAGCGAGTGAGGGCAGCGGGGTGGGCGCGGAGCGCTTGGGGAGTGGGGGGCGTGGGGTGCGTGGCATCATTCTCCTACTCCCTACTCCCTACTCCACCGCCCGCCTGGCCCCTTGACAAAAGGCTCTCTATCCGCTAATTTCCTCACATGAAAGAAAACCCCGTGAGTGCCTATCTGGCACAGACGACGCCGGGGGCGGTCAATGTGCCGCTCCTTGCGTACCTTTGCAATCTTGCTGAAGTGTCCCGGTCGGCGCCTGAAATCGCGCATTACATTGTGCGCGAACTGGAAAATCAGCGCAAGCGCGTCAAACTGATCGCAAGCGAAAACTACTGCTCCCTCGCGGTGCAGCTGGCGATGGGAAACCTCTTTACCGACAAGTACGCGGAGGGCGTTTCGGGCCGCCGGTTTTACGCGGGCAACGAGAACGTCGACGCGGTCGAGGCCCTTACCCAGGAGGAGGCGCGCGCGCTCTTCGGCGCGGAGTACGCCAATGTGCAGCCTGCCTGCGGTGCGGACGCCAATATGCTGGCGTATTGGGCCATTTTGACCACCCGGGTCGAAGCGCCCTTCCTGGAAAAGGCGGGCGAAAAAAACCTGTACAAATTGACCGACGTCCAGTGGCGCGAACTGCGCTCCTCGCTCGGCAATCAGCGCCTGCTCGGGCAGGATTACTATTCCGGCGGGCACCTTACCCACGGGTACCGGCAGAATATGTCAGGCAAACTCTTCGATACTTACGGCTACACGGTCTCGCGGGAAACGGGGCTCCTCGATTACGACGAGATCGAGCGCCAGGCGCTTGCGGTCAGGCCCCTCGTGCTCCTCGCGGGCTTTTCCGCATACCCGCGGAAAATCAATTTCCGGCGCTTCAGGGAGATCGCGGATAAGGCGGGCGCGGTCTTAATGGTGGACATGGCCCACTTTGCCGGCCTCGTGGCGGGCAAGGTTTTTTCCGGCGATTACGATCCGGTCGCCTGGGCGCACATAGTCACCAGTACAACGCACAAGACGCTGCGGGGGCCCCGCGGCGGCTTCGTGCTTTCCACCGCGGAGTTCGCGGACGCGCTCGACCGCGGCTGCCCGCTCACGATGGGGGGGCCGCTCCCCCATGTCATCGCGGCCAAGGGGGTCGCGTTCAAAGAGGCGGGTGCCCCCGCGTTCCGCGCCTACGCGGCCCGCATCGTCGAAAACAGCCGCGCCCTCGCCGCCGCCTGCGCGAAGCGGGGCCTCAACGTCCTCACCGGCGGGACGGACAATCACCTCTTCCTCATGGACGTGAGCGGCACGGGTATCACCGGCCGCCAGGCCGAGTCGAGCCTCCACGAGTGCCGCATCACCGCGAACCGCAACGCCCTGCCCTTCGACCCCAACGGCCCCTGGTACACCTCCGGCATGCGGATAGGCACGGCCGCGGTTACCACCCTGGGCATGGGGGCAGCCGAAATGGAGGAACTGGCCGCTATCATCAGCATGGTGCTCGAGAACACGTCCCCGGCCCCTGACCCCCGCACGGGAGCGGCGGGCAAGGCGAAGCACCTCGTCTCCGAGGGGGCGAAGGCCGAGAGCCTCGAGCGGGTCGCGGCGCTCCTGGGGCGCTTTCCCGTGTACCCCGAACTGGACCTCGGCCTGCTCAAGCGGGCCTTCGGCCTCTAAAAACTTCAGTTTTTAGAGGTTTTTGTATCGGCGCGTAACAGGCAGGGTACCCATGGAACAAAACGAAAAAGAGACAAAAGGGGAAAAAAGAAAAAGGATAGCGACAGGCTCCGCGTGGGGCGGCATCACCGCGGTGCTTCTGGCGCTGCTCCGGATTCTTTCGCGATGTTCGTGGTTCTCCTCAAACGACACGAAGACCGGCGCGGCGCAGCCCCCCGCGCGGTCTCCGGTGCTCGTCGAGGCCGCGGTGCAAACGCCCGCGGTCCCCGCAGCGGTACCGGCCGTGTACTTTTCCGCGGATATCAGTCCCGCGGGGCTCAAGCAGGAGTAATGAAAAACACCGCATGGAAAGCCTGAACGCGGAGGGCCCCTGCTTCGGGGTCGTCTTTAACATCCCCTACGACAAGGTGCTTAGTTACCGGATAGACGCGAAGGGCGAGGCCGCGGTGGGGAAGCGGGTGATGGTCCCCCTCGGCTCGCGGGACGCGGCGGGCTTCGTTGTGAGTGAGAGCCCCGGCCCCCCGGAGGGGCTGGAAGGCAAGGCCCTGAAGCAGATCCGGCGGGTGGTGGACAAGGAGCCGCTCTTCGACGAAGAGACCCTCGATCTTGCAAAGTGGGTGGCCGCGTACTACTTCTGCAGCCTGGGGCAGGCCCTGGGCGCTATGCTCCCTTCGGGGCGCAGGGCCGCTGATACCCCGGGTCTTGCCGCGTCTGAGGAGATGACCGCTTCCCCGCTCACCCTGTCGGAAGAGCAGCAGGATGCCCTCGACGCGATCTTCGCGGAGGAGCCGCGGGAGGGGGGGGAGGTACCACAAACAATTGCGGAACAAGTACGCGCGTACCAGGGGGGGGGGGTACAACAAGCAATTACGGAGCAAGGGTTGACGCATCAGGGGGGGAGCGCGCAACGAAGTGCGCGCGGGGGGGGGGCGGAAGGTGATCCCGCCGTTACGGAAAAAGGGAATGGTAATCGCCCCCCCTCCTTGTTTTATTTGTACGGTATTACGGGCTCGGGGAAGACCGAGGTGTTTTTGCGGGCCGCGGAACGGACGCTTGCCGAGGGGAAATCGGTGATCTACCTCGTGCCGGAGATTTCGCTGACCCACCAGACCGCGGAGGTGATCGGGAAGCGCTTCGGGAGCACGGCCGCGACGATGCACTCGGGGATGAAGAGCGGCGCGCGGCTGGCCGAGTGGCAGCGGATCAGGCGGGGGGAGGCGCGGATTGTGGTGGGGCCGCGGAGCGCGGTGTTTGCGCCGCTGCGCCGCCTGGGGCTCGTGATTATCGACGAGGAGCAGGACGGGTCCTACAAGTCGGGGAGCGCGCCCCGCTACCATGCCCGGCAGGCGGCCATGCACCGCTGCGCCCGGACGGGCGCCCGCCTCCTGATGGGCTCCGCGACGCCCTCCGCCGAGGCCTGGCGCATGATGCAGGAAGGCGGCATACAGCGCCTCAATCTGACGCGCCGCCTCGCGGGGGGGACCCTGCCGTCCATACGCCTCGTGCCTCTGGCCGGGGAGGGGGGGGTACTGAGCCGCGGCCTGAAAGAGGAAATCCGCAAAACTTTTTTGATGGGGCGGCAGACTATCCTGTTTTTGAACCGGCGGGGCTTCGCGCATTTTTACCGCTGCCCCTCCTGCGGCTTCGTGCTGCAATGCAAGCGCTGCTCCGTGTCCCTCACCTGGCACAAGGCCGCGGGCAGGGCCTCGTGTCATTACTGCGGGTACTCGGCAGCGCCGCCCGCGGTCTGTCCGCAGTGCGGGTCACTTGAGGCGGGCTTCCGCGGCGTGGGCACGGAACTGGTCGAGGAGGAGGTGCGCGCCGCGTTTCCGGATTTGCGCATCGCGCGGGCCGACGCGGACACGCAGGGGAACGCCGAGTGCCTGAAGGAGACCCTCGACCGGTTCCGCGCCGGGGAACTGGACCTGCTGCTCGGCACGCAGATGGTCGCCAAGGGCCTCAACTTTCCGGGGGTGCGCCTCGTGGGGGTGGTGCTTGCGGACACGGGCCTGCAACTGCCGGACTTCCGCGCGGCGGAGCGGGTCTTTTCGCTGGTGGTGCAGGTGGCCGGGCGCTCGGGCCGCTACTTCCCGGACGGCCTCGTGATCGTGCAGAGTTTCCGCCCCGAGGACGAGGCGATACGCCGCTCCTGCGCCCTCGATGTGGAGGGCTTTTTCGCGCGGGAACTCCCCCAGCGGGAGGCGCTCCGCTTCCCGCCCTTCACGCGCCTCATCCGCTTCACGATCCGCTCGAAGGACGCGGGCCGCGCGGATCGGGCGATCGCGCGCCTCGCGGAACTGGCCGCGCCCCTCCTGCCGCCCGGCGCGGACGTGCTGGGTCCGGCGGAGTGCCCCCTCAGCGTCCTGAACGGCAGCCACCGCCGCCACCTGATCCTCCGCGGCCCCCGCATGGGCCCTCTTCACGCGGCCGCCCGCGCAATCCTTAAGCGCTGCGAGCAGGAGCGCGATCCGAAGGTGTTTTTGGAGGTGGATGTGGATCCGGTGGCGGTGCTGTAGTGCTTGGGACTTGGGACTTGGGAATTGGGACTTGAGCATGGTGCGGGGGCGCGGAGCGGGAGGGGTGAGGGAAAAATACCACCACAAAGGCGCAGAAGGCGCAAAAGGGGGGAGGGCGCGAGGGGAGTGG
>JAISTO010000102.1 GCA_031272575.1 Treponema sp. | reverse complement strand
CACGAATTTACGCGAATATTACTCTTAATAAAATTCGCGTTCATTAGCATAATTCGCGGTTAAATTCTTAAAATCCTGTTTCTTCAGAGTGGGCTAAAGATATGGGACAAGTTTAGGCTAAACGCGCGGAGTGACGAGGGGGGCCAAGCGCGGAGTGCCGGGGGGGCATGGCGCGTCTTGCCCCCCCACTCCCTATCCCCTACTCCCCACCCTTCCCCGCAGTTCCTTCAAAAAACTGAACACGATCAGATACATGATCAGCGCGAGGGGGAAGGCGGCGATGATCGAGACGGTCTGCAGGGACGAAAGGGTACTCTCTGACCAGATGAGTGATATGGGCAGGATGATGAGTACGAGCGCCCAGTAGATGCGCAGTTTTGTGTCGCGGTGATCTTCGAGGCCGTTCTTTTTGCAGAAGCCGGAAATGACGAGCGTTATCGCGTCGAAGGTACTCGCGTAAAACGCGATCATCACGATGGCGAGGAGGCAGAGCACCGGTTTTACGAGCGGCAGTTGTCTGAAGAACTCCACGATGATCTGCGCGGGGGCGCTGCCGGCGTCGAGCATACCCACCGTGTCCACTTTGCCGGAGACCTGCTGATAGAGGCCGAAGTTGCCGAACACGATGAAGGACAGGAAGGTGCCCGCTATGCCGTAAAAGTACGCGCCGAAAATCATGCCGCGGATCGTGCGGCCCTCGCTTATTTTCGCGATGAAGAAGGGCGTCGCGACAAACCACGCGATCCAGTAAGCCCAGTAGAATACGGTCCACTGCTGGGGGAAGCCTGCAGCCCCCCCACCCTCGCCGGTTGCGCGGAGCGGGTCCATCCAGGTGGCCATCGACACAAAGTTATTCAGCATGGTGCCTATGCCGGAGACGCCGCTTTCGATAATGAACTTCGAGGGCCCCATAAAAAAGATCGCGGCGAGCAGAATCGCGAAGGCCGCCACATTAAACACCGCCAGGTTCGCAATCGCCTTCATGCCGATGAGGACCGCGGTCGTAAAGACGAGCCCCACCACAAGCAGGATGATCACCGTGAGGCTCTTTCCCAGCGCGGTACCGAAGAGCGCGTTGATGGACTCCGCGATGAGCGGCGTCGCGGTGGCGAAGGTGGTGGCGGTGCCGCCGATAAACCCGACGATCGCCACCGTGTCGATAACGCGGCCCAGCGCGCCGTCAGTTTTTTTGCCGAGGATGGGGCGGCACGCTTCAGAGAGGGCGCTGCGGCCGCGCGCCTTCACGTAAAACATATACGCGTACGCGGCGGCCGGCAGTATGTAAAACGCCCAGGGGATAGGCCCCCAGTGGAAGAGCGGGTAGGCGGACGCGATGCGCGCGTGGGACGCGAGCGAGAGCCCCCCTTCCCCCGCCGGGTCCGCCTGGAAATAGTACACCCACTCGATCAGCGACCAGTACAGGATATCCGCCGCCATCGTCGAGGTGAAGATCATCGCGCCCCAGCGGAAATTGCTGTACGCCGGTTTTTCCCGCGCCCCCAGTTTTATCGCGCCCCACTTCGACGCCGCGATATAGATGCTGCACCCGAGCATGAAGACGCCGGTGACTATGTAAAAGACACCCCCCTGATTCACCAGGATGCTGTTCAGCATACCGATGACGCCGGCCGCCCCTTCGGGGAAGAAATAGATGAGCAGGGCCATCGCAAGTACAAGCAAGAGGGGGAAGAGCAGCATATCAATATTGATTGCCGCACCCCCCTTCGCCCATTTCGAGTTTTTTTGCAAATTTTCGTTCATTGGCATTTACCTTCCTTTTGGTTTTTTTGACTTTTTGTTTTTTCCCGCGAGGGAAAGCGTGTAGTCGTAATACACTTCCGCGTACTGCCGCATCTTCCGGCCGTAATCGCCGAACGCGACGCCGAAGAACTCTTTGTACTCCGTCCAGAGCATCCACAAAAACCCGCCGAGCGCCATGTACGCGTAGAGGCGCAGCGTTTCCCCCAGGCGCGGATTTCGTCCGAGGTACAGTTTCAGAAAATCGTCCGCCTCTTTTTTTGAATAGTACGCGTAGATCGCGTACATGGCGATGTCCATGATCGGGTCCGCCATGCCCGCGTACTCCCAGTCGATCAACTTGAGGGTGCCGTCTTCAAGCCTGATGAAATTATCCGGATTGCAGTCCACATGGCAGAGCGTTTTGGGGACCTTCATTTTTTTCAGGATGACGAGTACGCGGATCATCTTTAAGTACATACGCGTACTGAAAAGATACTTTAGGTTATCCTTGCCGATCATCATATTCATGTAGCGCTTTATCTCGCGGTCGATCAAAAACGGCTTCGCGGTTTTAAGGCCGCTCAAATGTACGCGGCGGAGCAGCGCGAGGGAATCTTTCAGATCGCGGAGGTTTTGCGCGCTCGTGTTCCGCGCGCCTTTGTAGTAGCGCGAAATCTTCACCCCCGACTTCTCGTCGAAGTAGACGACATCGTCCGAGACACCGAGGGGCTTTATCGTTTCGTAGACCGCCTTTTCGCGCCGGCGGTCTATCAGCAGATTCGAGCCCTTCCCCGGATGCCGGAAAATGTACGCTTCGCCGTTCACCTCGAATGAAAACGAGTTGTTGGTCATGCCGGCCTTTATCGCCGCGACGTTTTTTATCGCGCTTTCCTCCGCGCCGAAGACGTTCGATATGACCGCCAGACACTTATTCGACGTGCGGTAACCATATTCCGGATCGAAGGCGCGCAGTTCCTCGAGGCTTTCGAATTCATACACGTTGTCAGATTTCTGCTTGTTCACGTAGAGATCGAAATGCGCTTTTTCCGCGATGAAGATATGCTCCCACATATAATTTTCCGTGCCATGCGTATGATAGTACTGATACAGTTTTTCCCGGAAGGGCACGGAAAAATCCTCGCTGAGAAACACCGGGCCGTACATCACCCAGGAATCGGCGCCCCCTATCGTGACGTCCGTTATGCGCCCGTCGTCCGCGAGGCTGAGGCACCACTCGTCCGTTGGGCCCTCCTTGTAGACCGCGCTGTACCAACTGCGCTCCTCGCTCGGGTGAAACATATTTTCGCGTATCCAGTTGTCAGACGAAAGGATGTACGTGTTTTTCAGGAAGCGCCGCACGCGGAACAAACTGGAGAGATTGTTTTTAACCGCGTACTCGCGATTGTAGATGATTTTGATCTTCCCGTATTTCTCTTTGAGGTAGTTAAACTTTTCGCGCATATAGCCGGTCACAATGATGATGTCCTGAATGCCCGCCGCCCTTAACTGCCTTATCTGCCGCTCTATCATGGGGACGCCCCGCACGGGCACGAGGCCCTTCGGCGTCTCGAAGGTGATGGGAATGAAGCGCGAGCCCACCCCCGCGGCCAGGATAACCGCGTTGTCCACTTTAAACATGGCCGCCCTCCGGCAATGCCTCCGGCACCGCCTCCGGCGCCGCCTCCGGCGCAGGCTCTTTCGGAGCGGGCGGGTTCACGAGTATCCAGCCCTTACGGAGCGGCACAAACCCGTACACGAAAAGCGCCGCCATGCTGAGCAGTTGATATGCGGCCGCGGCCGCCGCGGCAAAGCGCGGCGGCAACTGAAGCGCGTCCCTGAAAAAAAACACGAGCGCCAGCAGCAGCGGGTAGAGGAAATCGGGGAGCGGCGCTTTCTTGTCCTTCACATACGCAAGCATGAAACGCTCCGTGTACGACGCGCAGTAGAGGCCCACCGCGCACACAATGACCACGGGATCGAAAAGGCGGCACGCAAAAAACGCGGCCGCCCCCAGGGTAAGCAAAAACAGGAGCGGCCACTTTTTCGTCCGCGCCCAGGACCTGCATATATTCTTCACAAAAAATCCCAGGGAGCCTATGCCGCTTGCAATAAGCGCGAGATGAATCAACGAAAAAGAATGCCAGCGCGCTTTGGTGAAAAAATCCCGGGGCGCGTCGTAATATCCGAGAGATGAAAAAATGATAAAAATGACAATAAACTCGAATGCGCCAATTGTCTCGAAATACATCATGCCGGTGTAGTACTGCTCGAAGTAGGTGGCAAAGAGCGGCAGATACACCGCGATGAAAATGAGCGCGACCGCAAGCGGATCGTGTATCCGGTACGAGAAAACGAAGGCCGGCACGATCATCATGGGGACGAGAATGTCAAAGTAGTGATCGAGGAAGTTGCCGAGGGGCGAACTGGTATTCGTCCTGCGGGCCTGCTTGCCGTCCCAGCAGTCGCAGGCGCAGTAGATCAGAATGAGCGCCGGGACAACCGGCCAGACCCAGCGTGACACCGCGCCGTTCCGGAGCGCATAGCCGGCGAAGGCCGAGAGGAAGAGGCAGAAGTTGCCGAACAGCGTGATGATGTTTGCCGGAATCCAGCGCGGCACAAAGCGGAAGAGCGGATCAGACACGCATTTTTCGAAGAGCGGCCACACGAGCGACTTGTAAACAATCTTGTGTTTTTTCATACGCTTAATTCCTTATTGGGCGCCGCCTGCGGCCGGCTTTTTTTGTAACGGTGTACCAGCAGGCGGTAATGCGCGTATTCGCCGACGAAGATAAAGCCCATAAGCAGATACGAAACCGCGGCGTTGTAAATGCCCCACAGCATATCGTACCATTTTTTTAATTCGCCGGTTTTGTTTATGCAGAGCATGGTGGTAACGACCGCCGCAACGCCGTCGAGGGGGAAGAAGGCGATCCAGATGATCGTCATCCTGCGGCAAAACGCCCGCAGCGCCGCCTCGGGCAGACTCGCCGCGAAGTTTTTGTCCACGGTGGCGGCGAAGGTGTACACGATGGGCGGCGGAATAAACAGCGAGAGCAGGAAGATGATGGTGTAGACCAGATCGGAGAGCGCCGGGTACGTCCGCAGCACCGCCTCCGAGAGCCAGGGGTAGGTATCCCGCATCCGTCCCGTCTGCGACAAGAAGCACAGCGCCCCTATCCCCAAAAGGATAAGCGGACAGAGATACATCATCCAGCGATGCCTCCCGCGGTAATTACGCCCGCTGATCAAAATGTAAAGCGATGCAAAAATCATCACGCCGATGGAGGTGTACTTGCGATCCATTCCCACTTTGAAGTTGACAAAGATGAAGACCGGATACAAGATTAACACCCCGCCGATGATCACTTTAATGACCTGTTCTGTTGTAATCCTCTTTTTCATGATGTCCCTTTATGCAAAATCGGAGCGAACAACTCCGCAAAACGATCTTCTACCTGCGCCAACTGCGCGCTATACTGCTCCCATGCGCTGCGCGCGATCCGCGCCCGTTCCGCATCACAAGAAAGATAGTGCGCGGCCTTCTCTTTCAGATCCGACGCGTCCCAGTTAAGGGGGATGTAGGTTTCGTACGGCACATACACGTCGGGCCAGGTGTCCAGGTGTGACATATCCGGCTTAAGGAGCAGGGCGCCGGCCCGTATCGCCTCGAAGTCGCGAAAGCAGACCTCCCCCCACCCGAAGGGGGACAGCGCCATCTTCGCGTTGCGCAGTTCCCGGTAGTACTGGTTCTGATTGACGAGCCCGGTAAGGAAGAGCGGATCGTTTTGGATCGTCTTCAGAAAAAGCACCCGCTGGTACGCGACCGACTCGCTCGTTACCGGATCGATTCGCGCGTGCACCGCGATGCCGCGCCGCGGCCCGGAAAAATCCGCGGGCGCGTTTTCGTTCCCTGTCTTGAAGCAGCGCCCCAGGCGCGGGAAGCCCGCGCGCGCCGCAAGCACCCCGACGCGCTGCCGCGTGTGCCGCCTCGGATAATCCCCCACGCCGATGTTCCACGAAAGACACAGTTTGTTTTGGTCATCTTTACTGAGCGTATGCTTTAAGTGATATTCAGGCCGCGTATCGTTCACCCCATAATTGCGGTGATAGTAATCGGCGAAGAGATTTTTTGAATAGAGATTTTTGTTGTAGAGTTCCCGGTCGCGAAAAACGGATTTGTGAAAGAGCCGGTCCACATAGGGTAAGAGTTCCAGCCCATGCGTTCCCGCGTCAGGCTGCCCGGAAAGAAAGTAGATGCGGTCGTATTTGTTTCGCAGCCGCTCCATGAGCGCGAGGTCAGGCGGCGTGCGCGCCTGAAACCAGCGCTCCATAACGAGCACGCGATTGCGGTCTTTTTCCAGACACCAGCGGGGCGACTGCGTAAAACGGAAACGCGCGCGAAATCTCTTTCTGAAAAACGGCTCCAGCGTGTGGAAGAGGGAAATGCGCTCGTAGCAGGCAAGCACGGTGATCATAGGGAGAGCGCCCCTCCAAGACGATAGTGCGCGCCGAGCGTACACTCGAACGCGGCCTCGCCGTCACAGACGACGAGGCTCGGCGTTATGGTGAAGGAAAAGCCGCGCCAGGTGTACGCGCAGGGGAGGTCGAGCGCCGCATAAAAAGAGCGCGCGCTTTTTTCGAGCGCGTCATCCCGTTCGTACGGCGTGGTAACGAGGTTGGCGGCCTTTATTTTTGAGAGCAGGAGCAGGTCCGCGCCAACGCGCAGGGGGAAGCCGCTGAACGCGAGGTCCCCCTTCAGCCTGCCCCAGATCGTGCCCGGCCCGTAAGGGCTCGTGAGGGGGAGGAGCATGCCGTGGTCACGATCGGCATACCGGTAGACGGCCTTTTCAAGGTATACATTCCCCCAATCCTCTCCGTTATTCGGCAAGTCGTAGTACGCATAATTCCCCCATAGATAGTGAGTATAACCTGCCTCGAACAAAAAATCCGCCGCAAGGGGGGGGGCGGTAAACACGTATTCAAGTTGAAGAATACCCGCCGGTATAGTGGGAATCGAAGTATCTCCAATGCCGATAGCGTTTCCATTAATATCATCAAACCCCAACATAAACGAAAGCGTAAATCCCGGACAGAACGCCCACGAACAATCCAGGGTAAAAGTAAGATTATTGGGACGCATATCATCGTTATGAAATATCGAGACAGGAAGTATGTCGGTAATTGTCAGCATATTGTTGCTCCGCGCATACACCACATTCGCGCCTATCCCCGCCTTAACTTTTCCGAAGTTCCAATGGAAAAGATGCGCCGCGCTGAAAATAGCCGTCTGCACCTCGTCCAACATGAAGCCAAAGTAATCGCCCAAAGCAATACCACTTTCTTCTTTTGCCCGTCTCGGTTCGATGGAGGCGAGCATATAATCCATCGAAAAGCGGCCTATGGGAACACTCAAGCGGACAGCATCCATATACGGCAGCGCAAGCGACGGATACAGCGAGGCCCCCGGTGTATTGCCGAAATGCGCCTGATCCCTGCCTATACTAATATCAAGATGCTCACTGTTCCAGGCGAGAACACCCCGGTTCAGCACATTGAAGTTAATCGCGAACGTATTGTCTGGAGAGGGGAAGAAAAAGTTATTTACCGGCGCATAGTCGTATTCCCATTGCTGCCGCACATACACTTCCGCTTCGATATTTACTCCGGTAAACGCCCCCCCCCCTGTTCCGAGCGAAAGAAACGGATCGGATAAAAGATACGCCCGCTGAAAGTCGAGGCCGTTTTTTACGGGACTCGGATCCGCATAGACCAGCGAGGTGCGAAAATGGTGTTCGTAAGATACCGCCAGCGCCCCTTCGAGCAGAAATTTCGCGTCCCGCTGCCCGCAAAACTTTTGGATTAACGAATCGAGCGCGTTCCTGTCTTTTTCAGTGACCGGGGACGGAAGTTTCTGCGCCGCTTCAAGCAGGTCGCTCCCATTTACGGGATACGCATTCATCGGAAATACGATACCCTCGAGCGTGTAGAGCCGCCGGAGCGTACGGACTTCTTCACTGTCGATAAAGTACGTTTCGCTGTAAGCGAAAAGAGCAAGGAACGAAAAGATGATACAAATGCCCGCTCGTTTCATCATAACACTCCCAGCCAGCACCGCGCCCCCAGGCTGAAGCGAAGGATAGCCTCGTGCTTGTTTGATGCTTTCCATATCCAGATAGTATCGGCAACGCCGGAATACTGATCAGTATAGCCGTCAGAGTTTAAATCCGCCGGATTGACCAGTTCCAATTTGTTGAATCTGCCGCCCACCGCAGCGGCCGCCCAAAATGTCCACCTGCCGAAGGCACGGGAAACATTGCCCCGCAGTTCCAGACGGGTTTCAAAACCATCGTCCAGAAGGCCGGTACGCGAGTCGCGCTGACGGGCATTTTCCTGCCAGGGGTTAGCCGGAGAGTTGCTCCCCGCAAGCACAAGTTCCAATGCCGCGTTTACAAGAAATTTTTTGATGGTATGTTGATAGTCAAACTGAAACGCGATGTTGTTTTCGCCATACTTGTAACCTGCCATGGTATCTTCGATCAAAATATTGACAAGGCTGCCGTCACTATAATAGCGCGTCTCGGGATAATAACTGTAACCATAGGCGGTTATCGCGTCGTCTCCCGACCGCGTCCCCTCGGGCGAGCCGATAGGTTCAAAAGTATACTTCAATGCCCCCGCATGGTGAAATCCGAAACGTCCGTAAGGCGTATATATACGGCCGCCCAAAGCCCAGGCTCCCTTCCAGGGAATCGTTGAAAAAGTTCCCTCCCCGAACAGAGGATTTAAGAATCCCAGGTTCAAATCTTCTGACAGTACCTGCGCGTATGCATCCCACTTTTGTTCTTTTTTGATATCCCAGAAAAATCCTATCATGTCATTTTCGTTTGAACCGGTGCTCCAGGGACGGCCTTCCGCAACTTTGACATATTGGATAAAATATTGGGGAAGAGGGTTAAGAAAATATTCGTAATCGAACGAACGGCCCGTATACACCGCGGCATCGAGAAAGCCGATACGCCAGTCTTTTATCTTGAGCGCGTAGGTTTTATAGTTGGCCCCGCGGTCGGGAAAACCGAGCGTATAAGGAGAATAATTTGAATCGTAATCAGATTCGTTATTTTCAACGGGAAGATATTGACCGCCCTGTTCCAGGCGTTTATGATATTCATCCCATGCGGGCGTGGAAACACCACTGCGGGAATTAAATTCTATCCATTGTGATTGGTACTGAACATAAGCGCCGTCATATTTCAATGTAAGCGTGTTGGCGCTTATGCCGTTAGAGTTGATAAAAAGTGAGTAAGGAGAGTCAATAATATCGTAATTTTTAAAACGTCCGGCGTCGAAAGAAAAGCGTCCCAGGTTGACCTTTGCGCCGCCTTCGTTCATAAAAAAGTAGTAGCCAAGGAAATCGTCCCCCGGCAACTGCGCGGCAAGGGGGGCGTACTTTTTGTCGTTGTTCATCGACAAATCCCCGACAAGAGTGAAGTATTTTGCCGCAAAATCTATGCGGACGTTTTCCTCGTTCCAGAAAATGTTTTCTTTGTAGCCCACAAGAGCGCCGAAGTCAAAAGCGAGACTCTCGACCTTAAGCGCCTCCGGCGCCTTTATAAGAGGCGCCGGCCGCTCCGCTAAGGGCAGAACTGCCCCGGGCAGAACTGCCCCGGGCTGTTCTGCCCCCGGCTGTTCCTGCGCGGAAACGGCCTCTTCGTCCTGCGCGGCCGCGAAAAAAGCCCCCATACTGAGCAAACAAAGGGAAAAAAATGCCTTCTTCATGTGACACTCCGAGCGAAGCATAGCGGTTTTTGTGAAAAGTGTCAAGCGCTATTGACATTTCCCGCGCGCTTGTGCTAGTCTCACCCTGGAGTAAAAAAATGGCGAGACTGCTGAAAATTTCCGGGCCGGTGCAGGCCATACTGAATGCCGCGTATGCGGAGGCGAAGATGCGGAGCCACGAGTACCTCACGCCGGAGCATGTGCTTTACGCGGCGCTTTCGTTCGACGAGGTGCAGGGCATAGTGGCGGCCTGCGGCGTCGATCCGGCGGCGATTCGCGGGGTTATCGAGGGCTACCTCGACCTAAAAGTGCCCTGCAGCGAGGGCGAGGACCCGATTCAAACGATCAACTTCCGGGGGGTCATCCAGCGGGCGATTTTTTCGAGCCAGTCCGCGCAAAAAACGACCATCGATGTGGCGGACATACTCGTGTCCCTCTACGATGACGAGCGGAACTTCTGCGGCTACTCACTCCGCAAGGCGGGGATAGACCGGGACGAGTTGCTAAAAAATCTCTCTAAAACCTCCAATCAATCCGGCATAGCCGAGGCGGTGGGGCCGGACGGCGAAGCGCTCGACTCCGAGCGCGCCTCGAAAAAGAAGACCACGCTCGAGCGCTTCGCGCAGGAACTCACGAGCCTCGCCAAAGAGGGCAAACTCGAGCCGGTCATTGGCCGCGAGGCCGAAATCGACCGCACGATACAGGTGCTCTGCCGCCGCATGAAAAACAACCCCGTCCATGTGGGGGATTCCGGCGTGGGCAAGACGGCCGTCACCGAGGGGCTTGCGCAGCGCATCGCGGCGGACGAGGTGCCCCCGCTCCTCCGCGGCTATGCGGTCTACTCGATCGACATGGGGGCTATCATCGCGGGCACGAGGTACCGCGGCGACTTCGAGGAGCGCATAAAACGCATCGTCGAGGAAATCCAGAAAAAAGAAAAGGCTATCCTTTTTGTTGATGAAATCCACACGCTCATCGGTACCGGCTCCGCCTCAGGCAGCGCCATGGACGCGGCGAATCTGCTCAAGCCGGTGCTCGGCACGGGCAAGGTGCGCTGCATAGGGTCCACCACGCACGAAGAGTACACCCGCATTTTCGACAAAGACCGCGCGCTCTCGCGCCGTTTTCAAAAAATTGACATCAACGAGCCGGAGGAGGCGGACGCAATCAAAATCCTTCATGGCTTAAAGTCGCGCTACGAGCGGCACCATAACGTCCAGTACACCGACGAGGCTATCGAGGCCGCGGTGAAACTCTCCGCCCAGTACATTACCGAGCGCCGGCTGCCGGACAAGGCGATCGACGTTATCGACGAGGCCGGCGCCTGCGCCCGTATCCAAGCGTCGAAAACCGAAACCCCGGGAACGGCGCAGCAAACGGCGGCGGTCGAGGAAAGCGTCGAACCCAGGAAGCGCCACTGGACGGCCTTCCTCGAAAAACTGGCCGCGTACGAGCGGCGCTCAAAGACCGAAAGCCCGGCGGCAATGTCCGCGTCCGCGTCAGCGGCCGCTTCAGGAGACACCGTTTCCGCGCAGGCGGGGGAAGTCACCGCGGTCACGGTAGACCTCGCGCTCGTGGAAAGCGTTGTCTCAAAAATGGCCAGAATCCCGGAAAAGTCCATAGGGCAAAATGAAAGGGATAAACTCCAAAACCTCGAATCAACGTTGAAGGCGGTGGTTTTCGGTCAGAACGAGGCGGTGGATGCGGTGGCGCGGGCCGTCAAGCGCTCCCGCGCCGGATTCCGCTCGCCGGACAAGCCCGTGGCGAACTTCCTCTTCGTGGGGCCGACGGGGGTCGGCAAAACGGAACTGGCCCGCCGGCTCGCGGACACGCTCGGCATTACGATGCATCGCTTCGACATGAGCGAGTACCAGGAAAAGCACACCATCTCCCGTCTCATAGGCTCGCCGCCGGGTTACATTGGCTACGAGGAGGGCGGCCTTCTTACCGAGGCGGTCCGCAAGCAGCCGCACTGCGTCGTGCTCCTCGACGAAATCGAAAAAGCGCATCAGGATATCTACAACCTCCTCCTGCAAATAATGGACTACGCCTCCCTTACGGACAACAACGGCCGCAAGGCGGACTTCCGCAACGCGGTGGTCATTATGACAAGCAACGCGGGCGCGCGCGACATCGGCAAAAACCTGATCGGCTTCGGCGATCGCGTACAGGACGAAAGCGCGGTGAACGACGCCATCGAAAAAATCTTCAGCCCCGAGTTCCGCAGCCGGCTCGACGCGGTCGTGCCCTTTCATCATCTTTCAAAAGAGATCATGATCGCGATTATCCGCAAAGAGGTGGACGCGTTCAAAAAGCAACTGGCCGAAAAAAAGGTCAGCCTGGAGGTCACCGACGCGTGCATAGAGCGCCTTGCCGAGGAAGGCTACAGCCGCGAGTTCGGCGCGCGCAACGCGGGCCGCGTGGTCGAAGAGAAACTCAAGTCCTGGTTTGTGGACGAAGTGCTCTTCGGCTCGCTGAGCGAGGGGGGGGCCGCCCGCGCCGACTATGCGGACGGGGACTACTGGATAGGGCTTGATACGGAGAAGGCGTACTGTACCACAATGGAGGCGTCATGACTATCGATCCGTCACTTTCAAACTTAAATGATATTTTTCCCGCGCGTTTATCCGAGGACGAAAAGGCGCGGGCGAAAACCCTGTTTTTGAAAAACCTCGCGCTCGCGGCGCACCGTTTTTACAGCGGCAAGATGCAGACCGTGCCCAAGGCGGGGGTCTACGGGTTCAACTGGTTCAACGCGTGGTACACGCCGGGGGTTTCAAAAATCTCCACGACGATTCGGGATGATGTAAAGGCCGGCTCTGACGACGCGTCCTTCGCGCTGTCCAACCGGGGGAACCTGGTGGCGGTGGTGTCCGACTCGACGCGGGTGCTGGGGGATGGGGACTGCACGCCGGCCGGGGGCCTCGGCGTCATGGAGGGCAAGGCCCTGCTGATGAAGTACCTCGGCGGCGTGGACGCGGTCGCGCTCTGCGTCGACTCGCGGGGGCCGGACGGCGCCCACGATCCGCAAAAGGTGATCGACTTCGTGAAGATGTGCCAGTACTCGTTTGGCGCCGTCAACCTCGAGGACATTAGTCAGCCTAACTGCTTCCGTGTGCTGGACGACCTGCGCGGCGCCTGCGACATTCCGGTCTGGCATGACGACGCGCAGGGCACGGCCTGCGTCACCCTGGCGGGGCTCCTGAACGCGCTGAAACTGGCGGACAAGGCCCTCGCGGACGCGCGCATCGTGCTGCTGGGCGCGGGCGCTGCCAACACGACGATAGCGCGGCTCATCATGGCGGACGGGGGGGACCCCGGGCGGCTTGTCATCTTTGACTCGAAGGGCAGCCTGCACTCGGGCCGGGACGACCTGCGTCAGGACGCGCGCAACTACCGCAAGTGGGAACTCTGCCGCCAGACGAACCCGTCCCGCTGCCCCTCTATCGAGGAGGCGCTGCGGGGCGCGGACGTGCTCATCGCGCTCTCGACCCCGGGGCCGGACACGGTGCAGCGCGCCTGGGTGCGCGGCATGGCGAAAAACGCGATCGTCTTTGCCTGCGCGAACCCGGTGCCGGAGATCTGGCCCTACGCGGCCAAAGAGGAAGGGGCCTTCATCGTCGCGACGGGCCGCGGGGACTTCCCCAACCAGGTGAACAACTCGGTCTGCTTTCCGGGCATCCTGAAGGGCGCGCTCCTGGCCCGCGCCCGCAAGATCACGGACGGCATGGCGATACGCTGCGCGCACTCGATCGCGGACTTTTCCGAGGCGCGGGGCATATCCCCTGACAACATCATCGCCACGATGGAAGAAAGCGACGTGTTTGCGCGGGAGGCCGCGGACACGGCGCTCGAGGCCGCGCGAGAGGGGGTCGCGCGGGTAACGCTCACTTGGGACGAGGCCTACACCCGCGCAAAGGATGACATCGCCGCGTCCCGCGCGCTCGCCGACGATCTGGTCCGCCTGGGGCACATCAAGCAGCCCCCGCCGCAAATGCTCGAACAGGCCCTCGAAGACGCGCTCGCGGAACTTACGGCCGGCGGCGTTTAAAAATCACCGATTAACCGCAGACTCACCCTTTTGGGTGTTGCACGTTCAAATTAAGTATTTCATGCTGACGGCATGAAACGCTTTAGCATGGGGATACTAAGCATCCCCTTCGCCGCTGCACTGGTTGTAACGGCAGGTATGGTTTTCGGGCTCCTGTTCTTTCAGAACAGCGTCCGCCGCGCCGAGGAAAAGGCCCTGCAAACCGTCAGCAGTACGGCAGGCCGCCTGGTGTCGAAAAAACTCGCTGAAGTGCAAACGAGCGTAACGGAATCCGCCCGCAGGATCATGACGCTCGCGCCGGAGCGGGTGCAGAGAGGCCTCCTTAGGGAGGGCGTTGCCGGCAGGTTTTATTGCCTGGCCTTTTTTGAAGAGGGCGCGCCGTTCCGCTCCTACGGGGAATGCGAGCTGCGTTTTCCCGCGCGGGCCGCCGATTATCTGCGCGGCCTTGTTCCGGGGGAAAGCGCCGTCACGGTGAGGCGGGGCGGCCTCGGGGAAACGCCCCTGATATGGGCGGCGGTCCGCATCGATCAGAAGCGCGCGCTTGCGGCGGGCTTCCCGGGGCGGGTGCTCGACGGGCTTTTGCAGGAGGCCGCCGCGGGCGAAAGCCTCTTCCTGATTGACGGCACAGGGAGCATCATTGCCGGAAAAGATCCCCGCGGCGCCGGGCCGCGGGGCGAGGCCGGGACCTGCGACTCGTGCTTCAGGGCGCTGGTAACGGCCGCGCGGCAAGAGACGGAGGGCATCATCCGTACCGACACCGCATGCGGCGGCAGGCTCTTTGCCTTCAGCAGGGTACAGGGCGCGGACCAGTGGTCCCTCGGCGTCCTTGCCGAAAACGCCCTGCCCCCCCTGCCGGCCGGTATCTGGGTCTGCTTCCTGTCCGTCTGGGGCTTGTGTATGTGCGGCACCGGGATACTCTGCGGGCGCTTGTACCGGATATGCAGATCTTGACTCCCCTCCCCTTTCCCGTGTATGCTGTCAGCATAAGGGGGGCTTATGCAAACGCAAGCGCATACGCAAAAGGCGCCGGTGTATTTCACCAGCATCCGCTGCAAGATGAACGACAGTCTGCTCGACAAGATGGCGCGGCTGCTGGATGCCGCGGGGTTGGCGAAAATTGACTTTTTAGAGAAATTTGTTGCCATCAAGATTCACTTTGGGGAGCCGGGAAATCTCTCCTACCTGCGGGCCGGTTTCGCGCGGGTGCTCGTGGACAAGATCGCGGCGCTCGGGGGGCGGCCTTTCCTGACGGACTGCAACACGCTCTACGTGGGGCGCCGCAACAACGCGCTCGTACACCTCGACGCCGCGGCCGAAAACGGCTTCACGTGGGAGACGGCGCACTGCCGGAACATCATCGCGGACGGCATAAAGGGCACGGACGACATAGAGGTACCCGTGCCCGGGGGCGTGTTCTGCAAGACGGCGCGCATAGGCCGGGCGGTTATGGACGCCGACGTGTTCGTGTCGCTGACGCACTTCAAGGGCCACGAGGGCACGGGCATGGGCGGCGCGATCAAGAACATCGGCATGGGCTGCGGGAGCCGCGCCGGCAAGATGCTCATGCATAACGACGGGAAGCCGGTCGTGACGGCAGCGTGCCGCGGCTGCGGCCTCTGCGTACGGTACTGCAACGAGCGGGCGCTAACGGTGGGGCCCGACGGGAAGGCGCTTATCGACACGGCGCGCTGCGTGGGCTGCGGGCGCTGCGTGGGGGTCTGCAACTTTCACGCCATCGACAACTTTTCCGCAAGCAGCAACGAGGCGCTCAGTTGCAAGATGGCCGAGTACGCGCGGGCCGTCACCGCGGGCAGGCCGCAGTTCCATGTCACCGTGGTGAATCAGGTGTCACCCTTCTGCGACTGCCATGGGGACAACGACGCGGCCATAGTGCCTGACATCGGCATCTTCGCGTCAACCGACGCGGTCGCGCTCGACCAGGCCTGCATCGACGCGGTGAACGCGGCCCCGGCTATCCCTGACAGCATCATGACGGAAAGGGGCGCCTTCAAAAAAGCGCCCGCGGAAAACGATCACTTTAGCCTCGTACACCCCACAACAGACTGGCGGGTCCAACTCGCTCACGCCGAGCGCATCGGCCTCGGCACGCGGGACTATGAGGTGCTGCAGTGCGGATAGCGGCGCTTCCCCTGCTGATGCTTCTCGCGGCCGCGGCGCTCCCCGCGGAGGAGGCGGCGCCCTCTGCGGCTTCCCCGTGGATACCCCGCCGCGCCCAGCCGGGCGCCAGGCCCCGCCCCGCGCCCGCTTCAGCGCCCGCCTCCGCGGCGGAGGGGGACCTGTTTCTGCCGTCAGAGAGCGTCAGCAGCGCCCCGCGCTTTCCCGAGGAGCGCATAAAACAAAACGCCGTGTACCCGCGCGCCGCGCTGCGGGCAAGACTGGATGGAATAGTCATTTTAGAGATATTGGTTGACTCTGACGGAATTATACGCGGCACCCGGGTGCTGGAAGAGACGCCCCCTTCCCGCGGTTTCGGCGCGGCCGCATCCCGCGCCTTTGACGGAATCCGCGCGCTCTCCCCCGCCCTGCTGAACGGCATCCCCACGGCATCGCGGTACCGCTACACACTGCGCTTCGTGTGCCCCTAGCAGCCCCCCCTTGCCCCACTGTCAACAAGTTAAGGAAAGAGCCAACCGTCATTCCGCGACTTGGAAACGGGACCGAACAGCTTCGCTGCGAAGGTTCCCCTCTCCCCCGCGGAATCTCTACCAAAATGGCCCTTTTTTCAATAGATTGCGTAGTTCGGTTAAAACCGAACTATGTCAAGCCCGGCAATGACGGTCT
>JAISTO010000101.1 GCA_031272575.1 Treponema sp. | reverse complement strand
CCCGGAAACTGAAGGCCGGTCATATCCCTGTTTCCCAAATTGCTGAATATACCGGTCTGAGTGATGCCGAAATCAGGCGGCTGTAGGCAGGGCATGCCGGCGCGGGTAGACTGGCCCCCCATGGACGACGCGGCGTAGCTGTCGTACATCCGGCAGGAGAAGGCGGCTCGCCCGCCCCCCGTCATTCCGCGGCTTGACCGCGGAATCTGCTCGCAGGGGGGGGCAGTGGACGGCGCGCGTTCAAACGCGAGGAAAATGACGCGGCCTGAAGCCGCCCCTTCCGGCAAAAAGAAGCCAAAACCTTGCGCTGCCGTATCGGGTCACCGTCGCCGACACCTTCGCGATGCCGGGTGGTACTCTGTTCGGTACAGAAACATTTTTTCGGGTTTTGTCTTTTTTTTCCCCTAATGCCCTCTTGCGCAGCGTCATGCGGTATCACGATGCGCAGTCCCAGGCGCGTCGTGCATTAGCCGACGGCAACTTCGTTGCCGCAAACAGCCTTCTAATCATTTTCCCCGTCCGCCCCCTGCCCATGAAGAGCATTTTCCCGGCATGACGGAGGAAAAGCCCAGTAGACCTGTCTATGCGTTTATCCTGGCTCGAAAGGCTTCGTGGTACTCCCGTTATGTCGGGAGTACCACAGACTTTCAAAGCGATTCTCAAGCCCCAGGTCCCCCGTTCCTAATAGCCGTTCAACTGATCCAGATCGGGGGTGCCGTCCATGTCCTCGTCTTCGGCTGTTGCAAGTCCCATCGCCTGCTCGTTTGTCAGCACTTCATCGTAGATGGCAAATTTGTAAAACTTAGTGTTGAATAATTGTTGCCCATACGAAGCATTTCCCCAGACCTTTTGGTTGATGCCATTAATGACAAGGGTTCCCGCAGCGATATCCGTGTTATGCCATGGATAGGTAGTAATTGTGTTGGTATCGCTGCCGCTCCACATAGTTGCAGAGGTTTCATCTAATACTGGATTTCCATCAAGGTAGATATTTATGGTGGTTCCATCAACCGTAACCACCACATGATGCCAATCCCCCAATGACCCCAATTTTGCCTGTGAATTATTAAAATCCAAAAGGGCGACAGTCTCCGTACCATTTACAAATTTTTGAAATTTGATGTTGTTTCCCCAATTAAGAAGTAAACCATTTGATGGGGCAAGATTGTCGGTAAAGGAAAAGAGGTAATGATCGGCCCTGTCAGTCTGAGCGTCAATCGGTAGGCAGAAGTACATTGCTATGCTAAACTTCGAGAGTGATACGAGCATATCCGCCACTGCAGCATCAAAATTGATATAGCCGATATTATCGTAGTGAGTCCAAGTAAGATTTGTTGCCCATCCAATTGTATCCGTACCGTTGGCAGTTCCTTTAGTATTAAACACATAAAGGCCGTTTACTGCCTCGAATACACCGTTGGAATCACCTTTGGTAGGTGCAGGCACATCCGCATCCCCCCTTTTTTCAAAACCGGTTCCGGCAGAGTTCACTACAAACGTTACCACCGGATCAAACGGCGGAAGGTCCGCATCGATCAGCAGTTCCCGGTCGTCCGGGCAGCCTGCGAACGAGAGAGCGAAAAGAGCGGCGCAGAAGAGCGCGCTCAGCGTCAAAAGTACTTTTTTCATGTTAAACTCCTTTTACCATCCGAAGTCGAAAGAAATGGGGATGGCAACGCCCACCTGCGTGTTTTTCGCGGTGGGAATCTGTACGACCACGCCTGCCTGCAGCGCCGCGCCATGGAAATTGGCCAGTTGTACGCCGAGCGCCGCGTCAATACGGGGTTTACGGTACTCGTAGTACGCGCCGTTCACGGCAAGGCCCATGTTCGTGGCAATAACGTTAAAGATGCCGGTAAGGTAACTGTTGATCATATACTTTACCTGGCCGCCGGCCTTGAACATCGATATGTCCTTGCCGAAGCGCTTGTCCTTGCCAAATTGCAGATCGCCCACCACGCGGAACGAAAGCGGGCTGAACATGGTGACGTCGATGCCCAGGGGGATGGAAATGGCGCCTTTGTCCGCCTCGAAGTTGTAGTCGCTCAGCAGCGCGTCGACCCAGTTCGTCATCGAGGTTGACAGGTAATAGTGGAAGCCCACGCGGAACTCCATGCCCGGCACCGCGGTGATATTGGCCGCTGCCTGAATCTGACTCGTCGCGTTGTCAACCTTGTAGAAGTTACCCTGAATCTTCCCGCTCGGATCGAACCCGATCATCTGCGCGCGGAAGAAGCCGGTCCCCGGTATCTCGTAGCGCACCCCTACCTGCAGGGTTTGCAGATAGTCGAGCGGCTTCATCGTGGGGTCTATGCTCTTGAAGTTGAGGTCGACCTGTACCGGCCCGAAGTAGCCTTCGAAGAGCGCGCCCGGGGACAGGCCCGTGCCCGACGCGACGCTGCCGGTGCTGTACTGCACCATGTTGTCGAAGCCCGAGTAGAACTCGTCCTCGCCGATGCCCACGCACGAGTAGCGTGTCCGGTCGAAGAACTCGAGCACCCAGGCATCGCCCGGCCAGTAGTTCCACTTGCCGACCCGCACCATCAGGAAGCGGGCAGGTTTGTACCACAGGCTGTACGACCAGAAGTCCGCCCAGTCTGCCCAGTAAGCAAAGGGCGAGGATGTTGCGTCCGCCGTGTCTTCCATCATCGTGGCTACTTCGGCCTGAAAACCGACGCTCCGCTCGCCGTTGGTGGCGTCCACGCCGAAGCGCGTCCACCAGATATAGGCTGACAGGTGCCCGTCAGGCTGGGGGTTGTCGTCCGCTTCGACCGGATCCCAACTCCGCTCGAAGGGTGTCACCTGCGCTCTGCCCCACCACCACCAGTGCACCTGGGCGAAGGCCCCGGTACCCGCAGCCGCCAAAAGGAGGCCCGCCAACAAAAGTTTTTTATTCATAAAAAAACTCCTTCCAAAGATTTGCGTGTACGTACACGCATACCATTATGATAATACTCTTTTTCCGCCGTGTCAAGAAAAAAATGCGTTTTTTCCGCATTTTTTTTCATTTTTCTTGATAAATTTCAATTAATGCCGGGAGAAAGTCTCCCTTCCTACCCTCTGAACATACCCCGCAGCACCGCGTCGTTGGCGCGCCAGTCTTTGGAACACTTGACGCGGAGGTCGAGGTCGATGTGCCAGTCGAAGAGGGGGCGCAGTTCGGCGAGTGCGGCGAGGCGGATTTTTTTTATCATTGCGCCGCCTTTGCCCACGACCATGCCCTTCTGGCTCTCGCGCTCGGTCACGATGAAGGCCCGGACCCAGAGGGTCTCCCCGGCAGGCCCCGGCCGCAGTTCCAGGTCCGCGGTCTCCACGTAGATCGCATGGGGGAGTTCCTCCCGCAGCCGGAGCATGGCCTGCTCGCGGATAATTTCGGCCACGCGGAAAGGGAGTTCCTGGTCGGTGTAGCAGTCCGCCGGGTAAAAGGGTTCCCCCTCGGGCGCGAGGCGGAAGAGGGCGGCGCTGAGCGCGTCGAGGCCCTCACGCTTGAGGCCGGACACGGGGATGACCCGCTCGACCGGCAGGGCGGGTATTTTTTCGGCGATGAAGGCCCGCGCGCGTTCCAGGTCGGCGCCGCGCGCGTCCTGCTTGCTGAGCGCGGCGATGCTGCGCTCGGCCCGGGGGGCGGCTTGTGCCGCGATCTCCGCCTCCTCGGGGCCCGGCGCGCGGGAGGCGTCCAGCACATACAGGATGATATCCGCGTCCTGCATCGCCTTGCCGGATACTTCCGTCAACTTTTTGTTGAATTTTTTAAGTGAATTGTGCCTGCCGGGGGTATCGATGAAGACGATCTGGCCCTCCGGGCGGTTGAGTATGCCCCGCACCGCGTTCCGCGTGGTCTGGGGGGCCGGGCTGACGATCGACACCTTGTGCCCGCAGAGCGCGTTGAGGAGGGTCGACTTGCCGGCCGAGGGCCTGCCGACCAGGGCAGCGAAGGCCGCGCGGCTCAAAAAAGGCCCTCCCGCAGGGGGTACACGGAGCGGAGGTAGGTCACCGCCGCGAGGCCGTCCAGCGCGGTCGAGGCCGGGACGCGGGTGGGGTCCCGCGCGCAGGCGGCCGCGTCAGACGCGAGGTTCGCGAAGGCCCGCGCGGGGCCCGTGAAGCGCTCGCCGGTGTCAGCGAGGGCGCGGAAGCCCTCCGCGTAGGGGGCATCCGCGCTTTTCATGACACTGAAGACGCCGTTCCCTATGCGGAGGGCGCCCCACTCACAGGAAAACGCTATCTCGAAGACCAGATGATCCCGCCCCGCGCCCACCTCGATAAGCACGGGGATGCGCTTTTTCGTCCTGCCGCTCCCCCGATCGAGCGCGCCCGCGAGGAAGGCCGTGCCCTCCTGCGCGGAGAGCCGCGCCCCCCAGGCCCTCTCGTGCCGCAGAACGCCCCCGCCCAGGAACCTGATCGCGTCCGCCATGTGGGTGCCGTCGTGCCAGAGCAGCCTGCCGAGGACGCGGCGCTGCCCCATGTAGAGGGTCCCGCGTATCGAGAGGACCTCCCCCAGCGTCCCCTTGTCGAGGACCGCCTTCGCGCGGAGGTAGTCTTCGGCGTAGCGCCGCTCGTGGTTCGTGATGACGCGGCAGGGGCCCCGGCGGTGGAGCGCCGCAATGGCGCGCGCGTCAGACAGGGAGTCGGCCAGGGGCTTTTCGCACACGATGACGGAAACGCCCGCGCCGGCCGCGAGCGCGCAGAGGCTCCGGTGCGCGCCGGGGGGGGCCGCGATGTGGAGCACCAGGGGCCGGTGGACGCGCAGCATCTCGGCCGCGTCCGCGTAGACGGGCACCCGCCAGCGCCGCGCGAAGAGGGTGCGCCGCTGCGGGTTCGGGTCGCAGCCCGCGCGCAGGGCCAGGTGCGGGTCAGACGCGATGGCGCCCGCGTGGGTGCAGGGCTTTTCGCGCAGCGTGTCATCCTCGAGGAGGCTCCCGATGCGCCCCAGCCCCGCGACGCAGGCGGGAATAGAGGGTCTGGAGGGCATTATTGCGCCGCGCTCCACACCGGCGCCTCGTGCCAGAGGCGCTCGAGTTCGTAGAACGCGCGTATTTTTGCGCTCATCAGGTGGATGACGACAGAGCCGAGATCGATGACGCGCCACTCGTCCCCGGCCGCGCCGCGGGGGGACCGGCGCAGCAGGGCTATGCCGCGCTCAGCGCAGAAGTCTTTCACCTGCCGCTCGAGGCCCGAAAGGTGCGTACTGCTCGAGACGGTGGCAAGCACGAAAAAGTCGGTCCACAGGTTCAGGTTCCGCAGGTCCATAACGACCGCGTCCTGCGCCCTGTGCTCCGCAAGGATAGCCGCAATCCCGCGGGCGAGGGTCTCGTCAGCGGACGCGGCGGGCTGCTCTGTCATATTGAAACTATCCCGCTTATGGGGAAAATTGTCAAGCCGTTTGCGCCCAGGAGTTTGTAGCGCTTTGACTAAAGCGCACTAAAAATTTACTCTAAAAACTCCAAAAGCAGCCTCGAAAAGCGTGAAATCACGCGAATTTTTTATCGAATTATTCAAAGTGCTACAGGCTGCCAGGATAAACGCGCCCCGGCGCTATTGATCGTTTCGCGCGGTCCCGTTATACTTTCACTATGACTACCCAAATTGATCCGGACATTCGATGGCGGCAGCGTTTTTCAAACTATGTAAAGGCGTTCGACAAACTCTGCGAGGAGGCCGAATACCTGCGTGTCCACGCCGGGGAACTGGCCCCTATACTGGCCGACCTCGCCAAAGAGGGGCTGGTGCGGAGTTTCGAGTTCACCCATGCACTCGCATGGAACGTTATGAAAGACTATGCCGCATGGCAGAGCGCCGCTGTGGTAAACGACATTACCGCCGTCTATATTCCGCTCTTTGTACGCTTCAAAAAAGTCATGGAAGGAAAACAAGCCGTATGCGCTGCGGACTAAGCGATGACGCCATTGCCCGTATCCGGCATGTTTTTGCCGCATACCCCGGCGTCGAGCGGGCCGTCTTGTTCGGCTCCCGTGCCAAAGGCAATTACAAGCCCTGCTCCGATATCGACATCGCGCTCATGGGAAATATAAGCCTCGGAACGAAATGGCAGATTGAAAACGACCTTGACAACCTGTTGCTGCCCCAGAAAATGGATGTCGTCCTTTTTCGGTACCTCACCAGCGAGGATTTGATTGCCCACATCAAACGGGTGGGCAAGACGCTCTATACGCGGCCCGACAGCCCGCAGTCTGTTGCTATTCGCCCAGATACAGGATCTGGGTAAACTGGGGAGACGCGGATATCGCGTCCAGCGGAACTATATCTTTGCCGAAGGCGCGGACAGTGTTCAGGCGGATTTCCGGCGCGGCGTTCTGCAGCACCGCGTAGAGCAACTCGGTGCAGTACAAGCGATCCGCGCTGCGCAAATCAAAGTCCCAGTCGAAAGGCCGTCCGAGCGTTTTCAGGGCTTCGGCGGAGAGCGCGCGCCCGTCTACCCCGTTCAGCCGGTAGAGGCCGACAAGCCGCGCGGAATTGATAAACTCGCGCAGGGGCGTCTCCGTGACATAATCCTTTTTCGCCCAGAAACTGCCGTCCGCGTTTATGACCGTAATTCCATTATTTGAACGGTGGACGATTCCCATATGCGAAAAACGCTTGTCTTTTGAGGACAGCCCCTTGAAGTACAGGGACCAGGTGCGGTCTCCCAGACGGCACAGGATATCCCCCTCCTGCATGGCAGCTTCAAGCAAAGCGAGATAGTCATGCACGAGGGCGAGATGCTTGAAATGCAGACCGCCCAGGCCGGCCGCCGCGAGTGTCAGGAGGGACGCCAAAGAAATGACCGCATATCGAACTTTGAAGCGCACAGACGCCCTCCTTTTGCGGGCTACTTCAGTTTTAGAACCACGGGCTTGTCGGAACTGTTGCCCGGCAGCGAAATTTCCCGCTTCTCGACATCGATCTGGAAGCGTCCGCCGGCGCCTTTGCTGCTGCTGTAGTTGCCGCTGTGATTCTCCGCGTCATAGGTGTAGGTGAAGTCGCCGGTCAGCGCATCCAGCAGGCCCTGGGCTTTTTTCTTCCCGTCGTCCGACCACTCGCCGGACCACTTGCTGACTTTGATCTCTTGTGTGCCCGCTGTGTCAGAAGTGAACTTTGCCGTCCGCTTTGTTGTAACCTGTCCCGCTCCGAACTGGGAGTAGTCGTCGGTTACCTCTCCCACCCAGGTGGTTCCCACGAGACTGGTGCCGTCAAACCTGGTGCCGCACCCCGCCGCTGTCATGACGAGCGTCAGAGCCAGGCCGAGCGCTCCCGCCATCATAATAATGGCACTTGTCGAATACTTGTTTTTCATAACAAGTTCCTCCTAAACTTCCGCTTTTCGAGGTGAGCCCTTAAAAAGCGGCCACCCCCCGCCGCGGACGCGGAAAAATTTTTAGCCCCCCGACTGACAGCCAGGTTTTCCGGGCTATAACGGCGGAGGGGAGTCGAACCCCTCCCGCGACCGTCGCCGTGCTTATTCACTCTACCGTAAGGCTATACACGATGCTGCGGGTGTTGCCCGCGAAGTCGCTGACGATGATATCGAGGCTCGTGTGGCCGCGCGTCAGGAGCACCTCGCCCACTTCGAAGCCGGGAAAGGAGCGGTAGACCTGCGAGGCCGGGACAAAGCCACTGCGGTAGGTCATCAGGACGCCGGCGCGCGCGGTGAAGGTCTCGAAGGTCAGGCTGCGCCCCTCCTCCTTGCCGTTCACCATGCAGACGATGCAGTAGGGGGCCAGCGTCCTGCCCGCGCTGCTTCTGTCGGAGGCCGTCACCGACACGAGGTAAGTGCCCTGGCGTATCACGGTGGGGCGCGCTGCGGCGGGCAGTATGCCGCCTGAGGCCGGCGCGGAGGGGCTGGAGAGCCGCGTCTCGATGATCGAGGGCATCTGGGTGTCCTCCTCAGAGGGGCTCATCATCATCGCGGGGTTGCACCAGCGGCGCTCCTTCCGGTCGAAAAGAAAAAAGCAGAAGCCTGGGGCTTCCGACCAGCCGGAGCTGCCCGCGCTGCCCACAAGCGGGGCGTCTCCGGGCGGCGCTTCCGGCGCGGATGGGGCCAGGCGGCAGTAGACGCTGACTATGCCGTCCCCATGGTCGAGCGCGGTCCACCTGCCCAGGGGGGAAGGCAGCCCGGACATGCCGCCGTCTGCCGGGCATTCAAAAAGCAGATCCCCCGGCCCCGCGGCATTGACGGCCCCCTCGTATTCGAAGACCGTCCCCAGCACCGGGCTGCCCTCTTCGTTCGCGCCGAAGTTCAGGACTATGGCCTTTTCCGAAACCGGCCATTCGAGCGCGCCGGCCGGGGCGCCGAAACCCGGTAAGACTATCATTATTAATAATAAAAATCGATACATACTAAATTTTCTCCAACGCAAAGGACGCGATGGCCAGATCCCCGCCGAGGTAGATTCCGGCGCCGCGCCGTCCAAGGAACACGTTCCTGCTGCGAAAGCGCGTTTCAAGCGTTATGCCCTGCGGCATCTGCACCATGATGAAGGTCCTCTGGGTGTCCTTCCCGGCGGTGACGATAAAAATGCGCCCGTCCTTTCCGCTTGCGTCCAGCGCGGCGATCTCTTCGTCAAGGGGGATAAAGGCGCTCTCGCGGCTTTTTATGTGGTAGACGCCGAGGCCCCCCTCCCGCTCGTAGACAACCGATTCGTTATTGCCGCTGAAGAGCACCCGAACCGGGCGGCGATACCCCGCGGAAAGGAACTCGTGGTGCACGACCCGCGCCGCGCCCCCGCCGCTTCGGTCGATCAGCAGGAAGCGCTGATCCTCGAGGCCGGAGATCAGCGCTATGCGAGAGGCGTCATGCGAGAGCGCGCAGCCCACGATGACGGCCAGCCGGGAGCCGCCGGGCTCGAAGGGGAGCATCGCGGCGCGGCCCTGCGCGTCGAGCAGTTCCGCCACGCCGTCGAGGGAGCCGGTGAGCAGGTAGCCGTTTGCCCCGTCCGCGCAGGTGAGGGGGCTTGAAAAGGTGTAAGTCCACTCCCGTTTCCCGGCGGAATCCAGGAGACTGACGTCGTTTTGATTTTTTCCAATGATGAAGACGCGGCCGCCCGCAAAGAAGGGGTAGCCTTCGGGACGGGTTATGCGCATTGCCGGTTCGCCGTAAGGATCGAAGACGTCGATGCTTTCCGGCTGCGCGTCGTACTCCGCGCGGTAGTCGGCGGAAATGGAAGCCTGCCCCTTTTGCGCCGCGTTATAGGTGAAGACGCCGCCGCTCCCTATGTAGCCGAGGCGCTCCCCGTAGTGAAAGGGGATATGGCCCTCGTCCGAAGGCGCGGCCCCCTCTCCGATAAGGACCGGACGCTCCGACTCGAGAGACGAGAGCCAGCGCTTCACGAGCACGGTCTCTTCGGGGATAGGTCTTGCGCATACGAAGGCGTACACAACAAAAAAAAGCAGCGCGGACACACCGTACAGTATGGTCCGTTTCTGTTTACTGTTTTTGTCCTTCAAGATGCTTCAATATTACCGAACTGCCTGAAATATGTCAAGCGTTACTTTCACGATAAACGCATAGATGATTTTCACCTGTCGTGGCAGCCGGCCACTGTAGTATTTTTTTACATTTTTTGCTAGAATATGCCGATAATTAATCAGAGAAACAGCAAAAACGGCTTAGGGCTTTTTGAGGAAAAGAATATGAAAAAAACGCTAAAAGGCGGCCGTATGACGAGCGGCCTACAGCGGGCGGGGCGCGGGGCGGTTGCCGCTGCGGTGCTCTGTTTCGCGGGCATATCGGCTGCACTACCGGCACAGGAACGGGCAGACTGGCGCTCGCAGTTACGTTTCGAAATGAGCGGCAACTTTGGGGTGCTGAAACCCATGCCGGATGGGGTGCTGATAATGGCGCCGGGCGGAACCCTTGGGCTTGTTTTCTACTTCAATCGGGTAGTAGGCTGGGGCATCTACGGAAGCGCCGGCTTCCCGTTTTCGACAAATTCGGAAGCGCCGCTTACGGCGGACGCGCTTCTGGGGCCTTCCTTTATTATACGCTCGAACCGGGTGGGGATTTCATTCTGCCCGGGCTTTTACGTCAGCGCGGCGCTGCAGAACATCAATGCGCCGGACCTGACGAGTATTATCGGTAATATCGGCGCCGGCCTGAACACCGCCGCGGAACTGCACTTTAGCGCGCATTTTTACGGGTTTTCGCAATTGCTGGCCGCCTATACCTTCTACGAAGGGGGCGGGGAACTGCATATACGGCCCTCGCTGGGCATCGGTTTCAAAGGCAGTTTCGGCCACATTGACCTGCCGACGCAGACCCCGCCGCCGCCGCCGCCGCCGCCGCCCAACAAGTTCCGCATTGAAATGGGGCCTGTCTCGTTTGCGGGCAGGGCAACCTCTCTCGGCGGCGAGCCGGAGGGGGACGTCATCAAAAATAACTTCGTACTGGACGAGGTTGCGAAACTGTTTAAGACCACCTTCAAGAACTTCAAAATAGAGGTGCAGGGTTTCGCGAACCCCGAAGAGGGGATGAGCGAAAGCGAGATGCAGGAACTCGGCCTGGAGCGGGCGCAGTTCGTGATCGATTACCTTGTGAACATATTCGAGGCCGACCGCAGTCGTATGACCGCGGTCGGCATAGGCGGCTCGCCGGTGCTTTTTGAAGCCGGTCAACCTGACGCATGGTATAACGGCCGTGTTGAGTTCGTAGTCGAAGAAGAAGTTGCCAACGAAGTTGCCAACTGAGGAGCGTTCTATGATCAACAAGTTCAACAGGCTGCCGGCTGCGGCCATATTCTGCCTGCTTTTTACGGGCTGCAAAATAGGGAGCCTTACTGAAGCACTCGAGACTCCCAAAACCGAGACTCCCGGAACGGACAACAAAACGGCGCCGGTTCTGAGCGGCGTTAGTGTAAAAGACACTTCCACCGAGACGCCGTCTTTTTTGCTCACCTTTACCGCGAACAAAGACGGTACCCTCTACTGCCTCGTGCGCCCGAAGGCGAATGTCCAGGCTCTCCCCGTAGACGCGCTGTATCTGCAAAGTCCGGACGCATATTCGCTGTACGGCACGTACCGTGCCATATCGGGCGTGAATACTATTTCCCTGCCGGAAGAAGACGATTGCAGCGTGGGTGAAGAAGAGTTCAAATTCGGCATCGACTACAACGTGTATATCGTGCTTTTCGACTCGGAGGATACTGCCTCCAATCTGGAAGAAGTCTCTCTTACGATAAAGCCGGACCCGTTCAGCGGACTTGCGGCGGCCATTAATGCCATCAACGCGGGCGCCGCGAAGTATACCCCTTACTCCGGAAAGGTGGTTCTTGAAAAAAATCTCGATTTGACGGGCAAGACCCTCGAGGTGCCGGCGGCCGTGACGCTCGAACTGCAGAACACTGTCACGCTCGGCGCGGGCACGGTCCTTACGGTGAACGGTACGGTCAACGCGGCCCCGGGAAAATTGCTCGTCACCGCTGCGCCCGCGGCCCCCGCGCTGATCGACGGAAGCGGCGGCACTATCGCGCTGCTTGAGCAGGGCGTTCTGCTGCCGGTACCCGCCGGCAAGGCGTTGATTCTGGACGGGGTGTGCTGCAAAGGACTTACGCCGAATTCGTCCCTGCTCGTGACTGTCAACGGGACGCTGACCATGCGGGACGGGGAGATTGCGGGAAACTCCGGCGGCGGCATATCTGTAGGCAGCGCCGGAAAGTTCTACCTGAGAGGCGGCATAGTGTGGGGAAACGATGGCCCGGACGGCAAAAAAAACGAGATCGCCTCGCTCAACGTTACGCAAGGCGGGGAAGCAAAGTACTACGATGCCGAAGGCGATAACATTATCAGCGGCGGCTACGGGATGGAAACCGCTACGCTGACCGGGCCGGTGGAGGTGAGCAATCTTGAAAGCGAAGCGGCGTCGGATACGGGGGTAAGACTGCTCTGGACGGACCCGGCTCCGGATCTGGTGTTTGATCATATTGAAATTGAAGTATACAACCTGGGTTCCGCTGCGTCTCTGCCTTCTTCGCTCGAAAATCGTCCGTATTTCACCGTGACGGTGGACAAAGGCGTTGGGGAACGCACTATCAACGGGCTTGCATCGATTTCGTCTACGTACTACGCGTTTTTGGTAAGAACAGTGAATGCCGCGGGCAATAAATCCCGCGCGGGGGCGCTCATCTACAATCCGATAGGAAACGCGCTTGCCCTGGCGAACAAACTTGGGGCAACGGTCAATGGGACTGCCGTCACTCTGGAATATCGTACTCAGCAGCAACTGGTGACGGACAACCTGACCGTGCACCGGGACGTTACGCTCACGGTGGAGGTGCTGCTGTCGGTCACCGGAACCGTGACGGTGAACGGTACTATCCAGACCAGCGGTATCGGCGAACTCAGTGTGAAAACGGCGGCGAGCCTGCTCGCGCTCCTTAATGCCGTGCACGACAGCGGAACTTTCAACATCGGCATCAGCGGTCCGGTTACCCTTACGGTCCCGGCCGTGATTAAGCCGAACGTCAGCGCGGCGATAAACACGGGGGGAACGCTTGTCGTGGACGGCTGCACTCTGACGGTGAACGGCACACTCGCTGTTGCCGGCGGGAAAGCCGGTACCGCGAACTCCGGCAAAATCGTCATAGCGGAGTCGTCACCGGCGCTCACAGGGGCGAACCTGACCTCTATGCTCGATTCCAGCAGGATTCAGGGCGCTCTTAATATAGAACTCGGCGGGGACATGTCGGTTAGCCAGGAAATGAGGATTCCGGCGGAGGCCGTGGTAACGTTCCTCGAGGGAAAGACGATCAGCACTACCGACACAGGCAAGGTTTACGTGAGTTCCGGAACGAACTTTATGAACATACTGCGGGCGCATCCTCCGGCCGGCTCATCCTTAAATGTGGTGCTGGGGAGTGACATTACCCTGAGCGCCGTGGTGCCGATTTCCGCGACGGTGACGGTGACAACAGCGCCGGCAGCAACGATCACGACTACCGGCGCGGGCAAAGTCAGTGTAACGACCTTCGTCAATTTCAACAACGTGCTCAGCGCGGCGCCGGCCGCTCCGAACACCCTCTCGGTCGAGATCGGCGAGACGATTAACGCGATCACCGGGGGACTAACTATCCCCGATACGGCGCTGCTCAGCGCGGCCGCGGGAAAGACACTCGGCACCACGGCAGATGGCAAGATCGCCGTGTCCAGCGGGCAGAGCCTGAAAGCCGTGTTCGGCGTGGCGCCGGACGCCCCGGGCGTCCTCGCGGTCGAACTGAATGGGAACATCACCGTGGATTCCGCGCTGTCAATTCCCGAGGCGGTGGTTCTGACGAAAGCGCCGGCAGCAACGATCACGACTACCGGCGCGGGTAAAGTCACCGTGACGACCTTCGGGAATCTTAATACGGTGCTCGGCGCGGCGCCGGCATCCGAGGGAGTTCTTAATGTAGACATCGCCGACACTATTTCGATTGTCGAGTCCATAACGATTCCATCCCGCGCCGCGGTAACGCTCCTTGCGGGGAAAACGCTTCTGGTTACGACGGGGCAGTTCTCTCCCATCACTGTTGGACGTCTTACGATAGACGGCAGCATCGTTGTTCAGCCCGCGGGAAAAATCACTACTCCTTTGAGCGGCAGCGGCAAGGTCATCGTATCGAACATTGCGAATCTTAAGGCGGTGCTCGGCGCGGCGCTGGATGTCCTCGCGATAGAGGTGAATGGCCTGGCCGCCGGCGACAGACTCTGCGAAGCATTGACCGTTCCCGCATCTGCGGAACTAACGATTGGCGACTCGACCACGCTTAGCATCTATCAGGACGATATCGATCAAAACCTGGGCGCGCTTATCGTAAAGGGAAAACTGCAGATCCCGGGGAGCGGGAAAATAGCCGCGATCACCAGGGGAACGGTTGAACTGGCGAACACGAATAAGGCCGACAATCTTGCGAACCTCAACTGCGTACTCGAAAAAGCCGTTACCGCCTACCCCCTTACGGTCAATATAACAGAGGACATTACGTATGAGAGCGGCGACGCGCCGGTCATTCCCGGCGGCGTCATTCTTAGCGTGGGGAAAGCCTCCCCCGCCGTGACACTCACCCTGCCGCCCGCGGGGCTCGGCGCGGGCGAGGGCTTTATTTCCACTGCCGGTACCGGCAGGGTCAAAACAATCGTCAGCAATCTTGCCGGGGTTCTCGGAGCGGCCGGTACCAGGCCGCTGGCGGTTATTCTGGGCGAGAGCGGCAATGTTACCGCCCCCCTCAGCATCCCCGCGGGCGCGTCGGTTACGGTGGCCGGGGCGATGACGCTTACGCTCAGCGAGGGGGGGAGCATAGTGCTCGACGGCGCGGCGTCCGGCGCGGGCAGGCTCGTGCTTACCGGCGGCAGCACCCCTGCCGCAAGAGCCGTACTCACCATCAACACCGGCGCCGAAAGCGGCGCCCTTGGAACGAACGGCAGCATTACCGTTACCGGCGGCGAGATCACCATTACCGGGCCGGTCAGCGGCGCCGGGGAGTGGGTGGTTACAGGCACCGCCGGGAGCCTTGACAGCGCAGGTTTCTTCGGCATAAGTACCACCCCGAAGGCGTTTACCAGTATACAAAGCAGCGGCAGCGACGTCATTTTCCAGGGAGGCGTATCCGGCGCCGCAACGCTTGACTCCACATCGATGCTCAGAGCGGATTCGTAACATGCGTGACTACTTCGCGGCGGTCACCCTGGGGGCCTTCACCTGGAAGGACGAGGCGCGGCTCGCCCGGCTTTTTGCTCTGCTTCAGGCGATGAAGGCGCGCTTTCTGGCGCTGCACTTCTTCGCGTTGAGCCTCGGCCTCGCCTTCCCCCTCATGCTGCCGCTCACGCGCTTAAGCCCGCGGGACTACATGAGCCGCGCGGGCCTGAGCGAAGAGGCGGCGCGGGACTCGGGCTTCACGGCGCTCGTCGAGGCAGGCGGCTTTCCATCACTCATCATGCGGACTATGGGGGTCTTCTTTGTCTTCATCCTGATTATCCAACTGATGTGTTACGGTACCGCCGCCTTTTTCCTGAAAGTGTCTCGTATGCAGTATGCGCCGTTTTCCCTCCGCGAGCGCCTCGGTCTCCTTTTGTTCACCTCGACCCTGCCCTGCATCCTCTGCGTGGGTATAGGGTTTTTCATCCCCACTTTACATATCATCGTGTTTTACCTTATAATCATCGCATGGAGTTTTCAAAGGAGCAAACTATGCCGAAATGGTTAGAAAGCGCCGTATTCTACGAAATCTATCCTCAAACCTTTTTTGACAGCAATGGGGACGGCATCGGAGACATACCGGGCATCATTCAAAAACTGGATTATGTGCAGAGTCTGGGCTGCAACGCGCTCTGGCTCAACCCCTGTTTCGACTCGCCCTTTAAGGACGCGGGTTATGACGTGCGGGACTACCGGAAGGTGGCGCCCCGCTACGGGACAAACGAAGACCTCTACACGCTTTTTGATGAAGCGCACAAGCGGGGCATACGGGTGCTGCTCGATCTCGTGGCAGGCCACACCTCGGAGGAGCACGAGTGGTTCAAGGCCAGTTGCGGGGCAAATCCGCCTGCGGAATTCAAAAACCGCTTCATCTGGACGGACAACTGGATCTCATGGGGGGTGGAAGGGCTCCGTTTCATCGCGGGCGAGGCCGAGCGGAACGGGAGTTATATCACCAACTTCTTCAAGTGCCAGCCCAGTTTGAATTACGGCTTCCTGCGGCCGCGCGCCCCCTGGCAATTGCCGATAGACCATCCGGACTGCCTTGCCACCCGCGAGGCGCTCAAGGACATCATGCGCTTCTGGCTAAAAGGGGACAAAGGCCGCGGCTGCGACGGCTTCCGCGTGGACATGGCGGATTCGCTTGTCAAGTTTGACGACGGCGAGCGCAGCGGCGCGATGGCGGTCTGGCAGGACGTGCGCGCCATGCTCGACCGCGAGTTCCCGGAGGCGGCCATCGTCTCCGAGTGGAGCGCGCCGGAAAAATCCCTGCGGGCCGGCTTCCACATGGACTTCCTGCTCGATCACGAGGGCTCAGGCTACAAGAGCCTGGTGCGGGACTATAAAATCAATCCCTCCTTCACCGCGATCGAGCCGGGCTCGAACAAGAGTTACTTCAAAAAGGACGGCGCGAACACGATCGAGCCCTTCGTCACCTTTTACATGGAAAAGTACCACGAGACGAAGGGGCAGGGCTATATCAGCCTGATCACCGGCAACCACGACACGGCGCGTATCGCCGCGGGGCTTGAACCGCGGGAACTGGCGCTCGCCTACGCGCTCATCTTCACGATGCCGGGGGTGCCCTTCCTCTACTACGGGGATGAAATCGGCATGCGTTACCTCCCGCTCCCCACGAAGGAGGGCGGCTACACCCGCACGGGGAGCCGCAGCCCCATGCAGTGGACCTCGGGAAAAAACGCGGGCTTTTCGGCGGGGCCGCCCGAGTCGCTCTACCTGCCGGTGGACCCCTCGCCTGACGCGCCCAGCGTCGCCGCGCAGGAGGCGTCTCCCCAGTCCCTGCTAAACACGCTGCGCGGCCTCCTGCGCCTCCGCGCCTCGGCCCCCGAACTGCAGGCTGCCCCCAATCTGGAGGCGCTCTTCGCCGGCAGTACCGAGGGCGGCGGCCGCCCCTTCGTGTACCGCCGGGGCCCCTTCGTGCTCGGCATAAACCCCGCGGGGGCGGGCGCGCGCGTTCCGGCGCCGCAGGCCCCGGGCTCCCCCCCGCGCGTCTACGCCATAGGCGATGCCGCCCTCGTGAACGGCGTATGCTCCCTCGGCCCGCAGAGTTTCGGAGTGTGGAAAGCGTAGAAAAACCATCGTGTGCTGCAGCTCTTCTGATATTTCCGTGGGACACGTTCCGAACGAGATATTCCTGGAACGGCCCCGCGTACACGCGCTCCTCGAAGGAGCCTTGCGGCGGCCCATAGCGGCGCTTGTCGCCGGGGCGGGCTGCGGCAAGACCGTGGCCGTGCATGCGTTTTTGCGGACGCAAAAGCGCAGTGTGATCTGGGTGCCGCTGACCGAGCGGGACAGCATCGAGGAGCGGTTCTGGGAGCACTTCTGCTACGCGGTCGCGGCGTTCAGCGGCGCCACCGCGGCGCGGCTCCGCGGGGAGGGCTTCCCCGGGACCCGCCAGCGCTTCGACCGCTACCTGGCGATCCCCATCGAGGAGAGCGATCCCCGCGGGCAGTTGGTCTTCGTGTTCGACGACCTCCACGCGGTGCGCAGCCGGGCCGTCCTGCGCTTCATCGAGCGCTCCGCCGCGGCCCCCTTCCCGGGTATACACACTATCC
The DNA here is from genome assembly GCA_031272575.1 of Treponema sp. Taxonomy (GTDB): domain Bacteria; phylum Spirochaetota; class Spirochaetia; order Treponematales; family Breznakiellaceae; genus JAISTO01. Next base: position 3,431 of record JAISTO010000101.1, on the reverse strand, counting down.
TCATAAGCCGCGAGCGGCAGACACTCAACCTTACCGCGCTCGAGGCCAGGGGGCTCGTGTCAGTTCTGAGCGAGGACGACCTCCGCTTTACCCGCGAGGAGACGGCCGCTTATGCGGCGCTGGCCGGCATCGCGCCTGCGGAGGAGACCATCAGCCTCCTCTACAACGAAACCGAAGGCTGGCCCTTCGCGCTCAACCTCGCGTGCCTCTGCCTGAAGCGGGCCTCCCCCGGCGGCGCCGCGCTCCCCGAGGCGCTCCGCTCGAACCTCTTCCCGCTTATCGAAAGTGAAGTGATCGCCCCGCTCCCCCCGCCGCTCCGCCGCCTCCTCGTCATCCTCAGCGGGATACACCCCCTCAGCGCCCAACTGGTCGACGCGATTGCCGGGCCGGAACAGGCCGCTCTCGTCCAGGCCCTGCGGGGGCAGGTCCCCTTCGTCAGTTACGACCCCTACGGGGCGCTCTACCGTATGCACCCCCTCCTCCGCGAGTGCCTGGCCGCCATGCAGGAGCAGGCCCCCTCTGACGAGCGGCGCGCCGCCTATCGGACCGCGGCCCGCTGGTGCGCGGAGCGCGGCATGACGATGAACGCGATCGCCTACGACGAGAAGGCCGGGGACTACGCCGCGCTCGCGGCCCATGTCTACACCCTGCAGATGGCCCTGCCGGACCGGACCGCGGCCTTCATCCTCGATATCCTCGAGCGCCTCCCGCGCGAGGCCTACGAGAGCGACTGCGTGTTTTATATCATGTTGACGCGGGTACTCTTCAGCCTTGGGCGTTACGATGAAGCGGAAGCGAAACTGCATGCCATCATCAGCCGTTATGAAGGCACGCCGTCAAGCCCCTTCCGGGACCGGCTCCTCTTCGGGATGTACTTCAACCTGGGCTTCATCGCAAAAATCCGCTGCCTCTCAAGCGGCGGCTGCGCGTTCGCCCCGTACTTTCAAAAGGGGATAGTCTACAACCGGCTCTGGGGCCACGCGATCACCGGCTCGATGAGCATCTCGAGCATCAACGCGTACGCGTGCCGGGCCGGGGGAAGCGATCCGAGTCATATTGAAAACTACATCGCGGAACTGCGGGAGGCTATCCCCGCGATATCAGAGGCCATGTCAGGCTGCATGGAGGGCATGGAGGAACTCTGCCTGGGGGAGCGCGCGTTTTTCCGCATGGATATGCGCGAGGCAAAGCAGCGCCTGGGCGAGGCGTTTTCGCGCGCGCGGGAGAAGGGGCAGTTCGAGATCGAAAGCCAGGCCGCGTTTTACCTGTTCAGGCTGTTTGTCTACGAGGGCGAGCCAGGCAAGGCGGCGGCCGCTCTTGCCCGTATCGAGGCGCTCTGCAAGGTTGACCACTACCCGGCCCGCTGGGTGCACTGCGACATCTTCAAAGGCTGGGCCTCCGCGCACCTGGGCAGGCCCGGCAGCCTCGCGCCCTGGCTCCTCGAGGATGACGACGCGGAGGACGAGGGCCGGCTCAACGGCATCGCGCGGGGGCTCGAACTGCTCACCAGGGCCAAGGCGCTCTTCCGCGCGCGCGACTTTTCCGCGGCGCTCGCCGAACTCGCCCGCTGCAAGGCAAGCGTGGGCGCCTTCCTCTTCGGCCGCATCGAGAGCGCCTGCCTCGAAGCGCTCGCCCTGCGCGGCCTGGGGGATGAGGCCGGCGCCTTTGCCGCGCTTGCCGCCGCTGTAGACGCGGCCGCGCCCGGGGGCTTCTTTCTGCCGTTTGCCGAAGCGGGCAAGGATATGCGCGCTCTCGCGGCGGCGGCCCTGCAAAAGAAGGCCTGGCAGCAGGCGCCGCTCCTTGAGCGGCCGCTCCTTGAGCGGATCCGCGTGCAGGCCGCGGCCTATGCCAAAAAACTCTACCTCTGCGCGCGGCGCCTCGCGCCGGAAACCGTCACCGGCCGTGACGGCCTCGCGCTCTCCCCCCGCGAGCAAGCCACCCTGCGCGCGCTCTTCGAAGGCTTCACCGGCGAGGAACTTGCGGAGTCTGAGGGACGCTCCTTCAACACGGTGAAGAGCGAAATCCGCCGCATCTACGAGAAACTGGGCGCCATCAACCGCGCGGACGCTATCCGCATCGCGCTGAGCCGGGGGCTGCTGAAGTAGGGGGCCCCCCTATGCCGCCGCGGGCGTATTGCGAAAAAGATGCCGCTGTCCGAGGCTGAACATTTCGTGGTCCGAATTCTTGAGCGGATTCAGCGGATCATAAATCGGCGTATACATAGGACGGCTTTTCAGGGAGCCGTTCATGGCCTGTGCCGTCCGCTCCTCGGCGATAGCGCAGTATTCCGCAACTGTTTCGCAGCCCATGCCGCGGCGCTTGTGTTTGAGCGCGGCGGCGGTGGTGGTGCCGGCGCCCAAAAACGGATCGAAGACCAGATCGCCCTCGTTGCTGAGCGCGAGAATAAGCCGTTCGGCTAACTCGATGGGGAACTGACAGGGATGCGCTGTTTTTTCAACATGGTTATTTTTGACATTGGGGATATCCCATATATCACTTGGATTTTTCCCCAGTGGATTACAGGAAAATTCCCCTATGCGGGGCCCTTTAAAGTATTTCTTGTTTGGATATTTTTGCGGCACCCTGACCGAGTCCAAATTGAAAATGTAATTGTCTGATTTGGTGAACCACAGGATGGTCTCGTACCTTCCGGAAAACCGTTTGGACGCATGGAGCCCATGCCCGAATTGCCAGATTATTCGGTTCCGCAGTTTTAGGTGATGTTTTTGGAAAATGGGATACAGCAGCATATCCAGCGGGACTATTTCCGCGTTTTTGACAAAGTTGCCGGTCTGCCAGCAGATGCTCCCGTCAGGGGCAAGCAGACGCACACACTCATCAATGATAGCCTCCTGCCGCTGATAGTAGTCCTGCAGGCTGGACGTGCGCTCATACTTTTTCCCTATGTTGTAGGGCGGCGAAGTAACGATCAACCGCGCGGCCCCGTCGGGCACCGTTTTGACAAAGTCGTAGCACGAGCCCTGGTAAATGACGGCCTGCGCCTTTTCGGAATAGGCATTCGCAATGTGTGTCATCATTATTGAGTATACTGTTTCTCCGATTTTTGCGCAAGAGGCTGGCACGGGGGGGCAGCAATTCTCAGTTTACCTCTCACAAAGGCACTCCGCGTTTGAACGCGCGGACACAAAGAAGTGAAAAAAGTTGAGGCTACTCCGAAAAAGTTAACATTAAAAATGTATCCACAGATGTACACAGATAAACACAAATTTTTTTTACTAATCGTGTCTTTTATTGGTGAAAAATCGATGACGCAACGAAGTTGCGCTATCTGTGGACCGTTTTAAAGATTCCTTGTTTTCGGAGTGGGCTCAAGTCCCAAGTCCCAACAGGCATTACGCAGCCCTCATTCCCCTACCCCATTCACCCATCGCTTATCGTTTACCACACCCGCCTGTTCTCCGGCGCGGTAA
>JAISTO010000125.1 GCA_031272575.1 Treponema sp. | reverse complement strand
CTCGACCGCGGAAGCTGCCCGCAAGGAGACTCCGCGCTCAATTCGCGGCCTGCCGAGCCCCCCCGTCATCCCGCGGCGCTTCCCCCCCCCCCGTCATTCCGCGGCGCATCCCCCCCCCCGTCATTCCGCGGCTCGACCGCGGAATCTTTTCTCGCAGGGAGGGGGGGGGGATCAACCGTACAGCGCATAGACCGCATCGTCAAGCGCCGCGCCGGTTGCTTCCCCCGCCAGATGCCTGTCGACCAGCGCGGCGATCGCCGCTTCCTGCGCCGGCGTGGGGACGGGGATGGGGATACGCTTCAAATAAACGGTCCGCACGATTTCGGTTTTTTCTCCGAGCGCCGGGAAATAAAACGGAAAGATGAATCTGAGCGCCTTCGCGTTCAGCAGCGCATACAGCCATTTAAGGTGGGCTCCGGTAAGAAAATACATAGGGCCGAGAATATACAGCCCCGGCGCGGCAAGAACAAAATTGTTCGTGCCGTCTGTTTTCCCAAAAGCGCCCCAGGCGATTTTTTCTTTTTCGAAATCAGCAAGATACGCGCAGGAGCGCAGATTGTAGGGCGTCGCTCCCTTGTCCAACCGCTTTGCCAGGTGCTGGTAAAAAACGTCCAAATGCTTTTTTACTGCCGGATACTCGTTAATATCGACGCGCGCTTCGCCTGACTCCTTTATGCCGTTGTGCGTATTGATGAGCCACCTGTCCGCAAACGTATACCCCTTCGGCGTGATATCCTTGCCGCGCAGTATAGGTTTTATGAGTTCCGCGGAACGCGGATCAGCGGCAATGAGTTCGTCTTTCTTTTTTCCGTCGATGACGAACGCGGCGTTATATCCGGTTAGTATGCCGCGGAAGATATGAATGTCCCATTCACCCAGAGGCTTCCCGGCGGCTTCAATCTTTGCTTTCATCTGCCGTTCCTTTTCGGAAAGAACGACCCACGCGGAGGAAGCGGTAAACGGCATTACCGTGCGCTTCCCAAAAACATTTTTACCCCCTCCCCCCCCTGCGGGTGACCATTGACTGCATATACATTTCCCCGCGTTCTTTTCTTTTGCAAAAAGCAGAATGTTCGTATCCACGGCGGCATCCTCAAAGCCGCCGGAACCGAGATCGACGAGCAGTTTCGGGTTCGTGCGCTTCGCAAAAAACGCGCGGGTCGCCTCGCCGTAGCGGGAACGCATCCATTTGTTCGAGGTAATGAAACACAGATGCCCCCGCGGTTTGAGTAATTGCCGCCCGCGCTCATAAAACAGTTGATAGAGGTCTCCCCGGCGGACAAAGGTCTCGAAACCGCAGCCTGCATACCGGTCCGCCAATTCCCCTCCCTGCGCCTGCAGTTGGCGATACGGCGGGTTGCCGATCACTATGTCAAATGCGGTTTGTTGAAACAGATTTTTCGCGAGAAGGCAGTCATTTTCAACAAGATGGGATGCCGTCTCCGGCGGCGTTGTTCGGCTCTCGCCTGTCTCGGCGCGGAGCGCGCACTGTAAACGCAGCCGCGCAATGTCCACCGCGGCCCCTTCTATATCGACGCCGTACAGATTGTGCCGGATGATCGCGTTTTTCGTTTCGTGCGCGTTAAAGGCAAGCGAGAGCCGCTTCCGCGTCGTGAAGAGCAGGCGCAGCATCCCCACAAGAAACGCTCCGGTACCGCAGGCCGGATCGAGCACCGTGACGCTTTCAAGCGCGCTTTCGAGCGCCGCGCGTATTTGCTCGTGTGCCCTGCTTCCGCCCGCAAAACTCCGGCGCTGTCCGCGGTCCGCCGCGTCAAGCGCCGCGTCGGCATCGGCATTCCATGCGGGATTGTCGAGCGCGGTATACAGATAGTGCCGCAGACTCTCCCTGCACATGTAATCGACAATGACGGGCGGCGTGTAAAACGCTCCCCTGCTCTTGCGGAGCGGTTCAGGCAAAGAGCGTTCGAAGTCCCGTCCAAGTATTTCGGGATCCATACAGGTTCACTTCGTTTTCTTGCCCACCGCGAAGACCCGCTCCTGCGCGAGGTTGAAGTCGTCAGCGCCGCCTTGCACCTGTATCGTGTGGGGGCCGTCCGCGAGCGCGGTGAGGTCGACGACGCAGACCGCGCCCTCGGATGCGGCGGCCGCCCCGTCCAGGCTCCACTCGAGGGCCGCGGCGTTTTCCGCGTCGAGTACGCGGAACGCGAGCGCCCCGAGCGCGCGGTCGAAACTGCCGTAATCTGGGGCCGTCCCTTCGTCATCCTTCAGGGTGAAGGCAAAAGTCCGCGCGGGCGCCAGGGCGAAACGCAGCGCGAGGCGCGCGCTCTCCGCCTTGCCCTCCTCGGTGACGGAGACCCAGTAGGGGCCGGCGTGGAGATAGCCCGCCGTGTTCTCGACGCGGAGGACCCGCGACACGCGGACGAAATCCGCGTCCACCGTTTCCAGCGGCTCCCCGCCGGTCTCCGCCGCGTAGACCTTCCACTCGCCGTCGACTTCGCTGGCAAGGGTAAAGGCCGCCTCGCCCTGCGTATCGTCATGCTTCACCGTGACGCGCTCCGCCAGCTCCGCGTGGGGGGCGCCGGTCTGCCAGGGCTGCTGGAACGGGTAGAGGCGCAGGGCCGCGCGCCGGCTTTCGACCCCGTCCGGCGTCGTTACCGAGACCCAGTAGGTGCCGGGCGCGAGGTCCTCGCCCGCGGCGGCCAGGGTGAGGAGCGCGCGGTTCCCCCCCTCGCCGCTCTTCCCCCCCACGAGGTACGCGCCCACGCTGTCAAGGGCCTCGTCTTTTTCCGGCGCGGCGTAGACTTTCCACTCGCCCTCGGGCGCGCTCGCGAGGCTGAAGACCGCCGACTTTTGCACGGCCGCCTCCTTCTGCGCCTCGCCCGCATGCCGCGTGAAAGACGGCACGGCGGCCCCTCCGCGGGCGGCCGCCTGCCCCACATGGAGGGCGAGCCTCCGGCTCTCGGTCTTGCCCGACTCGGTTACCGAGACCCAGTAGGTGCCGGCCGGGAGGTCGGCCCCCTTTGCCCGGAGGGTGAGTTTTTTCGTTATGTGCTCGAGGCTCGCCGCCATGCCCGCAAGGGTATCCTCGTCATCCTTTGCGCCGTAGACCTTCCAGAGCCCCTCGGCAGCGGCGCTCAAGGTGAAGTCCGCGAAAGTGACGGCCCCCCTCGCGGTGACGGTTTTGTTTTGCTCCTCGGCCTCCGGCGTCTCGCTGGGGGGGAGGGGCTGCCAGGGCTTCACGTGCAGGGCGAGGCGGCCGCTCTCCGTTTTGCCGCTCTCCCGCACCGCTACGTAGTAGACCCCGCCGGGCAGTGACTGGCCGCCTGACACCAGGCTGACGGTCATCTCGTTTGAGTCGAAGATGACGCGGACCTCCAGAGGCGCGCCGCCGGAGGGGGCCGCGTACGCGCGCCACTCCCCGCGGACGCCGCTTGAGAGATGAAATATGACCGTTGTTTGATTTTCTGACTGTAGTTCGACCGTGTTGCTGCCTTCCAGTTCCGGCGCGGCCGTCTGCCCGGGCCCCGTGTAGGGCCGCACCGTGAGCGAGAGGGGCCAACTCTCCCGCATAAAGGCCTCGGTGACCCTTACCCAGTAGACGGCGGCAGGCAGGTCGGCCTCGCTGGAAGTGAGGGTGAGGGTTTTGTTATCGGTATCGAATGAAGCGCTGACGCCTTCCACGACCTGGCCGCCGGTTTCCCAGGGGTACACGCGCCACTCGCCTGTGTGGGCGCTTGCCAACTGGAAGGTGACGGCCTTTTGCGTTTCCGCGCTTTTGGACTGCACCCGCTCCCCCGCGTAGGCCGTGGGCGTCAGCGTCTGATCGGGGGCGGTATAGGGCCCCACCGTAAGGCCGAGGCGCTCGCTTTCGGCCTTGCCCTTCGCCGTGGAAGTGACCCAGTAGACCCCCTCGGCAAGGTTGCTGCCGTACACGAAGAGCGTCAGCAGCCCCCCCTCCCCCTCCGTGTCGTACACCGTGTTGACCAGGTGGTTTTCCGTGCTCCCCTGCGCCGCGTTATAGACGCGCCAGAGCCCGTCCGCCGCGGCGCTCAGCGTGAAGGTGACCGCGTTCTGCATCGTGTCGCTCTTGGCGACCGTGCTGAGGGCAGCGTCCGCCGTGGGAGCCGCGGTCTGCTCGACCACATCGCTCTGCGAAAGCGGGCTATCGCAGCCCGCCGCCAGAAGCGCCAGCGCGAGCGCAAGCGCCAGCGCGCCCGCGCCCGCCAGATACAGGCCGGCGGCCCGTAGTATGCGCGTTATGTTGATTAAGAGGCTTGTACTTGAAGGCATAATGATTTTATTGAGCCGCGGAGGGATCGAACCTCCGACCCGCAGATTAAGAGTCTGCTGCTCTGCCAGCTGAGCTAGCGGCCCGGTAATAGCAAAGTGCCCCCCCGCACTTTTCGTTATTATCACATTTCTTTCATTTTTTGTCAAGAGGGATAAACGCATTTTCCCCGTCCGCCCCCTGCCCCATAAGAGCATTTTCCCGGCATGACGGATGAAAAGTCCGGCAGACCTGTCTATGCGTTTATCCTTGCCCTTGGGGGGCGTTACTTTTTTTGCACGAGATGCACCGCGAAGCCGGCGATGTCGTCCTTCAGGTAGACGGCGATGAGGCCGCCCTTGCCGTCCGGTTTGGCGCTCTGCTCGTTGAAGACCGCGCCCTTTGCTTCGAGGTACGCTTTGGCGCGGAGCACGTTGTTCACCGCGACGGCGATGTGGCCGTTGGCGCCGAGGTAGGGGCCCTTCATGATCTCGATGCCGTCGCTGGCAAAGAGGGAACTGGCTCCGTCGCGCACGGGGAAGCCGAAGAGCGCCCCGAAGAGGGCCGCCGCATGGCTCGCGCTTTCCGCGTTGGCCGCGTTTATGCCGATGTGCACGACGCTGAAGCCGTGCACCTTCTGCTGCGCCTCTTTGCAGAGCGCGGTGATCGACTCGAAATTGCCCGCGTTAATCAGGTCGGGGGGGACCATCCAGGAGCCGCCGCACGCGAGGATTTTTTCGTACATGAGGTACGAGGCCACGTTCGAGGCGTTGATGCCGCCTGTGGGGATGAAGCGGAGGCTCCCGTAGGGGGCGGCCACCGCCTTGATGAACGCGAGGCCCCCGGCCTGCTCCGCCGGGAAGAACTTGACCACCTCGAGGCCGGCCTCGAGAGCGGCCTCCATGTCGCTGGGGCTCGAGCACCCGGGGGTGATCGGGACGCCGCGCTTTTGCGCATGGGACACCACCTTCGGGTTGAAGCCCGGGCTGACGATGAAGGACGCGCCCGCGTCGACGGCGCGATCGACCTGCTCGGTCGTGAGGACGGTGCCCGCGCCGAGCACGATCTTGCCGCCGAGCCCCGCGCTTATGGCGCGCAGGGCCGCCTCGCCGGCCGCGGTGCGGAAGGTGACCTCCGCGCAGGGGATACCCCCCGCAATGAGCGCCTCCGCCAAAGGCAGCGCCCGGGATGCGTCGTCGATTTTGATCACCGGGATGATGCCGATGTCACCGAGTTTCTTTAAAACAGCGTGCATAATGCCTCCTATTGGGGGGGTGGCGCGCAACAACGTGCGCGCCAGGGGGGGGCGGACGATGGGGCGGCACGGGTAGGGGCGTTGCGTGCAACGCCCCTACCCAAATAACGGCCCGGTAATCGACCCCCCCTCATAATCCCCTATTTTACCCTCGAGAGGGTGACGGCACAGGTGACGACGATATCCTCGACCGACGCGCCGCGGGAGAGGTCGCTGATGGGGCTCGCGAAGCCTTGCAGGAAGGGGCCGAACGCTTCCGCGCGGCCAAGGCGCTGGACGAGTTTGTAGCCGATGTTGCCCGCGCCGAGGTCGGGGAAGACGAGGGTGTTGACGCGGCCGCGGATGGGGCTGCCGGGGGCTTTTTTGTCCGTGACCGCGGGGACGAGGGCCGCGTCCGCCTGGAGTTCGCCGTCGAAGATGAAGTCCGGGGCGCGCTCTTTGAGGAGGGCCGCCGCCTGCTGGACGCGCTCGACGTTGGGGTGCGCGGCCGAGCCTTTGGTCGAGAACGAGAGGAGCGCGACGACGGGCTCCGCGCCGAGGAACTCACGGCAGGATTGGGCCGCGCTGACGGCGATGTCCGCAAGTTGCTCGGCCGTGGGCTCCGGGACGACCGCGCAGTCGGAGAAGATGAGGGAGCCGGAGGCGCCCCAGGCGGGGTCGAGGCCGGTCATGACGAAGCAGGATGAGGCGGTCTTGAGGCCGGGCACGGTCCCGATGATCGTGAGGCCTGCCCGCAGGACGTTGCCGGTGGTGTTCTCGGCCCCGGCGACGCTGGCGTCCGCCGCGCCGCTGCGGACCATCATCGCGCCCCAGCGGAGGGGGTCCTGCATATCGGCGCGGGCCTGCTCCGGGGTAACGCCCTTGTGCTTGCGGAGGTCGTAGTAGGTCTGCGCGTAGGTGTCGAAGAGGGGGGAGGCCGCGGGCGAGGCTATCTGCAGCCCCGCGAGGGAGACGCCGGCCGCGGCCGCCGCCTGCTTGACGGCATCCTCGCCGCCTACGAGGGTGACGGAGGCCGCCAGCCCCTCATCCGCGATGATACGCGCCGCCTTGAGTGTGCGCGGCTCGGTGCCCTCGGGCAGCACGAGCCGTGTTTGCAGGGCCTTTGCCGTGGCCCGCATGGTG
>JAISTO010000040.1 GCA_031272575.1 Treponema sp. | reverse complement strand
CGCTTGTCCGCCTCGACAAACTTCTTGTCCACCTCGACAAACCGCTTGTCCAGGCGGGCGTTTTGGAGGAGAAGGCCTCCGATGATGACCACCAGAAGGATAACGGTGCGGAGATTCTCTCCGGTAAAGACCAGTTCTAATAATGATTTCATATACAATACCTCTTTTCGTATTAAGATAGCATTAAGATACCACCTTTTCGCGGCGTTGTCAACCCCGCCCGCCCCCACTTGACTTCCCCGCCGTTTCCCGCTAGAATACCCCCATGAACAAGGTCATCCTAAAGGCCGAGGACCTCGACGGCTACCTCGGTGACGCGGACAAGGAGTGCATAGCGCGGATGGATCAACTCTACCGTGAGGCGCTGAGCGGCTTCTCGATACTGACAACCTCGCGGCTGCCCAGGGAGCGGAAGCGGGAAGAGGAAACCCTCATCCGGCTCTTCAACGAGATGGGCGCGTATATGCAGGAAATCTGCAAGAACGAGAGCGCACTCAACATCTACTCGTTCACGATGCCGCAGGAAAACCACGCGGAGGCATCGCGGCTCATCGCGAAACTACGGGACATTCACACGGGGCACGAGGAGTTCGTCTACTATATCCAGCGGGCCTACGAACTGCTCTTCAAGCAGGCCTTCGGGGGCGCGGCTGGCTCGAGCAAAAACTACCTCATCGTCAAAACGCCCGTCACCATGCCCGTGCAAAACTTCGCGGTGCACAAGATCACGAACATCGACGCACTCATCGAGAACACCGTCATGTGCGTCATGCTCCGCGGCGCGCTCCTCCCGTCCATGATCGTCAGCAAAGAAATCCAGGAGTACTCCTCGCACGGCTATGTCACCCCCTTCGCGCTCTTCAAAATCCGCCGCGACGACACCAGGCACGAAAACGACATGGAGTACATCCTCGATCTCGAAAAGTCCTACTTCGACCTGGCCAAACTGGATGGCAAAGACCTCATCTTCGCCGACCCCATGAACGCCACCGCGGGCAGCCTCGTCACCGTCGTGCACTACCTCGCAAGCGAGGGCGTCAAACCCAAGTCGATCAAATTCTTCAATGTCATCGCCGCGCTCAAAGGCGCCCTCCGCGCGGTCCGCGCCATCGAAAACTGCAGCGTCTACACCCTCTGGATGGACCCCTCGCTCAACGAGAACGCGTACATCCTGCCGGGCCTGGGCGACGCGGGTGACCGCATCAACGGCGTGGACGGGGAACGGCCCCGCAACATCATCCAACTGGCCGCTGACTACGGCTCCGCTATCGCCGACCTCTACCGCGCCCAACTGCGCGAGATCGAGGACACGGTACTCGGAGGGGGAAAATGAAACGCCCCCCCTGGCGCGGCGTTACCGTCACCCTTTGCATACTGGCCGCCCTCCTCGCCCTGAGTGCCTGCGCGACGCGGGGCGCTGCCTCCGCCGAGGAGTACTACTCGCTCGGCATGGCGTACTTCGAAATGGGCAAATACCCCGAGGCGGAAAAGTGGCTCAACCGCGCGCGGACGATTAACAAGACTCGCATCGCAAGCGAGTATAACCTCGGGCGCATCGCCTTCGAGACCGGCCGCTACACCGAGGCCCTCGAGCACTTCGAGCGCATCCTCAAGCGGGACCCGCAGAATATCACCGCGCTGAAGGCGGCCGCGTACTCCTGCATTAAAACCGGCGCCCTGGATGACGCGGCGCTCTACTACGACCGCGTCCTCGCGCTCGCGCCGGAGAGCGCGGACGACGGCTACAACTACGCGCTCGTGCTCTACGCGATGGAGCGCTACGACACCCTCGCCGAGGTGCTCTCCCGTTACAGTTACGCGCTCGAGGAAAACAAAGACCTGCTCCTGCTCTACGCGCGCTCGCAAAAGGCGACGGGCAAAGTCGAGGCGGTCGACACTTACGCCAAGTGGCTCGCCAACAACAACGATGCCAAAGTGCGGGTCGAGTATGGGCAGGTGCTGGAAGGGCAGGAACAGTACGCGAAGGCGCTCACGGAATACAAGACCGTGCTCGAGAGCCTGCAAAAGGAGAGCGCCGACCCCAAATGGAGCGACGTCCAGTACGCAATCGCCCGCCTCCTTCTTACCGCTGACCCGAACAACGCGGACGGCGTCACGCGGCTAAAGGAAGCGGTCGATGCGGGCTTCGCCGACACCGAGGCGCTGAACACCCTCCTCGCGGACTCCCGCCTGAAACCCGCGGGCAAGACCGCCGTCCAGGAAGCCCTCGCCGCCATCGCCGCCGCCGCCCCGCCCGCAGAGGAAGCCCCCCCCGCCGGGGAAGCGCCGCCGCCCGCAGGGGCCGCAGCGCCGGGGCAGTAGCCGCGTCATTTTCCCCAGGCCGTTTACAAAGATGAATCCTCCAAAGCGCGGAGGCGTTTTTCATCGAGGGTGATATGCAGGTTTTTTTCCTGCGTGGGGATAACAAGCCCTTTGGGGCCGCCTTTCGCCCTGCGCAGGTACTTCACCTGCGTGTAAAACAGGTCCGCCTCGCGGGCGTTCCGCGCCTTCGAGTAGAAGACCGCGAGGTTTCCCGCGTCGAGCAGAACCTCGAGCGGGACCGTCTTCCCCGCGCGGTGCCGCACGAACACATAGCCGCCGGGGGTGTCCCGCGTGTGGAGCCAGAGGTCGTTCCCCCGGACGCAGTGGCGCAGGAGCGCGTCGTTTTCGGCCGCGTCCCGCCCCACCATGAGCAGCCAGTCCCCCCTGCGGAACGAAAGCCCGGGGCGACGGCCGCCCGCATCCCCCTTTTTCGCGGCCCCTCCCCTGCCCTCCTGCCGGAGCAGTTTGTTCAGCACGAGAGGGTTGGTCTCGGCAAGGAGCGCCGCCAAACGCTCGCGGAGGCCGCGCGCCTCCTCCTCGCCGCGCGAGAGCTCCTCCCGCACTTCACCAAGGCCCTTCTTCGCTTTGCGGTACTTTTCGTACCAGGACTCCGCCGCGGCGGCCGCCTTGCCCGGCGGGTCCAGTTCTATGTGAAGTATAGTCCGCGCTCCCCCCGCGTTCGTCTCGTAAAAATCCTCGGCCTCGAGCCACGCGTCCCCGGGCTTTACGCTGGAAGCATTCGCCAGAATGATATCCCCGTACGCGCGCCATCTGTCCGCGTCCGCGTAGGCCGCCTCTTTTTGCCGCAGGCGCTCAAGCGCGGCCCCTATGCGATTCAGGCGGGCCTCGAAACGGCGGCGCGCCTCTTCCCGCAGGGCCTCGAGCGAGAGCGCGTTCCCTGACGCCGCGTAAAAGGCGTCCACCTTCGCGTTGTAGGAAGCCCCCGGGACGCCGGCGAAGTCGCGCGCCGCGTAGTCCCGAGGCGGGCCGCGGCCGGCCGGGGCCGTGTCGAGCGCCGCGTCGAGCGCCTCTTCCGGCGCGTAACGCCCCCCCGTGACCTCGCCCCGTTTGGGCCGGCGGAACAGCGCGTCCATAATGCGGCCCCCTTCATCCGTAACGATGACGTTGGCCGCGTTCGACCAGAGCCGGCAGTAGAGGCGATACCGTTTTTCCCCCCGCCGCGCCGTTATGCGCACGACGCGATTGTCCCCCAACTGCGCGGCCTCTTCGATCCAGGCGTTCACCAGATGGGCGTTGAGAAACTCGGCGAAGCGGAGCGGCTTTTCGCTTTTCGGCGCGGCCTGGAAGGTTTCGTGCAGCCTGCAGGCCCCGGGCGCCGCGCAGATGAGGAGCGTCTTTCCCCGGCTCCGGCCATAGAGCGACAGGCAGAGCACCCCGTAGGCGCTCTGCGTCACCTTTTGAATCTGCAAACCGGGCAGCGCGAGTTCATCGAGAACGAGGTTGATTTCTTTCCAGTTTAAGGACATGGCCGCTTAATCGGAAGCGCGCGCAAACACAAGGGACGCCGCCCCGCCCTCTTCCGTGCGGGTGTCAAGGAAGAGCCGGCCATCCGCCAGGCGCCAGCCGGTGGTCCGGGCGAGGAACGCGAAGTAGGCATTCTCGGTTAAGCCCTCCGGCTGCCTGAGCGCAAGCATTTTCGTGGCCGCGGGCTGCCCTATGGAAAGAGACGCCCCCTTGACCGTGTAAGGCCCGGTGTAGCGGTTGGGCGCGCCCAGACCGGCGGCCCGGCCCTCCGCGAAGCGGATAGAGAACGCCCCGGCAAAGCCCTCATCGGCCAGTTCCCCCCGATTAAAGGTGATGATTGCGCCGTCACTTTCTATTTGCGCGAGGAACCAGTCCGTGTTCAGCGCCGGCTCGAAGGCGGCGCCGGCGGACGCGCAGGCCGCGGCCAGACACACACAAAGTGCCGCGGCGAGCGCGCAGACGCCGAAAAAGAGAGAATTTTTTTTAGTCATAATGACTCCTTTACCGTCCGGCAGGCTGCTAGGAGTTTGTAGCGCTTTGACTAAAGCGCACTGAAAATTAGAGATTTTTGCGGTTTTACCGCAAAAATCTACTCTAAAAACTCCAAAAGCAGCCCCGACAATAGAGATTTTTTGCG
>JAISTO010000010.1 GCA_031272575.1 Treponema sp. | reverse complement strand
TCAGGCGGTTCAGGCGGAAGAGAACCTGAAATGGCAGAAACTGCGGGAGTCCCAGCAGGAGACCGAACGGCACATACGGGAGTCCCAGGATAGAACCGACCGGCAGATGCAGGAGACCGACCGGAAGCTGCGGGAGTCCCAGGAGCGAACCGACAAGCGAATCAGCAGGCTCGGCAACCGCATCGGCGACCTCATCGAACTATTCGCGGCGGCCAATGTCATCGAAAAATTTCAGGCTTTGGGCTTCGAGTTCACCCAGGCCTCCCAAAACATGAAGATACAGGACAAAAACCACAACGACCTCGCGGAAGTCGATATTTTCCTTGAGAACGGCGACTATGTGATGGCGCTGGAAGTCAAGACGAACCTCTGCCCGATCGATGTTACCGAGCATCTGCAACGCATGGATGTCCTCCGCACCTATGCGGATTCCCGGGGTGACAAGCGGCAGTTTTTGGGCGCGATTGCCGTCGCCCTTGCCAGCAAGGGGGTCAGGGAACTGGCGCTTTCCAGCGGGTTTTATCTCCTGGAACAGCAGGGCGACAACGTGAGGATTACCGCGCCGGAGAACAGGCGGGTGTGGTAAATCGATAAAGAGGTAAAATGAGAATTGCTGGGCCTGCGGCAAAGCCGCCTTCGTCATTCCGCGGTTTAACCGCGGAATCTGCTCGCTGGGGGGGGCGGGTGACGGACGGGAAAAATGACGCGGCCTAAAGCCGCCGCTCGAGGCAAAAAGAAGCCAAAACTATTGTCGGCATAGCAGCCGCGAGGGGTTTTTTACGGCGGCGGTGAGAGCCCCCGCCCCCCATGCAAGTATTTTCCCCGTCTGACGAAGGAAAGCCCGACAGACATGTCTATGCGTTTATCCTGAGGGGAGTGGGGATCGTGATGTAGAGGCGGGGGTACTTGCGAGCGAGGGCAGAGTGATGCGCTGGAGACGGTGGACGGTAGTGTGGGGGAGAGTGATGCCCTCCCCCCCCTGTGGGGAATAAACAAGAATTTCCCCCTATCCTCCAGGATGGAATCCTAAAGACCATTCGGGTCATTGTAAAGGGAAACACCTATAACCGCTTTTGCGGTAAGCGTTGCGCCAGTGGTTCCGGTAATGCTGTGGATGTGATCCTTTTGTCCCCCTGTGTCCCCTATGCCATTCCATGCCCCCATTATCTTTACAGTACCATTGGATACAGTAAAATTGACGATCGGATGATTATTTTGGTCAACCTCAAATGTACCGCCACTCTCGTAGTATGTTTCCATACTGACTTTCGCCGTTTCGGTTGCAAAAACAAGGTTTCCGTCCCTAAGAAAATAAAGCGCCGGCACCGGATTGGGTACGGCTTTTGATTCATGCCCCACAACCAGTGTCACATTGTTCAGGGTTAAGCCCGACGGGGCTATTTCTATACCCGCGGTTTTCCAGAGGACAAACTCTGCTTCGCTCGATTCGCCAGTAATAGTGAGCCCACCATTTACATCCTGCTCAAGCGTTACACGTACGTTTTTCGCACTGAACACCGTGTTCAGTTTGCTGCCATCCGCGATACCAGCCAGTTTTGTCGCCCCTGCGATGCCGCTTCCAAAACGGGTACGGGAAGAATCTACCAGATACGAAGAGTTCCATAAGTCCCGCAAAAAGAGCACATAAGATTGAGGAGCCATAACCGCATTGCCACTTTGATATCCGTCTCCTTGTAGTGCGGGAATCCCCTCCACATACCCGAAATCGACCCCGGTGACATCAGCCTTGGTTTTCCCGTCCAAGCCTTTTGCCGAGCGATTCATAAATCCGCTCAGGTTCCAACTATCCGCCGCCTTCCAGATGCCCGGCCCAAGCGCGAGGTTCCCGGTTACCATGCTGACCCCGTCAAGTTTGAGAAAGGTGCCGCTGCTTATATACATACGGGCAGTTTCTCCGAGTTCCACTTCCGGGTTGTTGGAGATTTTTGTGATAACAATGCTGGTGAGAATTTGCTTCACTTTGTAAGAATCAATACCGCTGGTCTGACCGCTGGTCAGACCGACCGTAAGGTCCTCGCCATCGGAAACCGATTCCTGCGAGATGCGGGCGACGCCGTTCCTGAAGGTAAAGGTGTTTGTGTTGTAGCCGCCGTTGGTAATGTGCGAGCCGGTAAAGGTGGTTGACATAACGCCCAGGTCTCCCCGGGGGGCCGGGCCGCCGAACGCGGGCAGCGAGTCGCTTCCCAGTATCAACTTGTCGTTGTCAATAATGGCCGGAGCGAAACTGGCGCGCCAGGTGCCCGCGCCGATTTCCATGTTTCCTGCCTTAATGATTATCTGCTCTTCCGTACCTTTCGCTTTCGGGATGACAAAGGCGTTCCCCCGGGGAATCACAAAACCGGCGTCCTCAATTTTCCAACTGGCGCAGAGGGTGGGGATAGCCTCCTCGCCGCCGTTGCTGTCGGGCAGCGCGAGACCGTAGGCGTTTTCAGTGCCCAGTGCGCCACCATCCGTAACCGCCTGCAGTTGGTGGTCATTCCAAAACTGGCTCAGCAGGGTAAGCGGCGTTATGCGCATAACCGGCGAGGTAACCACCGGACTCGGCAGTACTGTTGATGCAGAGTGCACCGCCTGCACCGTGAAGCGGAAAAATCCCCAGTTGTCGTAGCCGCGCTCTTCACCGTTGACGCCTTTCTGTATCGCGGCATGAAAGTCATGTTGGGTATTGGTTTCATTGGAGGCATTGGGCAGGGCCGGTTTCCCGCCGAGCGGATCGGTCATATCAGTGTACGCATTGCCGCTGAGGTCCTGCCGTTCCCGCGTCAAAGTGACGGTATAGGTGATCGTCCCTGAAGGAGCGTTCGAATCAACAGGCGGGGACACGGCGCCCCATGATGCGATGCCCTTTTCCACATCCCAGGACAGATTGACGGGCGGATCAAGAGCAAACACTGGTTTCGACTCTTTGGGCTTTACCGAAGGAGAGTCAAGGTAGAGGATGTCTTCCTTCTTGCTTTCCGGTGCAATGGCAGTGACTGAAACCGTGTATTCCCCAGCCCCCAGGGTGATCATGTCATTTTTGAAATCGTAAGAGGTCACCGCCGGGCCGAGATCGTCCCTTTGTGCCACAGGGACATCTCCTTCATCTTTGAAGAGTTTCACTTTGTAGCCCACCGCATTATCCACGGGCGTCCAGGTAACCTCGGTGGAACTTTCCCATGTCACTTCAGGAGCCGAAAGGCGCGTTCCCTCATCCGTCTCAGAGGGCGGCACCGTGTTTTGCTCCCGCTCCACGTACCAGCTCTGGATGATGCGGTTTTCGCAGGCGAGCGCTGTGAGAGAAAGCGCCGCGGCCAGCGCGCGGCACACGGCCGCGCTTTTTTTCGAAAGACGTTTCATTCCCGCCTCCTTATTGATAACTCTCAAAAATGTAGACCCCGCGCGGCATAACGCTGTCCGCGCCCTTTATCACCTGGATGTCGACTCGACGGTTCGTGCGCTTGTTCGGGTCGCTCCGCGCGGCCTTTTGCTTCAGGCCGCCTGAGGCCACCACCGCCACCTTGCGCTCGTCGATGCCGTAATCCTTCTTCAGGGCGTCGAGCACACGGAGCGCGCGGCGCTTCCCCAGGCTGTAGAGTACCGGCGTTTCCGCGCCGCTCCGCAGCACCGGATTCGCGTTCCCGTCCACCACGATGGAGTATTCGGGGTTCTGCTGAAGGCTCTCCGCTATCCGCGTGAAGACCTTCGGGGCCTCCGGATCGGTGAGCCGCGCGGAGTCCGGATCGAAGTAGATCACATAGTTGTCAATGACAATGGGCGGCGCGGCTTCGACAACCTTTTCGACCTCGACTATTTTTTCGACTTCGACCGGCACCTCTACTTCGACAATCTTCTCTACTTCTACCGGCACCTCTACTGTGACAATTTTCTCCACTTCGACAGGTACCTCTACTGTGACAATTTTTTCGACTTCTACCGGTACCTCCACTTCAACAATTTTCTCTACTTCTACTGGTTTTTCTACTTCGACAATTTTCTCTATTTCGATGACTCTGCGCTTCGCCTGGAAATGGATGCCGCCCACGAAACCCGCAAGAGCAAGGTAGGGGTAGCCTCCCGCAATGAAGGGCTCGAGGTACCAGTTGTTGACGATGTACCACCTGCAGCCGAGGCGCAGCCCGCCCGCGAACCAGCCGCGGCTGTTCACCGGATCGAGATCCCCGCCCCGCTCAATGGACAGCGCCCCGATGTTCGCCTCTATCCAGATGTCCGCCTTTTTTAGGTTGAACATATTCCAGCGGAAGGAGCCGAGAAAGACCTGCCCCGTCAGTTGCCCCTCCGGATTGTAGGTCATACTGGCAAGGATGCCGGTACGGAAAGCGCCGAACTGGTAGCCCGTATCGAGCAGGCCGCCGTAGGCAAGCCCCGTCAGGCTCACCAGGCCGGCGTCCGGCCCCAGCGAGACAGAGAGCCCTTCACGACCCCCGGTAGGGACCTCCTGCGCGGCGAGTCCTGCCGCGGCCCCAATGGCGAGCGCGAGAAATGCGCCAGGCGCCAGGCGCGGTACCGTGCCGCGCCAGGCCCTGAGCGCCCCTGTCACTCCGCGCCCTGAGTGCCCCGTCACTCCGCGCCCTGAGTGCCTCGTCACTCCGCGCCCTGAGCGCCTCGTCACTCCGCGCCCTGAGCGCGGAGTCTCTGTATACCCCCTTTTCGCGTTCATCTTTTTGTCCTTACAACATACTTTCCCCTATAAGATACCAACATTTCCCCCTAATGCGGTACTTTTTTCACCTGTTTAATTATAAACCATTTTTGGCAGAAGTCAAGGATTTTTTTCACTTTTTTGTGTTTTTTTGATATTTTGTGACAGAGGGGAATAAACGCGGCTGCTATACCGCGGGCCACACGAGGCGGCCGCGGCAGAAGGTGTACTTTACGCGGCCCCGCAGAGGGCGGCCCTTCCAGGGGCTGTTTTCACTTTTGGACTCAAATGCGGCGCAGAGCCACTCTTCCTCCGGGTCGAAGACGGTGATGTCCGCGGGAGCGCCCGCGGCGAGGGCGCCACCGGGGAGGCCCAGGAGCGCGGCAGGGGCGGCGGAGAGGCGATAGACCAGTTCACTGAGCGAGAGGGGGCCCTCCCGCACGAGCGCGGCAAGGGCGGCGCTGAAGGCCGTTTCGAGCCCCGCGATGCCGGAGGGGGCCTCGCAAAACGGCAGCGCCTTTTCGGCGGCGCTGTGCGGGGCATGGTCAGTGGCGATGCAGTCGATGAGGCCGCTTGCGATGCCCTGAATGAGCGAGCGCCGGTCGCGTTCGGTGCGGAGCGGTGGGTTCACCTTGGCGAGTGTGCCCCACTCGAGCATCGCGTCCTCGGTTAAACCAAGGTGATGGGGGGTGACTTCGGCGCTCACGGGGGCGCTCTCCTCCTTTGCGCGGCGCAGCGCTTCCACCGAGGCGCGCGCGCTGAGGTGCTGAAAGTGCACCCGCGCCCCGGTCTCGCGGCTGAGGGCCGCGTCCCGCGCGACAAGCGAACTTTCGGCCGCGTCCCGCGCGCCGGACAATCCCATCATCTTTGAAACCTTCCCTTCGTTGACCCCTGCCGTGCCGATATAGGCCCGGTCCTCCTCGTGGAGGAAGACGGGAAGCCCCGCCTCGCGGGCCTCAAGGAGGGCGCGGCGCAGCAGGGCGGGGTCCTGGAGCGTGTTGCCGTCGTCGCTCAAAGAGACCGCGCCCGCGGCCGCCAGGTCCCGCAGGGGGGCCAGGCGGCGCCCGGCGAGCCCCTCTGTGACGGCGCCCGCCGTGAGTACGCGGATAGCCTCGCCCTCGGCGCGGCGCAGGAAGGCTTCGACCCGCTCGGGGCGGTCCATAGGAGGGCTGGTGTTCGCCATGCAGACCACGGTCGTGAAGCCGCCGGCGGCCGCGGCGCGCGCGCCTGAATGCAGGTCCTCTTTCCAGGTGAAGCCCGGATCGCGGAAGTGGACATGCAGGTCGATGAAGCCGGGCGCGGCCGCCAGACCGCGGCAGTCGTAAACCGCGTCCCAGTTGCCGTGCGGATCGAACTGCCCCCGCTCGAGTATGCGATCACCCTTTATGATAATGTCGCCTGTCTCGTCGACGCGGGAGACCGGGTCCAGCACCCGCGCGCCATGCAGAAGGGTCATAAGGGGAGTATAGCATGGGCAGGATGAAGTTTCTACTCTCCCGCCCCCTTGACATTTTTTTTCAAAAGCGCTATAGTTAATACCGTTATGTACACCCTTTTCCCACGGCCCTGCCCGCCATGCGGCGCGGCGCCGGACAGTCTGGGGGCGCGGCCTTGCTCTGGCGGCGCCTCCGCGCGGGGCAGGGGTATACCCGCTCCGTGTCCGCGGTATAGTCAATTGGCCCCCCCCCCGTCCCCCAAAAAATAGCGTTTTTTTCGTATTTTTTTACCCGCTCTCCGCGCCCCAATTCCGCGCGTTTTTTGACAAGGGGAGACTCTCTACCCCGCGGCATGGCGCATTGGCCAAAGCCCGCCGCTGGCGGGAAAAATCCATTTTTGAAAAGGAGGGTTTCTATGAAAGAAATCACCAAATGTTTTTTTAAGCCGCTTGCGGCCCCGCTCGCGGCCCTGCTGGCGGCGGGCTTTTTGTGCGTTCTGCCGCTTGTGGGGTGCGACCTGAACGGCGGCGAGGGCGACACGGACAACACCGCGGATGTGGACTGGACGAACTACACATCCGGCTACGCGCTCCGGGTGCGGAACAACACCAGCCAGAGGCTTGTCGCGTTTAAGACGAGCCTCTCTACCGCCAATCTTCTGGGCGGAATTCCCGCAGGCCCCTCAACCGTACAGGGGCTCAAGGACAATCCCGAGATCTTTACTAGCAGCGCGGATTTTCCCCTCATCCTGATTACCGAAGCCCAGTACATTGCCAACAAGTCGAATCTGGCAACCCTGGAGCAGACCCCGTTCACGCGGATTTGGGCCTGCTATAATGCCTCCGGGGACAACGAGAACATCTACGAAATTTCCGGGCGCCTCGGCGGGGAGGGCAGCCTGACCATCCAGAACAACACCAGCATGAACCTGGAACTGCGCCTGAACAGCCCCACCGGCGAGACCATCGGCTACGCCCCTGCTCAATCCTACAATATCGTTTTGCGGGTGGCTTTGCCCCAGGAATATATGCTGTTCCCCGTGTTCAAGCGGTATGACAGTCAGAACAACAACATATTATCTATCTTCCCGAAGTACACCACAGGGGATTTTAACGGGCAGCCCAAGTTTGACCAGTTTTCCCTCACCCAGGCACAGCCGAACCATACCATTCAGGCTTCCACTTTTTCTGACAGCGGACAGGCTTTCAGCACCGGCAGGGCCTACCTCATCATAGAGAACAGTTACGGGTTTGGTATCCAGTTGAGCGACGGGTTTGACACGCTGGCTACGGAATTGGGGGTAAAGACCATCAACAGCGGCAGCAGTTTTACCTTCACCATTCAAATGCCCATGACCGGACAAAAATATGACTCGTCGAAGAGCATCGCGTCTTATAAACTGGGCACCAATATGCTGATGAAGGCTTTGACCGGTAACTTTGTCGATAGCAGCAATCAAGCGGCAAACGACCCAAGTTTTGATCTGTCCATTGACACGATTTACAAGATCGTGACCAAAAATGTCAACGACGAACTCAAGTTCGAGTGGAAGGGCAGCCAGGGCACTGTCACCCTGGACGATTTTGACTGAGACACAGACAAACGATGAACGATAAGTGATAAACGACAAGTATTTATCTCTCATCGTTTATCGTTCATCGTTTTTAGTTCGTATGGAGGTACTGGTATGAAAAAGAAACTTTATCCAATGGCGGCTCTCACATTAGCCGCGCTGTTCTTTGCGGGGTGTCCGCAGCCTACAGGCGATAGCGGCGGCGGAAGCAGCGGGGGCGGCGGGAAAACCGATGCCGATACCTTCATCAAGTTTAACAATCTCGACATATTCACCGTGGATGTGTACGCCGATTCAGGCCGCTCCTCCCTGCTGGTGAGCGTCCCGGCCCAAAGCGAAACCGCGGCCCTGGAGTGGACGCCGGGGGAGGCGAGTTTTTACCTTAAATACCATATCAGGATAGGGGGCGCGGATTTCCCCTATATTCCCCAGGGCGGCGCAGGGTATAGGTACACCAGGGTAGACGAGGGCGTCACGAAGACCGTCCCCATACCCACCCTCATCGAGGCCCTCTCTGGTACGGGCGCGGAACTCAACCAGACCATCACCAGCGACATTTACCTCAAAATAACGAACAACAGTAATTCTTCGTTGACCTTTCAGAAAGGCTCCATTATCCTGACGCCTGAAGGCGCAGGGAGCACTCTCATCAACGACCATGAGAGTGCCGTCTACAAGGTGAGCGCCGGGCCTGTTTCGGCATACTCATTCAAAAAGGACAATGTGACCCCCCTCAGTTTTCCCGCCGGGCTTAGTGAGTTTGCTTCCGGGAAGATATACGCTTTTATCTATGACGGCGGCTCCCAGCTTACCCTGAACCCGGCGGAACCCCAGGCCCTTTCCATTGCCGCCGCCTACGGCGAAAAGGCCGGGACTGCAACTTCGGCGTCTTTCCCTGTGCCCTCCAGCCTTGCGGCAACGGCGCTTTCTGGAAGCGAAATCAGCCTATCCTGGAACATCTCCGGCAGCGGCAACTACACCTATTACATTTTCCGCGCGCCCTCGTCTGACGGCGAATACAGCCTGGCCGGGATTTCCCAGGAGAAGAGTTTTGTAAGCAGCGGCCTCGATTCCCGGACAACCTACTACTACAAGGTGAGGGCGGAACTGAACGGGCAATACAGTGACTATTCGCAGGCAGTCTCGGCGCGGACGCTCCTGGGTTCGCCCACCGGTGTAACCGCGGAGACGCTCTCGCTCAGTTCGATACAGGTGTCGTGGAATGAGGTGCCCGAAGCCTCGGCATATTACCTCTATCGTTCCGGCGCAGAAACCGGGGAATACACACAGATAATCTCCACTTCCGGCGCCTCGTACACCGACACCGGATTAAGCGCCAATGCCGTGTACTACTACAAAATCTGCGCCTACGCGGACGGGGAGTACAGCGGCTATTCCGGGGCGGCCTACGCCTCCACCACAAACCTGCAGCCCCCCACGGGCCTGACCGCCAGCGCCGCGTCGGCTACGGCGATCAACCTCTCGTGGACAGCGGCAAGCGGGGCCACGCGCTACTATATCTACCGCGCCGCAAGCGCTGACGGTAACTACACGGAAATCGCAAACACCGCCGCCACGAGTTACAGCAACACGGGCCTGCAGGGCGGCGACACCTGGTACTACAAAGTGCGCTCGTACTACAACGGCGCGTACAGCAACTATTCGGCGGCAGCCAGCGCCGCAACGCCTGTTTCGGCCCCCGCAGGGCTTGCGGCAACTGCGCTTTCTTCAAGCGAAATCCGCCTGGCTTGGAACGCCGTCACCACCGGGGCGCAGTATTACTACATCTACAGCGCCCCCGCGTCCGGCGGCCCCTGGACGGAGGTTGCGTACATCACAGGAACCTCGTATACCCACAGCGGCCTACAGAGCGGCACAACCTACTACTACAAGTTGCAGGCATTCAGGAATGGCGTGTACAGCGCGGATTCGGCGGTGGTATCTTCCATAACTTTACCCGAAGCCCCGGTGATTTCGTCAGTTACCGCCGGGGGCGCGGGGGAACTGGTCGTTACCTGGGGAGTGGTTACTGGGGCGACAGGCTACGACCTCTACTACGGCACAGCGAACAGTACCGGTTCGGCAACGAAGAAGGCCGGGGTTACCAGCCCCTGCACGCTCACGGGGTTTGCCAACGGCACAACGTACTATGTGTGGCTCAAGGCGAAGAACGCCAGCGGGGAAAGCGGGTTTAGCGCGGGGGTGAGTGGAACCACTATCCTCCCCGCGCCAACAGGAGTGACGGCAACAGCGCAGTCAACCAGCAGCATCCAGGTGAGTTGGAGTGCGGTTACTGGGGCAAACAGTTACGACGTATACTACCACACGGCGAACAACAACAGCGCGGCAACTAAAGTGAGCAATGTGACAAGCCCCTACACCATCAGCAGCCTTTCCAGCGGCACAATCTACTATGTCTGGGTAAAGGCGAAGAACGCAAGCGGGGAGAGCGGCTTTAGCAGTACGGCAAACACCGTGACGCAGATTCCCGCACCCACAGGAGTGAGTGCAACGGATGCCACAGTGAACAGCATCACCGTTTCATGGAGCGCCGTTACAGAAGCCACAGGTTACGACCTCTACTACAGCACCACCACCACGCCCTCCGGCGCAAACAAACCCGGCGTCGAAAGCCCATACACGCTCACCGGGCTTTCGGCTGGAACCACTTATCACCTCTGGCTCAAGGCAAAAAACGCCGCTGGTGCGGAAAGTGCCTTGAGCAACATGGCAAGCGCCCTCACCATTCCCGCCGCGCCCACGGGCGTAACAGCCGCGGCGTTGTCAACCACCAGCATACAGGTGAGTTGGACTGAGGCCACCGGCGCAAGCGGCTACGATGTGTACTACCACACCGCGGACAACAGCAGCGCGGCAACGAAAGTGAGCGGCGCAACAAGCCCCCACACCCAGAGCGGCCTTGCAAGCGGCACACGATACTATGTCTGGGTCAAGGCGAAAAACTCAAGCGGCGAGAGCGCCTTTAGCGCCGGGGCAAACGCGGTAACGCAGCTCCCCGCGCCCACAGGGGTGAACGCCACCGCAGCCACGGCGAGCAGCATCACTCTTTCCTGGGACAGCGTCACCAACGCCACGAGTTACGATCTCTACTACAGCAGCACCACCACCGCGCCCTCCAGCGCAGGCAAAACCAGCGTCGCAAGCACCTCCGACACGCTCACAGGGCTTTCGGCGGGAACGACCTACTACATCTGGGTGAAGGCAAAGAACGCCGTGGCGACAAGCGGCTTGAGCGCGTACACCAGCAGGATAACCGTGCCCGCCGCGCCCACGGGGGTGCAGGCCGCGGCGCAGTCATCAAGCAGCATTCAGGTGAGTTGGAGCGCGGTGACGGGGGCGGCGAGTTATACGGTGTACCGCTCGGACAGCGCGGGGGGAACATACAGCGCTATCGCCAGCGGGATCAGCGCGGTATCGTACACCGATAGCGGCCTTCCGGTGGAGACGACACGGTACTACAAGGTCTCGGCGTCAAACGCCAGTGGTACGAGCGGGCTGTCAGCGGTGGTTTCCGTGAAAACGCTACCCAACGAAGGGCTGTTCATCAAAAACAACAGCGGCTATACGGTGGTTGACGGCGTGGCCACGCCAATCAGCATTGCCAACGCCCTGACCTGGCTCAATACCAACGCCGCGGCGGACACTTCATACATCATAGTAATCAGCAATGACGAAGCCCTCGCGCCGCAGACCTTGAGCACGGCGGAACTGAACAGCAAAACCGGCGTGGCCATAACCCTTAAAGGCTACGACACGGAACGAACCGTGAGCCTTTCGGCGGATGGGGTCCTTTTCAGGGTCAACGAGAATGTAACGCTGACTCTGGAAGAAAACATTTCGTTGCTGGGCCGGACCAGCAACACCTCGTCGCTGGTCGCTGTGGCTAGTAACGGCATTTTCAACATGAAACAGGGGGCGAAGATTTCCGGGAACGGCGGCGGCGGGGTGACTGTCTACACCGGTGGGAACTTTACGATGAGCGGCGGTGAAATCTCCGGTAACACGAAATCCTCCTCCACCGGCACCACCTACGGCGGCGGGGTGTATGTTACTGGGACTTTTACGATGAGCGGTGGGAAAATCTCCGGTAACACGGCCACCACCTCCTACTCCGCCGCCTCCAGCTTCGGCGGCGGGGTGTATGTCTCTGGGACTTTTACGATGCGCGGTGGGGAAATTTCCGGTAACACAGCCAACTACGGCGGCGGTGTGTCTGTCTACGGGACCTTTACGATGAGTGGCGGGGAAATCTCCGGTAACACGGTCTCCTACTACGGCGGCGGGGTGTATGTCCCCATCACCGGCGGAATCTTCATGAAGAGTGGCGGGGTTATTTACGGATCAAATGCAGCTTCAAAGGCGAATACGTCAACAGGCGGTTCAAGTTACGGCCATGCGGTGTATGTGAATGCATCGACGATCAAAAAACGCAACACCACCGCCGGGGCTACGGTAAGCCTGGACAGCACAGTGGCAGGAAGCGCCGGAGGGTGGGAATGAGAGTGAGAATGAAACAGAGGGAAACCTCGCGAGAGGTTCCTGCTTTGTTTTATAACTTGTCCCTGTTATAGGGATGAGATATTTTCAGCACATTGGGTGTAAGGAGGTGAGAAAAATGCCGAATGGAGAATTTATCGTACCTGGAAATACGAAGGTGTCATGTGAGTTTCCTTGTCCCAAATGCGGCAAAACCGTACATGGCGGCCCGTGGAAAATTCCGGGGAATGGATCCAGTGACGAGCAAGTTGGCTGCCCTTGCGGCGAAGGTTTTGATGTTACTATCCAAGCTGATGCCGGTACCGGGACTGTTACCGTTTCAGGTGTGGATCCGAAGCCGGTTAATGCTGTTGGCACACCATAAATTGCTTACACAGGCGGCACATTGTGCGCTGCCTGTGTAAGCATGGCGTCCTGCGTATGTGGGTCGGGCTATCCGTCAGTCCCGAAGCGGAACAGCATTAATATGCCAGAGAAACGGCTTTGAGACCACACACAACTCTCAAGAGGTATTAAAATATGCTTAACTTAATAGGAGATAAAAAAGTTGATCCGGTAACAGGTAAGAATACATATATTGTACATCAACAGGATGGACCATCATCTGATATTATATTTGTTGTTGATACAGATGGTAAAACAACCACTTATTATGACAGTAATAAAGCAGATGATTATGACTATAACGAATAAAGTCAAAACTGTGCAGGACTTTGGGTCAACCCGCCTTGAGCGCAACGCTCCGGGCGGCTTTTCTGACCGCAACGCGGCGCCGCGCCGCGCTGCCCGCTGTCACGCGGCGAGGGTACTCAACCCCACGCGGCCCCACGCGCCGGCTCCCGGGGCCTTGCGGAAGCCGCGCCCATGATGTATACTGCAAGCATGAAACCAGACATGGCTGCCGGCCCAACAGACAGGCAGGCGGAGAACGAAAACCCTAAGCGAGTGTACCTTGACAACTGCGCCTATAACCGCCCGTTTGACGACCAGAGCCGAATGCGGATCTTTCTTGAGGCCCAGGCCAAGATATACATCCAAAGGCTCATCGTCGACGGGAATCTGCGCCTTGCCTACTCCTATATGTCGGTGTATGAAAATAACGACAATCCCGACCCGGATCACCGCGCGATAATCGCCGATTTTTTCAAGTACGCGGAAGTCGTCGTCGACTATGACCGCATGGACGATGTCGAACACCTGGCCGAGCGCGTCACGGACATGCGGATAAAGGCGGATGATGCCCTGCATATCGCCTGTGCCATCATCGCGAAGTGCGATTATTTCATCACCACTGACGACACGATTCTGAAGCGTTATTGCGGACACGACATAGGCGTCTGTACGCCTGTGCAATTCCTGGATGTTCTGGAGGAAAACGATGCCTGACACCGCTGTCGTAATGCAGGAAGGCGTGAACTGCCTGCTCAAAAATCTCGGCGCGCTCAAGACCGAGATTTTTATCTCCCACTTGCTGCGCGAGCCGTTTGACTACACAAAATGGCGGCGCGACAATCTCTACGCGGATGTGTCCCTGCGCGACCTGAACCGGCGGGCCGCGGAATTCGCGCGGAACAACCCGCCGCTCCACGGGGAACGGGCATAACCCGCTCAAGGCCGGTCACCGGAGACGCCCCGGCGCGTCCCGCCGGTCCGCGGTAGCCGCCGCGTCGTTTGCGCCGTTGCAAACCGCGGCGGGCTGGGAGAGGGCGTATCTTCAGGCGGGGGGAATGAATAATGGAGCCGCCAAGGGCGCAAAGAAAAGAGAGGCAACTTGGCGCTTTGCGGTTTTTCTTCCTGTTCGTGTGGTTGCGGCAACCTACGCCCTTGCCTGTCCGGGTTACCTTGTGCTATACTGTCCATAACGGAGGCTTTTATGGGAAGACTTATGACCGAGCGGGAAAAGGCGGATATTACGGTGCGGGCTATAGCCCTTAGGCAGGCTGGCAAGGAAGAGGAGGCGATGGCTTTGAAGAAAACCATCCCGGTGCCGCCCTTTTTGGCAAAGGTAATGAAAGAAATGTCCGGCGTCGATTATATCCTGGAATCGGGCTGGAACATGGCGGAGGCGGAGGCGGCGTTTGGAAAAGACTGGCTTACCCGATAGAATTTACGACAGCGTTTCGGCTATCTATA
>JAISTO010000170.1 GCA_031272575.1 Treponema sp. | reverse complement strand
GAGTTCCGGCCCGTCAACGGCATGACCTGGGAGGAACGCGCCCGCCGTATGCGGGCTGCCGGAATCGTCGATCCCGAAGCGGAGGCAGAGGAAGCGATATACTGGGAAGAGCAGGTCATGTAACGCTTATATTGGGACTTGGGACTTGGGACTCGGGACTCGGGACTCGGGCGTGATGCGGGGGAGATTCCGCGGGGGAGAGGGGGGCGCGTTGAACGCGCATGCCGTTCTACGAACGGTTCGGCGCTTGCGCCGCTCGGTCCCGTTTCCAAGCCGCAGAATGAAAGGGCGCGCTCGTCACGCCGCGCCTTGAGCGCGGAGTCTGGATTCCGCGGACAAGCCGCGGAATGACAAGCGCTTCAGCGCCGCGGTCAAGCCGCGGAATGACAATGCGCGTTCGTTACTCCGCGCCGTGAGCGCCCCGTCACTCCGCGACTTGATCGCGGAGTCTGGATTCCGCGGACAAGCCGCGGAATGACAAGCGCTTCAGCGCCGCGGTCAAGCCGCGGAATGACGAGGGGCGCTCGTCACTCCGCGCTTTAAGCGCGGAGTCTGGCCCTACGGGTTGCGAGCGGCGTAAACGCCGCCAGATTCCGCGGACAAGCCGCGGAATGACAAGCGCTTCAGCGCCGCGGTCAAGCCGCGGAATGACGGCGGCCGCGCCGCGCCCTCCGCGCCGCGGCCGCGATAGTATCGAAGGCCAGGGAGTAGAGGCCGTACAGGACGCCGAAGAGGAGCGGTTCGAGGGGGAGGGGGACGGCGCCGCGGTCACCTTTGAAGACGCGGATAAGCGCGGTGTTCAACAGGAAGTAGGTGGCCACAATGCAGACGATGATTGCCGTCACTTTGACGATGTGAAGGAGGCTGCGCACAAAGATGTGAACGAGACCCCGGTGCGGCGCCGCTTCGCTTTCCGCGCGGCGCCTGAAGAGCATACGGAGCACGGGGCCCACGATGATCCAGTCGCAGAGGAGCATGATGAGGATAAGGCCCACGACCAGGTCGAGCGAGTAGGCCGCGTCCGGTTCGAGGGTGCCGCTGCGACCCCAGGCCGCGAAGAAGCACACGGCCCCCGCGGCCCACATACGGAAGAGGGTGCTCTTGAAGGCGTCGCTTTTGAAGGGGTTCCTGATGGCGCTACCCCTTTTCCCCGCGAACGCTGTCAGCTATCGCCATGCCGAGGATGACGAGCGCGCTTAGGCCGTAGAGCGCGGCTCCGAGCGCGACGAAGGCAAGCGGCACGGAGGCCGCGGCGCGTTGCCCCAGCGCGAGGGGCTCGTAGACGCCGGTTGCGCGGTTCAGGCTGAAGTAGATGTTTTGGAAAAACTTCGCGTCAGAGCGGAGGAGCAGGAGGTACCAGAGGCCGGAGACGGCGCTCAGCAGCGCGGCTATGCACGCGAAGAGCCTGCGCCCGAACGAGACGCCCCCCATGCGGGTGACGGCGAAGAGCGTCACGAGGCCGGTGATCATAAATGCGAAAAGCGCTATGCCCGTCAACTCGACCGTCGAGAGCAGAGTCATGGCTATCGTCTTGTACGAGACCAGTAACTCGAGGACCGCGAGCGCCGCGCAGAGTATCGTGACGGCCTTTTGCAGTTTCTTCGTTTTCATGCTGCCTCCCTGCCGGCCGCGGCCGGTATCCGTATGCGCGCGCCCGAGGCCGCGTCAAAGAAGAGCGCGTCCCCCATGCTGAAGCGCAGTTCGAGGCGCTGCCCGCGCGCGGCGTGTTCGTCCGCGCTCATCCTGCAGCCTATGGCGCAGCCGCCCGCGTCCGCGGTGATGCTGTACTCCGGCCCCAGGAACTCGGTGTGCAGGATAGTCCCCCCGACGCGGCAGAGGGCAGCGCCCGCGGCGCCCGAGCCGCCCGCGCGGATCTGCTCCGGGCGCAGGCCGAGCACGAGGGTTTGGCCGGCCTTGCCCGCAAGGGCCGCTTTTTCCGCGGGCCCCAGCGCGGCCTTGAACGCGGCCTCCCCCCCGCTCCCCAGCGCCACAAAAGCGCCGTCGTGGAAAGTACCTTTGAGCAGGTTGATGGGCGGCATCCCGATAAAGCCCGCGGTGAAGAGGTTGGCCGGATCGCGGTAGATTTCGCCCGGCCGGCCTATCTGCTGGACGACGCCGTCGCAGAGCACGACGATGCGGTCCGCGAGCGTCATCGCCTCGGTCTGGTCGTGCGTCACATAGACGACGGTCGTTTTGAGCGCGTTGTGCAGTTGCGCAAGTTCGCGGCGTGTTTCCAGGCGCAATTTCGCGTCCAGGTTCGAGAGCGGCTCGTCCATTAAGAGGAGCGCCGCCTGCTTCGCGAGCGAGCGCCCCATCGCGACCCGCTGCTTCTGCCCGCCGGAGAGCGCCTTTGGGTAGCGGTTGAGGTAATCGAAGAGCCCCACCGTCCGTGACACGTCCATTACCCGCTGGTGGATAGTGTCGTCATCTTCGCCCCGTATGGTCAGACTGAAGCCGATGTTGCGGTACACCGTCATGTTGCCGTAGAGCGCGTAATCCTGAAAGACCATCGCCACATCCCGCTCGGCGGGCGCGAGGTCGTTAATGCGCTTCCCCTTCAGGCGCAGTTCCCCGGCGCTGATGCTTTCGAGCCCCGCGATCATGCGGAGCAGGGTCGACTTGCCGCAGCCGGAGGGCCCCACAAGCACGATGCACTCGCCCTCTTCCGCGTCAAGGCTGACGTTACTGACGGCTTGTACGCCGCCCGGGTAGACCTTGCAGATGTCCTTCAAACTCAGGAATGACATGACGCCTCCTTCCGCGCGTTCTGCGCGATGCGGTACCTCCTGCACTGGGCGAGTGACCAGAGCGAGGCGGCGAACAGGGACGCGGCGGACGCGGCGAAGAGCCCGCTTATGCCGGCCCACGCGACGCCGCTAATGGACGCGGGCATCATCGCGATGCGCAGCGCCTGAAACACCGCGATGCCGAAAATCCCCCACGACCAGGGGACGCTGTAGCGCTTCACTTCGGTGGCCGCGACAAACACCGCGAACGAGAGCACGATGTTCAGCAGGATGATTTCCGCGACCCGTATGCCCCCGGCGTTCACGTCGATGCTGTTCAGGCTGAAGATGATCTGCGCGGTGTTGAATACGAGCGAGAGCATGGCGAGGCGCGAAGGCGCGGCGTTGGGCTGGTACAGTAACTTTTCGTACAGTGTCATACGGCTGCCTCCTGTGGTAACTCCTGACCCGCGTTCAGGTTTTTGAACGCTGTTTCATTTTTTGACCGGCCTTCGGCAACTTGACTGCCGGCCGGCGCGTCTTTGGCGAACGCGTTGACTGACACGACAACGGAAAGGAAGAGCGCCGCGCAGAGGAGCAGGACGCAGAGCGCGATACCCGCATCCCAGGCAAAGGTCGAGGGGGTGTAGGAAATCCAGCCCTCCCTGACGTAGCGCTCGAGCGAGGCGAAGTCGGAACCAAGGCTGCCGTAGAGCGCGCGGGCGGCGCGGAGCGTCCGCAGTGACTGCACCCCCAGACAGGCCGCAAACGCGGCGGCGGCGGCGCTGAGCGCCAGAGTCAGAGGGCCCGCGCTTTTGCTCTGCACTTCGAGCAGCGCCAGCAGCACCCCGCAGAGGATGATAATAAGCGCGTTGCGGAAGAGGAGGGCGTTCACTTCCTGCATGGCGTTGTAAAAGTTGAAGAGCCGGTTATCCCCATAGGTGTAGAACATATACACGGTGGTGACAAAGCCGAGCGCGTGTATGAGAAGCAGCCCCCCCGCGGCAAAGAAGCCCGCAAGCGCCCCGCGCTGAATCTGTAAGCGTTTCGTTAGTTTCATGTTTACTCCTTCACCGCGCCGGATGTCATCATCGCGTAGGCGTCGCGGTGCGCCAGCACATAGAGGCCGATCTTGCCGTTCCGGTAGTCGGTCTTGATGTCGTCGATAGTCGTGCTGTTCGTCGTTATATAACTGAAGATTTTGTCCGTCTGCGTCTCGCTGATGTTCGTGTCCAAAAGTTGGCGCTGCAGCCGCTCGGTCATCGAGAAGACCGGCGGCACCAGGCTGAAGTAGGGGGACGGATTTTTGTCGTAAGTGCAGGAGAGCACCTGCGCGTCCTCGTAGAGTTTCCAGGTCTTCTGCCCCTGCGGCGAGGCGAACTGCTGCTCGAAGCCGATGGACTTTTCGTAGCCGATGGGGAAGTTGTAGCCCACGAAACTGCGGGCGAAGATCGCGCCGTCCCCGTTGGAGAATTTCGACATATTCTCGTGGAACCATTGGTTCATCTTCGGATAGTCCTGTCCGTCAGGCCCCCGGAAGGGTTCCGCGTCAAGCATATCCGGCGTGCCGAAGTTCTGCGCGAGATTGCCTTCCTCGCTGAACATAAAGTCAAACAGGGCAAGGGCCTGCCGCAGTTTCGCGCCGCCTGTGACGCTGGATATGGCCCAGCCGTCCGGCTTTATCACGCGGGTGTTTTCGACGAAGTGAACGAAGCCCTCGCTGACGCCGGGTATGCGGGTGAGGGGGGGGAGTATGCCTTCCGCGTCGGTCTGCATCTTTCCCCCCCCCAGGGACACGTTCGTCGCGCCGCCGATAAAGTCGAAGGTCATAAAGCCGAACTTGGCGGCCCCGGCTTTTAAGTCACCCCCGAAGTAGATCGTGCGGAAGTTTTCTTTCAGGGAGGTGGTGGCGAAGTCGGGCGCGAGGAGGCCCTCGTCGTAGAGCGCCTTGAAGCGCGGCAGCAGGTGGTCGAGCAGGTTGTCGTCGCTGTACGAGTATTGCAGAACGCCGTCCTTGTCGAGGTAGAAGCGGGCGTCATACGAGTCGGAGCCGTAGACGCGCTGGCCCTCGAAGTAGTTCGCCAGGCGGAGCAGGTCTTCGCGGTAACTGGCGAAGCGGAAGAAGTAGGGGATTATCTCCGCGCCGGGCACCACCGCGCCGGTCGTCCGCTTCGAGAGGGTGTTGGGCGCGAGCCTGACAAGCCGCCAGAGCGCCGTAAGTTCGTCGATGTCGTGCCGCGCCTGGGGGCCCAGGTACAGGCCGGAGGGGTTTTGCAGGTCAGGATAGGTCAGCGCGATGTAGTCGAGGAGGACCTGGCGCGCGTCAGCGAAACTGAGAGCGCCTCCCGCTTTAGACGCGGCCGCGTTCTGCAGCGCGATGACATTGAGCGGGTGGCGCGCGCCGCTCTTCGCCCGCGCTTGTGTCCCCGTGTCAGCGCTCCAGAA
Source organism: Treponema sp. (assembly GCA_031272575.1). Lineage (GTDB taxonomy): Bacteria > Spirochaetota > Spirochaetia > Treponematales > Breznakiellaceae > JAISTO01. The sequence continues at coordinate 6,104 of JAISTO010000170.1, read as the reverse complement.
GGGCTCGTAACGCGGGACCAGGCTTGCCGTCTCCGTCTCGAGCGCGCCACCGTCGAGGAGCGCCCTTACCCAGGACTGGCGCCCCACGAAGACCCGCGCGTAGTGGTTCAACTCCGCGATGTACGGCAGGAAGTAGAGCCCCCCGTCGTGCGCGGTGATCATGGTTCTGATGTTCGGGTTTTTTTCGAGGTAAGCCTTGAAGTGCGGCATATCGCTGTCAATGTAGTTATTCAGATTGATGAAATACCCCTCGGCGCCGTACTTCATGAAATCGGCCGCGACCGCGTTGCCGCCGTAAATGTTCGCGTCCCGAAAACCTGTGGCCGCCTGCGTCTGCATGATCTCGCTGGCGCGGGACTTCGTTGTGACGTCGCTAATGTCGATGCCGAGCGCCGCTTCGACCCACTGCCAGAAGGGCTTTAAGTCGCCGCTCTTGATCATCGTGGTGCCGTCCGGCATGACGAGCGGCGTGGACTCGGTGTACTTGAACTGCCGTGCCTCGGCGACGAAGTCCACCTTGAGCGGCCCGCTCGTGTCCGCGCCCTCACCCCGCGCCGCCGCGCCGCGGGGCGGCGCGTCCAGATCCCAGGGGCCCGGCGTTTTCAGGCAGCCGGCAAGCAGCGCGGCGCAGAGTGCGGCGGCGCAGCCTGCGCTTGCAAAAAACTTTTTTTTCATGTGTCGGTCAATGTTAGCCATATAACGGTCTCCTTAATAATGCCACCACAAAGGCGCAAAAGGCGCACGAAGGAAGGGAGAGCAACCTTCGGGACTTGCGATTTTTCGAGAACCTCTGCCAACTATAACGGGGACTCAACTCCCCTTTGTGCACCTTCTGCGCCTTCTGCGCCTTCGTGGTGAAATTTGACAGATACTCTTTCATCATCATTGTGCTACCCCTTGACCCCGCCGAGGTTGGTCCCCCGCGCGAAGTATTTTTGTATGAACGGATAGATGATCATCACCGGGATGATAGAGCAGACCAGAATCGCGAACATATACGAGTCGATCGCGAAGGGGAGTTCCACCGGCGAACTGTCCGCGAAGCGGGAGTACTCTTCGATGAGGCGGCGCATGGTCACCTGCAAGGGCGCGTCCGTGTTGTTGCTGACGAGGAGGTTTGCCCAGAAGTAGCCGTTCCAGCGATTCGTCGCGTAGAAGAGCGCCACCGTTATGAGCGCGGCCTGCGACATCGGCAGGTAGATGCGGGAGAAGACCTGAAAGTCGTTTGCCCCGTCGATCACCGCGGCCTCGTCAATCTCGCGGGGTACCGTTTCAAAGTAACTGCGCAGCAGGATGATGTTGAAGGCCTGCACCCCGAACGCGAACACGAAGCCCCAGCGGTTGTTCACCCCCATGCTGTAGTAGTTGAGGTAGGTGGGAATCATCCCCGCGCTGAACCACATGGTGAACACGATGAAGAGGTTGAAGCCCCGCCGCGAGATCAGTTTTGTTTTTGACAGCGCGTACGCGCCGCACGCGGAGATGAGCATACTCCAGGCCGTGCCGAAGAGGGTGTAGAACAGCGTGTTGATGTACGAGAGCCAGAAGGCTTTGTTGTTCAACAGATAGCCGTACACGCTGAAGTTCACATCCTTGGGGAAGAGGGTGACCTCGCCGAACTCGTAGGCCAGTTTGCCGCTTATGGACGCGGAGAACGCGTAGACCACCGGGTAGAGCGCGGCGAGCGCGAAGAGCCCCGTCACCGTATATGCGGCGCCTTTGAACGCGAGATCCCCGCGCGTCAATCGTTCCAGTTTTACCATACGATGCTCCTTACCACAGTGACGTCGACGAGACCCGCCGGCTCACGTAATTCGCGCCTATCACCAAAAAGAACCCGATGAGCGAGTTGAACATATCGATAGCGGACCCCATGGCGATGTTCGTGTTGGCCCCGCCCGAGAGGAGCGCGATGCGGTACGCAAGCGTACTCAGCACATCGCCGGTCGTGTAGGTGGACACGTTGTAGAGCAGAATGACGCGCTCGTAGCCCACGCTGAGCATACGCCCTATCCGCATGATGATCATGATGGTAAGGGTGATGGAAATACCCGGCAGGGTGACGTAGCGCAGTTCCTGCAGTTTGTTGCCGCCGTCTACCCGCAGCGCCTCGTAGAGCGCGGGAGACACCCCCATGATCGCCGCGAAGAACACAATCGAATTGTAGCCCGCCTCTTTCCAGATGCCGGTGATGCAGAAGAGCGGCCGGAAGTAGCGCGCCGTCTCCAGTATCTTACCGTCCGGGCTGAAGCCCACCTCGTGCATGAGGCGCGCGAGGACGCCGGTGGAAAGGGAACTCTCCTTGAGCAGCATGAGCACGAGGCCTGTTATCGTGACCTCGGACAGGAAGTAGGGCAGGTAGGCAAGGGTCTGTGTGACCTTGCGGTAGGGCTCGTGGACGATTTCCGCGAAGAGGATCGCCAGGATAATGGGGATAGGAAAGGCGAAGATAAGCCCGTAGAGGCTGATCATAAACGTGTTGCGAAACGCGCCCCAGAACTCCTGCCTGAAGACCGGGTCGAACATCAACTTGACGAAGTTGTAGAACCCCGAGAAGTCGCTGCCCGAAATACCCCGGTCGGGCTTGTAGTCCTTGAAGGCGACGAGCAGCCCGGCCATCGGCTTGTACGCGAAAAGCAGGTACCAAACCACCATAGGAAGGAGGAGGACATAGAGCCTCCAGTCCCTCAGCACCACACCGAAATTCTTTTTGGCCGAAACCAAAAAAGCGTCTTTATGCATTGTTTCCTCCGCAAATGCTCCAAAAAAAGACTTTGTGTGGATAGTATAGATCGGTTTTCGGGGGAAGTCAAGAAAAATTTTTGGCGAATCAGGACACGAATGTTATCACGGCGCGCTGACTACCCGGAAGCCGGTATAGTCGTTTCCCTCGCCAGGGGCGGCCGCGTAGCGGTATGACACCGTGCAGCCGGACACGTCGCTGTACCAACTGCCGCCCCGCAGGATGCGGAACATTCCCTGAAAAGGACCTGCCGGATTCTTTACTGCTCCTGTCTTAACGCGTTCGCCGTACCAGTCCCAGCACCACTCATAGACGTTCCCGCTCATATCGTAGAGCCCCGTCCGGTTCGCACTTTTTGTCCCTACTTTGTGAATATCGCTGTTCGCTCTGCCGGTGTCCCACATCACATTCTCCGGACGGGAGGAACCCGCGTAGAGGTAGGTCCAGTTCGTCCTGTCCGCCGGATCCCCGCCACGGGCCGCAGCTTCCCATTCCGCCTCCGTAGGCAGACGGTAGCCCGAAGCGTCCGTATTGACATACACCGTGTCATCAGTGAGGGATTTTATCACCTTGACGAACCACTTATCACGGTAATACACCGGCGTTTTTCCCGCCATCTCGCTGTAGGCGTTGCACCACACAATCGCGTCCCGCCAGGAAACGTTCGTAACGGGCAGCGAGCCCGCCCCCGGCTGGGTTTCGGCGGGCGGCTTGCCGTCTATGCCCTGACGCCCCTCCCTCCCGGCGCTGGTAAAGGTGTAGCCTCTGGACTGCGCCCAGGTCTTTACCTCGTACCAGAGTTCGTAGGTGGTCTCGTACTTGGCGATCTTATAGGCGTTCAGGCTGACGATCCGGTCTGGGATGAACACGCCTTTCTGATAGGCATATTCACCGGAGTTCCACTTGTCGCTGCCCGCGAGTCCCTCGATGGCGGAGACGAAGCCCATAGCGCGGTACTGCGAGGCAGTATTGAATTGCGTGATTTTGTATTTTTTTTCCCCCCGCAGAACGATGCCCCCGCCCAGGCCGGGGCTGAGAATAAACTCCCCCTTGCCCATAAAAGTGTAGGCCCCCAGGACATTTACATACACCATGCCCCTCTTTCCAACGCGCCATTCCGCCTGCAAAAGCGCCCCGGCCCCCAGGTTCAACAGACCTTTATCCGGCAAAAACATCGCGTCCGCGAAGACCCCCACGCTCACCGGTAAGGAAAACCTTCCCTCCCCCCAAAAGCGGTACACCGGCCCCGTAAACAGGCTGACCATGGGGAGCACCTCTTTTCCGGAGAATACAGCAAGAGCATCCGCCGCCGCGCCCGCCTCCCTATCCGCGGCCAAAGCCGACACTTCCGCCCAGAGGCCGAAACCAAAGTACTTGAATAAATTCGGGCTATAGCCCCCCAGGGAAAACCCCGGTACGGGGATGAATAAACCATCCCTCGCCGCCGTGAAAGCGGTGAGCCCCGATTGCAGACGCTGTTCGATCTGAGCAAACATGCCGCTGCCGGCGATACCCAGAAGGACAACAATAAGACGTATACGTTTCATAACACTCAGATAAAGAATAGGGTACAAGCGTGGCTGTTCAAAAACTGAAGTTTTTGAACAGCCTCAAGCATCTTGAAATTTCTTTATATAGCATTATAGTGATTTTTGGAAATATTGTCAATAGGGCGCGGTATGTCCGTTTAAGCGGCATCCAAATCCTTATCGATAAAGGTTTTGTCTTCTGCGTCGATAAAGTGTTTCTTTTCCAGCACGTATGTAAGGTTTTTAAAAGCGCTTTCAAGATGAGCGAAGTCGTTGAACTTGAGGGCGTCAATGCGGGAATTGAGACGCGCCTCAGACGCGGCAATTTCAGCCCTTATTGCAAGGAAGCCCCTGTCCATTTTGGCGTCCACCGCGGCAACTTCGCTCCGCACCGCGGCGATGTCCGCTTTCAGTTCACTCCGCATCTCGACAAACCGCTTGTCCAGGCGGGCGTTTTGGAGGAGAAGGCCTCCGATGATGACCACCAGGAGGATAATAGTGCGGAGATTCTCTCCGGTAAAGGCCAGTTCTAATAATGATTTCATATACGGTACCTCTTTTCGTATTAAGATAGCATTAAGATATCACCTTTTCGCGGTGTTGTCAAGGCCCCGCGAAAAAGCCCCCGCTTCCCGCGGGGGCGGGAAGCGGGGGCCGGGTTCAAGGGGCGGTGTCCCTTGAGTGTTGCGCGTCAGGCTTGCACAATTATTCGCTGGTGTAGTTCTTCACCCAGATGTAGCCGCTGTATGCGTCGTCGTCGGCATCCGTGCCGCCGGCCGCCGTGTACTGCGTACCGCCGCCTGATGATTCAAGGGTGAGTGTCGCGCATGAGCCCACGGTGTAAAGGGCACCGCTTGAGCCGGCGACATGAGTGCCTTCGACCGTGAGCGCGCCGCCGGTCTTCACGACCACCTTGCCGCTCGCAGGCAGACTCGGCAGCACCGCGCTGCCTGCCACTTCCACGGCGCCGGGGCCGTCTAACGCGCCCGCAACCGTCAGCGTACCGGTCACGGTCAGGGGTGCGTCTTCGGCCACCGTCAGAGTCTTGCCCGAAGGCACGACCAGCGTGATGTACGCCGGCACCCTCACGGTGGCGTTGAGGGTCAGGTTGTCCGTCAGGGTTACGGTCGTACCGCTGACCGACACTTTGCCTTCGAAGGCCGGGTTCGCGGCAAACTCTCCGGTTCCGCCGGACAGGCCGTCAAAACAAGTGCCGCAAGCGCGAGCAAGGGCAAAGCGAGGCTCAAAAGCCTTGGCCCAAAGGGGCCGTGGGTATGGTTAGTCATCGTAAGTGTCTCCTAATACCGCGATCTCGAAGAAACTGTTGAAGTAGTTGACATCGCTGCCGTGCGCAATGTCGCGGACATTGATCACGTGCACCTTTATGTAACGGTAAGGCGGCGCGCCGGTAATGGCATGCGTCATAAAGCCGATTTTCGAGTAGCCGGACGCGTCCGCCAGCAGGTTGTTGATGCCGTAGGGGTTGTTCGCGCCGTAGATCGTGTAGTAAAACACGGTTTCCGAGCCGCCGATGAGGTAGGTGGACAGGTTCACCTCGTTGATGGTGTACGGGGCGCCCAGGTCGATGATGACGCGCTCCGGTTGCCGCCGCCACGTCGATGTTCCCCTGGCTGGAGTTGTGGTTGTCCTTGGTTGCAAGGGCGCTGCCTGCGGGGGTGAAGGCCGTGGTCTCCACATCGACGGAGCGGGACAGGTATAGTGGAACAACTTGACAAGCAGTTGCTATTATAGTATAGTGTCTATATGGCATACTCAATCGATACACGGGAGATAGCCCTGCGGTACTTGGAAACGCACACCTATCAGAATAC
>JAISTO010000117.1 GCA_031272575.1 Treponema sp. | reverse complement strand
TAAGTCTTTTTTTGTGTTTCTCCGGCACCTTTGTGGCTAAAAATCACGTCAGTAGGGTCAATACTTGCCCACAGGGCAAGTGCGGAGTCCGTGGTTTATTTTTAAATGTAAAATTGCTGCGGCCTGCCATTCCCGTGTTGACATTATCCCCATCATTGATTAATCTGGCGGAAGGAGGGCGTATGCCATCGTACCATGCCGCGTCGCCGAACGCGGACGAATTTATCTCTCATGCGGAAATAACCGACACCCTGCGCTGCGCGCAGAGCGTGAAACAGGATACGGCGCTCGTGGACGCGATTCTCGAAAAGGCGCGGGAGGCGAAGGGGCTTTCGCACCGCGAGGCGTCGGTGCTGCTTGCCTGCGAGGATCCCGCGAAGGTGGGCGAGATCATCAATCTGGCGTTTGAAATAAAGCAGCAGTTTTACGGGAACCGCATCGTGCTGTTCGCGCCGCTCTATCTTTCCAACTATTGTATCAACGGGTGCCTCTACTGTCCCTATCATTACACGTCTGATATCCCGCGCACAAAACTGAGCCAGGATGAAATCCGCGCCGAGACCATCGCGCTGCAGAACATGGGACACAAGCGCCTCGCGAGAGAGGCGGGCGAGGATCCGGTGAACAACCCCATCGAGTATATCCTCGAAAGCCTCGACACGATTTACAGCGTCAAACACAAGAACGGGGCTATCCGCAGGGTCAACGTGAACATTGCGGCGACCACGGTCGAAAACTCCCGCAAACTGCGCGATGCCGGCATCGGCACGTACATCCTCTTTCAGGAGACGTACGACAAGGCCGGCTACGAGCACCTGCACCCCCGCGGGCCCAAGAGCAACTACGCGTATCACACCGAGGCGATGGACCGGGCCATGCGGGGCGATATTGATGATGTCGGCCTGGGGGTGCTCTTCGGGCTTGAAAACTACGCGTACGAGTTCGCGGGCCTGCTTATGCACGCGGAGCACCTCGAGGCAGTCTTCGGGGTGGGGCCGCATACGATAAGCGTCCCCCGCGTAAAGCCCGCGCACGGTGTGGACCCCGGCTCCTTCGCGGGCGGCATAAGCGACGCGCTCTTCGAGAAGATCGCCGCGTGCATCCGCATAGCGGTGCCGTACACCGGCATGATCGTTTCCACGCGGGAAAGCAAGAGCGTCCGCGAGCGGCTGCTGCGGGTCGGCGTGTCCCAGGTGAGCGGCGCGTCCCGCACCTCCGTGGGCGGCTATGGGAACCAGAGCGGCGAGGAGGACACGCGCCAGTTCGAGGTGCAGGATACGCGCAGCCTCGACGAGGTGATCCGCTGGCTCATTGACGCGGGCTATGTGCCGAGTTTCTGCACCGCCTGTTACCGCGCCGGCCGTACCGGCGATCGCTTCATGGCGCTCTGCAAGAGCAAGCAGATACTCAACTGCTGTCACCCGAACGCGCTCGTTACGCTGAAAGAGTATCTGGTCGACTACGCCGCGCCCCAAACGCGGGAAGCAGGGGAGCGCTTAATTGAAAAAGAGATCGGCGTTATCCCCAGGGAAAGCGTCCGCGAGTGGGTGCGCACCAATCTCGTCAACATTGAAAACGGCCAGCGGGACTTCAGGCTGTAGGGGGAAGCGTATTGGGACGGAAGGGTACTCCGTCATTCCGCGGAGAGCGCCACCTGCCGCTAAGGGTGACGGAAGGGTGAGCCATATTACGACGTATACATACGCCGGATTTCGTCCGGTGTGCGGCCAGACTCGAGCAAATTCAGCACTTGCAGCGCCCCCCGCTGCTCAGCGTTGCTCAACTTCTGCCCCTCATCAAGACGCGCCAATTCCCGCAATGTCTCCATGTACAGAAATTCAGACGTTCCTGCCAGATACCGCATTTGTTTTACCGCTTCTCCCATCTCTGCTCCTCCTCCTTTCGCTATGGCTTCCAGTTCCTCGTCCGTCTCTGCCATAGTGTTAGTATGACCGGCACAGGCCGGATTGTCAAGGGCGCGCGATGCCTACAGGATAAACACATAGACAGGTCTGCCGGAATTTTCCTCTGTTGTCAACGGGGAAAATGCTGCGCTTGTGCGCCCTTATGGGGCAGGGGACGGACGGGAAAAATGATTGGTAGGCTGTATCCCATTGCTAATGCACGAGACGTTTTGAAGTACGCACAGTGACCACGCACTTTTCTACGCTTATGGCATTTGGGGCAAAAAAAGACAAAACCCGAAAAAAATGTCACTGTACCGAACAGAGTACCACCCAGCATCGCGAAGGTGACGGCGACTATGACCCGGGACGGCAGCGCAAGGTTTTGGCTTCTGTTTGCCGGAAGGGGCGGCTTTAGGCCGCGTCATTTTTCCCGACCGTCCACTGCCCCCCCTGGCGAGCGGATTCCGCGGTCAAGCCGCGGAATGAAGGAGGGCCAAGCCGCAAGAATGACGGGAAAATCTGTCTATGCGTTTATCCTGCCCTGCCTAATACATCCCCCGCGTGCTCTTCCAGTCGTCCGCGCTGAGGCCCTGTTCCCGCGCGATGCGTTTGCCCTCCGCGGCCCAGAGGAGGCCGCGCCGCATCAAAGTCCAGGCCGCGGGGGCCTCGTCGAAGACGGCGTCGTGATGCCCTAACGCGTTGTAAAACACCCTGCCGTAGCCCCAGCGCCGCGTCCAGACCTGCGGCACATCCACCTCGCCGTTCGCGGCGTGGTACCACTTTACCGTGGGGAAGCGCGTCGTCGCGAGCACCTCGTTGGCCGGGTCGACGTGCAGGTAGTACTGCTCCGAAGAGACGTCGAAGTCGCTTAGCCCCTCGGTGAGCGGGTTCGACTTCGAGACGATGTTCACACGGTAGGGCACCCCGTCCCCCCCGGGGTGGGAGACCCAGTTCGCGCCGGTGATAAACTGCCAGAGGATGTTGTGACGAAAGGCGTCGCACATACCGCCGTGGCAGCCCGCGAGGCCGGTGCCGCCGCCGACGGCCTCGGCCACTTTTTCGAAGTGAGCGTAGGGGAACGCGGGGCCGGCGGTCCACACGGGGACGAAGAGGTCGAGGCTCTGCAGCAGGGAGAGGTCGTCGAGCACGTCGGTGCTCTGCTCTATGCGTACCGTAAAGCCCTCGCCCCGCAGAAAGGCCGCGAAGCGTTCCGCGATTTTCAGGGGTTCATGCCCTTCCCAGCCGCCGGCCATAATCAGCGCCGCGGCGCCCGAATGCTCTTTCATTGCGGCACCTCCATTGGCGCGGGCCGCCCGCAGGGGGAAGCCAGCGTGCAGCAGCGGCCGCTCGCCGAAGCCTCGTGGAAGCCCTGCATCATGTCGAGCACATGGAAGCCCAGTTCCCCGGACGCGCGGTGGGGCCGGCCTTCCGCGATAGCCTCCGCCATGTCGGTAATGCCCGCGCCCCGGCAGTTGTCGCCGGTACTCAGGATAAGCGGCGACTCCTCCCAGGCCTCCTCGTCGTGGCGGCGCACCCGCACCGTGCCCCGGAACGTGTTCGGATCCGGCGCCTCGAGGGTACCCTCGGTACCGTAGATCGTGATCCAGGGAAGATGATGATGCCACACATCGAAACTCGTGATGATAGTCCCCACGGCCCCGGACGCGAAGTCGATGACCCCCGCGATGTGGGTGGGCACTTCCACCTGCACGACCTGTCCCCTAAGGGGCTCGCTCGTGATCGTGCGCGTGGGGAAACTTTTTTGCGCGGACCCGCATACCCGCGACGCGGGCCCCAGGAGGCTCACGAGCGCGCTAAGGTAGTAAGGCCCCATATCGAACATGGGCCCCCCGCCCCGCTGATAGTAAAACGCCGGCGACGGGTGCCAACTTTCATGCCCGTGGCAGAGCATGAAGGCGGTGGCGGCAACAGGCCGTCCTATGCGCCCCGCGTCGATAAGGGCGCGGCAGGTCTGCAGCCCCGCGCCCATAAAGGTGTCGGGCGCGCAGCCCACGCGCAGCCCCCGCTCCCGCGCGAGGGCCAGCAGGGCCGCCGCGTCCTCCCGCGTCGTGCAGAGGGGCTTTTCGTTGTACACGTGCTTCCCCGCTTCCAGCGCCCGCCGCGCAACGTCGTAGTGCGCCGGGGGCGTCGTCAGATTCAGGATGATGGCAACGCGCTCGTCGCGCAGCATAGCGTCAACGCTGTCGAAGGCCCGTATCCCGTACTTCTGCGCCGCCGCGCGCGCCTTTTCCGTAACCTGGTCGCTTATGCCGGCCACCTCGGCGCGCCCCGCGAACATCCCCGTGAGGTTGTCCAGATAGATGCCGCTTATCGCGCCCGCGCCTACTATGCCGATAGGCAGTGCCATAGTGTGCTCCTTTGGTTTAATTGATATATATCATTATAGCGGGAAAGGGAATACGGATCAAGTGCGGCGCGGCCTACGGCCGCTTGGGGAGTAGGGAGTAGGGAATAGGGAGTGGGGGCGTGATGCGGGAGTGGGGGGTGGCTGCGAGTAAGGGCTGCGTAATGCCTGTTGGGACTGGGGAGAGTGATGCGGAAGTGCGAAGTGGAAAGAGTAAGCGCACCCGTCACTCCGCGGTTTGGGCGCGGAGTCTGTCTCCCGAGCGATTCCGCAGGAGAGAGAGGCATCTCCTGTGCCCCCCCTGCCCCCCCCAGAGGGCTAAACTTGTCCCATAACTTAGATTAAGAATTTATCCACAGATAGACACAGATAATCACCGATTTTCACCAAATTAAAGACACGATTAGTAATAAAAAATCTGTGGATACATTTTGA
>JAISTO010000005.1 GCA_031272575.1 Treponema sp. | reverse complement strand
TAGCAGCCTGTAGCACTTTGAATAATTCGATGAAAAATTCGCGTGATTTCACGCTTTTCGAGGCTGCCGCGGACAAAGTCCGCTGGGAGTTTTTAGAGTAGATTTTTGCGGTAAAACCGCAAAAATCTCTAATTTTCAGTGCGCTTTAGTCAAAGCGCTACAAACTCCTAGTACTATGCATAGTTTGCACAATTTTTTGAGGTCGTGCGTATGTTCCGGTTCCTCTTGCGTGAGGTGTATCAGGTACCCCTTCAGGGCCTTTTCCGCGGCCTGTTGGCGGTGATAGCAGGCCGCTTCCAGTCTGGGAGGATAGAGGTCATTCATGATATGCTTTGCGATAAAAAGGTCATCCCCCGCGAAGCGAAACCACTCGCGGACAAGGTCAAGCCCGGTCATACGCCGCTCCGCTCCGTTTGCCGACAGGAAGGATTGACTGCCCGTTGCCACGGGCTGCGTCATAGAGGAGTATCCCTTTCCGTAAAATGGTCCGCTCCAGCGTCGGCAGTCTGGCCCGATCTTCAAAGCGGTTCTTGTAATTGGCGTGAAGGTCTACCCCGCCATAATGGGAATAATCGATGTTCCGGTAAATCCGCTGGATGATATGCACCGCCATTTCAGAGCAGTCATCGTTCAGGACAACATAAAAGTCGTAGTCGCTGTTCTTGTGCGGCGTACCGTAGGCGTAAGAGCCGAAGAGAAAAATTTTTTCGCAGTCTGGGACTACTTTGAGTATCTGATCCTTGATATCAAGAATTTCATCGTTTATCATAATGGTAATGTTACCGCAAAACGGCAGGATTGTCGGGGGGCGGCGTGATGCGAGTGTGGGCAGCACAAGGTTTTGGCTTCTTTTTGCCTCGAGCAAAGGCTTTAGGCCGCGTCATTTTCCCCGGCCGTCCCCTGCCCCTGCGGCGGGGGCTCTCCCCGCCGCCGTACGAAGAGAAGGCCAGCGCGGCGGGCTAAGCCGCCGCCTCCGCTTTCCGCAGCGCGCCTACCGCGAGGTAGGTTACCGGCGTCATCAGGGCCTCGATGAGGCACTTGCAGAGGTAGTTGGTCAGCACGAGGCTGGCGAAACTGTCCCAGCCGAAGACGCCGGTGAGGGTCGCTATCGTGATGAAGACGAGCGTGTCAAGGAGTTCGCCGACGAGGGTGCTGCCGATGGTGCGGACGAAGAGGAGGCGGCCCCGCATAGCGGCTTTTATGCGCACGAGGACGAACGAGTTGGAAAACTCGCCCGCGAGGTAGCCGGCCAGGCTCGCCACGACTATGCCGCCGCTGCTCATGCCGCCGAGGATCGCGCCGTAGGCCCCGTCCCCCGCATAGCCCTGCCACTCGGCATCCCCGGGCAGGATCTTCAGCAGGAAGAAGATGACGGTCGAAAAGGCCAGGCAGAAAAAGCCCGTCCAGATGACGCGGCGGGCGATACGGAAGCCGTAGACCTCGGTGAGCACGTCCCCCGCAACATAGGCAAGCGGGAAGAGCAGGGTGCCCCCGTCAAACGCCATGGGGATCCCGAAGAGCGAGAACCCCAGGCTGATAATCTTCGCGGAACTGGCCACGTTGCTCACGACAAGCACCGCCACCACCACCGCGGTGAGGGTGGCGAGGTGCTTGAAGGTTTCGGGTGATTTGTCAGTCATGTCTATCCTTCTCTAAGCCCACTTGATGAAGCCGGTGCGGTAGGGGTGCGCGAGGCTGGGGTGGCTCGGCAGGATGCGGATCGTGTGGCCCTGCATGCCGGTGTCCGCGCATTCGACCCGTACCTGGTAGACCCAGAGGCCCTCCTCGCTGTGCAGCGCCTTCATCGGGGAGCGGCGGGCCTGGACGAACTCGCCCTTGGTGGAGACCGCGCCGTGGTAGAGTTCCACCGCCACCTCATCCGGCGCGAGCGGGCCGAGGTCGACCTTCGCGGTGACCGTCAGCGAATCGCCGCGCTGCATGACATGGCGCGCGTTGGACTCGATGCTCGCTATGCTGATCGTGTCCCAGTTCTGCCGCAGCCGCGACAGGTAGGCCGCGGCCGCTTTGGGGCTGGCATAGTCATCTTTGGTGATGGTCCGGTAGTTCTTGAGCGCCGGGAAGTAGTAGCGGTTCGCGTAGTCCATCAACATACGGTGGCTCGACATGGACGCGCCTATCGTGCTCATGCAGGTTTTCATCATTTTGATCCACTCGCGCGGCAGCCCGTCCCGCCCCCGCTGGTAGAAGAGGGGGATAATTTCCCGCTCAAGGAGATCGTAGAGCGCCTTGCTCTCGATTTCGTCCTGGAGGTTCGTGTCGCCGTACTCCTCGCCGGAGCCGATGGCCCAGCCGAGTTCCGGCTGATAGGCCTCGTCCCACCAGCCGTCCAGTATCGAGCAGTTGAGGACGCCGTTCATGGCGGCCTTCATGCCGCTCGTGCCCGAGGCCTCGAGGGGCCGGCGGGGGGTGTTGAGCCAGAGGTCGGCGCCGGAGGTGAGGTAGCGCGCCATGGTGAGGTCGTAGTTTTCGAGGAAGACGATGCGGCTTTCGACCCCGTTCTGCTCGGCGAAGTGCACGATGCTGCGGATAAGGTCCTTGCCGGGCATATCCATGGGGTGCGCCTTGCCCGCGAAGATCAGTTGTATGGGCATATCGGTGTCTTTGAGCAGTTTGATGAGGCGCTCCGGGTCCCGCAGCAGCAGGTTGCCCCGCTTGTAGGTGGCGAAGCGGCGCGCAAAGGCGAGCGTGAGCGCGTAGGGGGAGAGCGCGTCCTCGGCCTGTTGAATGCGGCGCTCGACCGCGCCGTTGCGTTTGAGGGCCTGGCGTATGCGGTCGCGGGCGAAGGCCACGAGGCGCTCGCGGCGCCGTTCGTGGCAGCGCCACAGTTCCTCGTCCGAGATGCGGTTTATGCGCTTCCAGATGGACAGGTCCGTCGGCTCCTCGTCGAAATGGGGCCCCAGGTAGCGGCCGAGCAGTTCGCTCATGTTGTTGGACACCCAGGTGCGGGGGTGCACGCCGTTCGTGACGTGGCTTATGGGCACCTCGTCCAGCGGGAGCCCGGGCCAGAGGCCCTTCCACATATCGCGGGACACGGCCCCATGGAGCCGCGAGACCCCGTTCGCGTACGCGGCCAGTTTGAGAGCGAGTACCGTCATGCAGAAACTTTCGTGGTCATCGTAAGGGCGCTCCCGCCCAAGCGCGAGGAAGTCCTTCCACGAGATGCCGAGCATGGCAGGCCAGTCCTGGAAGTACTTCTGCATGAGTTCGGCGTCGAAGCGCTCGTTCCCCGCGGGGACGGGCGTGTGCGTCGTGAAGATGTTGGCAGGCCATACCGCCTCGCGGGCCTCCTCGAAGGTGAAGCGCTTTTCGGCCATGAGTTCGCGGATCCGCTCGAGGCCCAGGAAGGCCGAGTGGCCCTCGTTCATGTGCGTGGCCGCGGGGTTGATGCCCAATGCCCGCAGCGCGCGGATGCCCCCTATGCCCAGCAGGATCTCCTGCTGGATGCGGGTCTCTTTGTCCCCGCCATACAGCGCCGCGGTGATGTTGCGGAGGTCCTCCGCGTTTTCGTTGATATTCGTATCGAGCAGGTAGAGGGACGAGCGCCCCACCTTCACTTCCCAGATCTGCGCTATCGCGGTGCGGCCAGCCATATCAACACTAATTTTGATAGGCTCCCCGTTCTCGCCGGTTTTGATCTCGACCGGCATATTGTACCAGTCGTTCTCCGGGTAACTTTCCTGCTGGAACCCGTCCGCGTTGAGGAGTTGCGTGAAATACCCCTGCCGGTAGAGGAGCCCGACCCCCACGAGGGGCAGCCCCATGTCAGACGAGGTCTTCATGTGATCGCCCGACAGGATGCCGAGCCCCCCCGAATAGATCGGCAGGGATACGTCCATGCCGTACTCCATCGAGAAGTAGGCGACCATATCCTTGCGGCTCCCCTTGTACCAGGTGTCGCCCCTCTTGTAGCGGGTGAAGCGCTCGTGCACCTCGCGGAGCGCCGCAAGGTACGAGTCGTCCTTTGCCGCCTCCTCGAGCCGTTCCTGACTCACCATGCCGAGAGTCCGCACCGGACTCTGCTGTGACTTTAGCCACGCATCGTAGTCGAGCCGGATAAACAACTGCACCGCATCAAAATTCCACGAAAGCCACAGATTCCTGGCGATCTCCTCCAGGGGCTTCAACGCGGGGGGCAGTTTCGGGTTGACCGTGTCGGTATGAATGGTCAGGGAGAGAGTATGCGGTGTGGTGAAAAAAAAGTCAAGGGGGGGATAGGGAGTAGGGAGTGGGGAGTAGGGAGTGGGGGGCACGATTTCCTAACCCTCCCCTCTGGGGAGGGTAGGGAGCAATGTCAACAAGTTAACGAAAGTGATGACCGTCATTCCGCGGCTTGGAAACGGGACCGTAGGTTCCCCTCTCCCCCGCGGAATCTACCCGCATGGGGGCGCAGGGGCCGGCCGGGAAAAATGACGCGGCCTGAAGCCTTTGTTCGAGGCAAAAAGAAGCCAAAACCTTGCGCTGCCGTTTTGGGTCACCGTCGCCGCCACCTTCGCGATGCCGGGTGGTACTCTGTCCGGTACTGTAACACTACTGGGGTTTTGTCTTTTTTTGCCCCAAATGCCTGCCTGCGCAGCGAAGTGCGCAGTCACTGTGCGTGCTTCCAGGCGGCTCGTGCATTAGCAACGGCAACAGCCTTCTAATCATTTTCCCCGTCCGTCCCCTGCCCCACTGAAGGCGCACAAGCGCGGCATTTTCCCCGTATGACGGAGGAAAAGCCCGGCAGACCTGTCTATGCGTTTATCCTGGGAGTAGCAGCAATTCTCATTTTACCTCTCACAAAGGCACTCCGCGTTTGAACGCGCGGACACAAAGAAGTGAAAAAAGTTTTATTCCTCCGTGTGCTTTGTGAGAGATTTTTCCCAAAATTCGGTCAAAATGGGAATTGCTGCCTATACCGCGACCTCCTTCGCCGCGAAGGGCGGGGCGCGCTCGAGCACGGCCGCGATGCAGCGATGCTCCGGCAGGAGGAAGCCGGGGTCCGACTCGAGGATAGCGAACGCGTCCTCGCGGGCCTGGGCGAGCAGTTCCGCGTCCCGGATGGGGTCCGCGATGCCGAGGCTGAGGTAGCCTGACTGCTCAATGCCGGCGATCTGGCCCGGGCCCCGGAAGAGCAGGTCCTTTTCGGCGATCACAAACCCGTCGTTGTATTCCAGCATGACCATGAGACGGCGCCCCTCTTTGCTGCGCTCCTCCTCGCTGAGCGCGCGCGGGTCCAGGCCGGCCTGCTCCGGCGGCGGGTCCTGATCCGAGTACACGAGGAAGCAGTACGACTGCGCGTCCCCCCGGCCCACCCTGCCGCGCAGTTGGTGAAGCGCTGAGAGGCCGAAGCGCTCCGCGTGTTCTATCACCATGCAGGAGGCGTTGGGGACGTCGACCCCGACCTCGACGACGCTGGTGGCCGCCAGCACGCGGATGTCCCCGCGGCGGAAGCCCTCCATGATGCGGCGCTTCTCTTCCTCGTCGAGGCGCGAGTGAATCAGCGCGACGGAGATGCCGGGAAAAACCTCGTCCGCGAGGCGGCGGGCCATGGACTCCGCGTCTTTCAGGTCCTGCGTTTCGTTTGCCTCGATAAGCGGGTACACGAAGTAGGCCTGCCGCCCGGCCGCCAACTCCCTGCGGACAAAGTCGTAGACCCGCGCCTCGTGGGATTGTTTTGCCAGGTGGGTCTTGATCGGCTTGCGGCCCGCCGGCAGATCCGGTATGACCGACACGTCCAGGTCGCCAAAGACGGTGAAGGCCAGCGTGCGCGGGATGGGCGTGGCGCTCATCATGAGGAGGTTTGGCTGCGCGGCCTTCGAGAGGATCAGCGCGCGCTGGGTGACGCCGAAACGGTGCTGTTCGTCAATGACGACGAGGTGGAGATTTTTGTAGACCACATCCCGCGAGAAAAGCGCGTGCGTACCGACGACGATGTTGATGTCACCGGAGGCGAGCGCTTCGAGGAGGGCGCTGCGGCCCGAGGCTTTCACGTTGCCGGTGAGGAACGCGATGTGCACGCCCAGCGGTTCCAGGAGCCGCGCAGCGTTTTCCGCGTGCTGCCGCGCGAGCAGTTCGGTGGGCGCCATGAGCGCGGCCTGTCCCCCCCCCTCCACCGCCTTGAGCGCGGCCAGAAACGACACGAGCGTTTTCCCCGACCCCACATCCCCCTGCAAAAGGCGTGCCATGTGCCAGGGGCTTTCCATGTCGCGGTTGATGTCGGCGATGGCGTTTTGTTGACCGGCGGTCAGTTGAAAGGGGAGGCGCTCGAGCAGCCGCTGCTGCAAGGGAGAAAAGCGGGGGGGGGAGGGGGGGGGCTCCCCCCCCCCTCCCGGGGGGGCGGTGCGGGGGGCGTTCGAAAATGCTTGCG
>JAISTO010000193.1 GCA_031272575.1 Treponema sp. | reverse complement strand
TCCTGCAACAGCCGGTCGGTCTCCTCCCGGGACTCCCGTATCTGCCGGTCGGTCTCCTCCCGGGACTCCCGTATCTGCCGGTCGGTCCTATCCTGGGATTCCCGCAGTTTCTGCCATTTCAGGTTCTCTTCCGCCTGAACCGCCTGAGCCGCTGCCTGAGCCGCTGCATGAGCCTCTTTCAGTTCCTTGAGCCCCTTGGCGACCTCCTGGAGTATCTTCCAGACTGATTCGGGGCCGGGAATTTTTAATGCCGCTTTCATTGAACACTCCTTAATAAAGTATCTTTTCGATAGTATCGATGTTAAAGATACTGACTCTCCTGGAAAAAGTCAAGGGGACAAGAGCAATGCGCACACACAAAGAACACGGAGGAATAAAACTTTTTCACTTCTTTGTGCCTTTGTGAGAGGTAAAATGAGAATTGCTGCATGGTCAATGCGACCCCTTGACACGCCCACCGCATGCCCGCTACGCTCTCCATGAAAGGAGACATACCTATGGCAAAAATGTACTACGAGAAAGACTGCGACCCGGCCGCGCTTAAGGGGAAGACCATTGCGGTGATCGGCTACGGTTCGCAGGGGCACGCGCACGCGCTCAACGCGCGGGACTCGGGGCACAAGGTGCTCGTGGGGCTCTACGAGGGGGCGCCTTCGTGGAAGCGCGCGGAGGCCGCGGGGTTTACGGTCAAAACGGCGCGCGAGGCGGCCGAGGCGGGGGATTTCATCATCCTCCTCGTTAACGATGAAAAACAGGCGAAGCTCTACAAGGAGTCGATCGCGCCCGCGCTGAAGCCGGGCAAGACCCTCGCGTTCGCCCATGGCTTCAACATTCACTATGGGCAGATTATCCCGCCGAAAGACGTGGATGTGGTGATGATAGCGCCGAAGGGCCCGGGGCACACGGTGCGCGAGCAGTACGCGGCGGGCGCGGGCGTGCCCTGCCTTATCGCGGTGCACCAGGACCCGTCCGGCAAGGCGAAGGCATCCGCGCTTGCGTACGCGGCGGCCATCGGGGGGGCGCGCGCGGGCGTACTCGAGACCACCTTCAAAGAGGAGACCGAGACCGACCTCTTCGGCGAGCAGGCCGTGCTCTGCGGGGGCGTGTCCGCGCTCATGAAGGCGGGCTTCGAGGTGCTCGTCGAGGCGGGCTACCAGCCGGAAAGCGCGTACTTCGAGGTCATGCACGAGATGAAACTGATCATCGACCTCGTGAACCGGGGGGGCCTCTCCTTCATGCGCTACTCGATCTCGGACACGGCCGAGTACGGCGACTATGTCACAGGCCCGAAAATCATCACCGAGGATACGAAAAACACCATGCGCAAGGTGCTGCGCGATATCCAGGACGGCACCTTCGCCCGCGACTGGATACTCGAGAACCAGGTGAACCGCCCCCACTTCAACGCGCTCAAAGCAATCGAGGCCCGTCACCCCATCGAGACGGTAGGCAAAGAGCTCCGCGCAATGATGCCCTGGCTGGGGAGGGTAGGGAGTGGGGAGTAGGGAGTAGGGAGTGGGGGGGATAGGGAGTAGGGAGTAGGGAATGGGGAGTAGGGTGCGGGCGCGGAGCGCGTTGCAAGTGGGTTGCGCGTACTACCGTGAAACTATCCGGTAGTACGCGCAACCTACAAGTCAAGCGCAAGCCACTCCCTACTAGCCACTCCCCACTCCCCAAGCACTCCGCGCATCCTACTCCCCACTAGCCACTCCCAATTCCCAATTCCCAAGTCCCAAGTCCCAAATCATGAACAGTCAAACCGTTTTTCAGGGAACCGCCCGGGCGCCGCATAGGGCTTTGTTCAAGGCGCTGGGGTTTATTGACGAGGAGTTTTCGCGGCCCCTTGTCGGCGTCGTGTCCGCGCAGAGCGGGATCGTGCCGGGGCACAAGCACCTCGGCGAGGTCGCGGCCGCGGCCGCGGATGGGGTGCGCATGGCCGGCGGCACTCCGGTCACTTTCCCGGTGATCGGGGTCTGCGACGGCATCGCGATGGGGCACGCGGGTATGCGCTACTCGCTCCCCACCCGCGAGTTGATCGCGGACTCGATCGAGTGCATGGTACGCGCCCACTGCTTCGACGCGCTCGTCTGCGTCCCCAACTGCGACAAGATCGTCCCGGGTATGCTGATGGCCGCGGCGCGGCTCAACCTGCCCACGGTCTTCGTGTCCGGGGGGCCCATGCTGGCGGGGCGCGGCAAAGACGGACGGCCCCTCACCCTGACGACGATGTTCGAGGCCGTGGGCGCGGCCGCCGCGGGCCGCATAAGTGACGCCGACCTGGCCGCGCTCGAGGATGCCGCCTGCCCCGGCTGCGGGTCCTGCGCGGGTATGTTCACCGCGAACTCGATGAACTGCGTCACCGAGGCCCTGGGCATCGCCCTGCCCGGCAACGGCACGGCCCCGGCCGTGTCCGCGGAGCGCCTCAGGCTGGCGAAGCGGGCCGGCCTTGCCGTCATGGAGGCGCTGCGCAAGGGCATCAAGGCGCGGGATCTGCTCTCCGAGGCGGCCTTCGGCAACGCGCTCGCCCTCGACATGGCCCTCGGCTGCTCGACCAACACCGCGCTCCACCTCCCCGCGGTCGCGCACGAGGCGGGCATCACCTTAACGCTCGACCGCTTCCAGGAGGCAAGCGCCGTCACCCCGAACCTCTGCCGCCTCGCGCCCGCCGGGGACGCGGTCATCGAGGACCTCCATGCGGCAGGCGGCATACCCGCGGTGCTCGCGGAACTCGCGCGGAAGGGCCTGGTCACTCTGGACGCCCCGACGGTCTACGGCACCCTCCAGGACGCGCTCCGGGGGGCGGTCAACCTGAACCCAAAGGTGCTGCGCCCAATCGACGACCCCTGGTCTCCCACCGGCGGTCTTGCGGTGCTCAAGGGGAACCTCGCGCCCGCGGGCTGCGTGGTGAAGCGGAGCGCGGTGGCTCCCGCAATGCTGCGGCACGAGGGCCCGGCGCGGGTCTTCGACTGCGAGGAGGACGCGTTCGAGGCGATCACGGGCGGCCGCATCCGGGCCGGCGACGTCATCGTGATACGCTACGAGGGGCCCCGGGGCGGCCCGGGCATGAAGGAGATGCTGGCGCCCACGGCCGCGCTCGCCGGCATGGGCCTGGACGAGACGGTCGCGCTGGTCACGGACGGCCGCTTCTCCGGCGCGACAAAGGGGGCCGCGATCGGTCACCTGTCCCCGGAGGCCGCCGAGGGGGGGCTGCTCGCGCTGGTTAAAGAGGGCGATACCATCAGCATAGATATTGACGCTGGGACCATCACCCTTAAGGTTGACGACTATACCCTCGCCGCCCGGGCGAAAGAGGGCGCGCCGCGCAAGAAGGCGCCGCTTTCCGGTTACCTGGCCCGCTACGCGGCGCAGGCCGGCTCCGCCGCCGGGGGGGCGGTCTTCTCATGAAAGTCTCCGGCGCCCGCATCCTTATCGAGACCCTCATCGAAGAGGGGGTGGACACGATCTTCGGCTTTCCGGGCGGAGCCGTCCTCTTCATCTATGATGAACTTTATAAGCAGCGCGACCGGATACGGCACATCCTCGTGAGCCACGAGCAGCACGCCGCTCACGCGGCGGACGGCTATGCCCGCTCGTCCGGCAAGGTGGGGGTCTGCCTCGCGACCTCCGGCCCGGGCGCCACGAACCTGATCACCGGCATAGCGACCGCGTATATGGACTCGGTGCCCCTCGTGGCGATTACGGGCAACGTGGCCACAGGCCTCTTGGGAAAGGACAGTTTCCAGGAAGTGGACGCCACGGGCATCTCGATGCCGATCGTGAAGCACAACTGGATAGTGAAGGACGTGCGCGCGCTGGCGGAGACGGTGCGCGATGCCTTCGCGGTGGCGCGCTCGGGGCGTCCCGGCCCGGTGCTGATCGACATCCCCAAGGATGTTACCGCCCTCGAGGCGGAGTGGACGCCCGGCAGGGCTCAGGACGCCGCGCTCTCGGCGCGCGCCCGGCGGCTCGCGGCGCGGAACGCGCGCGTCACCTTCCGTGCGGATGACATCGACCGCGCGGCCGCGCTCCTCCTGTCCGCGAAGCGCCCGCTCCTCTACGCGGGCGGCGGGGTCATCATATCCGGCGCGTCAGAGGAACTGGGGCTCCTGGCCGAGCGCCTCAACGCGCCGGTGGCGCTGAGCCTTATGGGGATAGGGGCCATGCCGCAAGAGAGCCGCCTCTGCACCGGCCTCATCGGGATGCACGGCACGGTCGCGTCAAACAAGGCCGCGCAGAAGGCGGACCTCCTCGTGGCGATCGGCGCCCGCTTCTCCGACCGCGTCACCAGCCGCACGGATATGTTCGCCAAGACCGCGCGGGTACTTCAGTTTGACATCGACCCCGCGGAGATCAACAAGAACATCGCGACCACGGATCGCGTCATCGGGGACGTGAAGGCCATACTGCAGCGCCTCCTCGAAAAACTGCCGCCTGCCGTCGAGACGGCCTGGGGCAGCGAGATCGAGCAGTGGAAGACGCACATCCCGCACACGCACAAGGGGGCCGAGCGCGGCCCCGGCCTGCACCCCCGCTTCGTGATCACCGAGACGGCAAAGGCACTCGGCCCGGAACTGATCGCCTGCACGGATGTGGGGCAGCACCAGATCTGGGCCGCGCAGTTTTTCCCGGCCTCGCGGCCCCGCTCCTTCCTCAGTTCCGGTGGGCTGGGCACCATGGGCTTCGGCCTCGGCGCCGCGCTCGGCGCAAAGACCGCGAACCCCGCGCGGCCGGTCGTCCTCTTCACCGGCGACGGTTCCTTCCGCATGAACTGCGCGGAACTGGCCACGCTCGTAAGCCGCCGTATCCCCATCCTCATCGTCATTTTCGACAACCACACCCTGGGCATGGTGCGCCAATGGCAGAACTTCTTTTACGAGAGCCGCTACGCGGAAACCGACCTGCCCCCCACCCCGGACTTCATCCGCCTGGCAGAGGCCTACGGCGCCGCGGGCTGGCGCGCGGACAGCCGCGAGTCCTTCAGCGCCGCCCTCGCCGCCGCGCAGGAGGCCCTGGCCGCCGGCCGGCCCGCCCTCATCGACGCGCAGATCGACATCGACGAGAAGGTGCTTCCCATGGTGCCCTCCGGCAAGCCTATCGACGAGCAGATCCTGTAGGGGTTCCTTGCATTTCCCCCGCGGCCGTGCTATACTCATCGTATGAAAAAGTGTACGCAATGCTTACTGTGCATACTCCTTTGCCTGATACCGGCAGGCCTTCCCGCCCGATCCTTTGACGATCTGTTTCCCTCACTGAATAAGGGCAGGAAGGCAGCGGCCCTGACGCCGGGGGGCCTCATACACTCCGCGGAACAGCAGAGCGAGATCCTCTTTCTCCCTGCCGCGGGCGCGGGCATAGACTTA
>JAISTO010000112.1 GCA_031272575.1 Treponema sp. | reverse complement strand
CGCATCTTCACCGTCACGGGCGCGCCCCCCAAAGCGCGGGAGGCGGCGCGGACTGCCGCGGCGGTCACCCGCCCCAGCAGCGCGGGCTTCCGCATGAGCGCCGCCCCGGCGCCGGTCTTGACCACCTTCGGCACGGGGCAGCCCGCGTTGATGTCCACGGCGTCGGGCCGGAGCGGGGCGAGGAGCGCGGCGGCGGCTTCCACGGCCTCAGGCTCCGAGGCGAAGAGTTGCACGGCGTAGGGCTTGTCCCCGCCGCGCCGGACGAGCGCCGCGTGGATGTTCACCGCGCCAGAGCCCTCCGGCGCGAGGCCGTAGAGCGCGGGGTTCCGGCGCACGGCTTCGGCGGACACGAGTTCGGTGAAGGTGAAGTCGGCCCCGGCCTCGGCGCACACGGCGCGGAACGCCCTGTCCGTGTAACCCGCCACCGGCGCGAGGAAGAGGTTGCCCGGCAGAGTGAGGCCGCCGAAGGTGACGGGGCGGTAGAGGCCGGGAACGGAGGGAAGTGACGTGGTGCGCCCGCTCTCATGACCCGGCATTCCCACCCTTTCACTCCCCGAAGACTATTCTCTGTTTCAGCAGTTTCTCCCGCGTCTCTATCTGCATCCGCAGATACTCCATCGGGCGGTCGCCCTTTTTCTTGTTGCACGCGCCGCAGAGCAACTGATAGTTCTCGTAGTAACTGCCGCCGCCCTTTGATTTCGGCACGATATGGTCTATCTCCAAATTCCAGATGTCGAACTCGTGCCCGCAGCCGTTGCACAGGCCGTTCTGCTCCCGGTATAGGCGCTCCTTCACGCTCTTGCTGTCAGGCGCGATTGCTTGTATGTCCGTGCGGACGGGCAGTTTGTCCGTGGCGATGAAGTCCTTGAACATTCCCGCGTCATCGCTCAGGCGGTCAATCAGAATTTTCACCGGCTGCTTTTCAATGTCGATGCCGATCCACTTGCGCCCCAGTTGCTGGGCCGCCACGCACGTTGTCGCACAGCCGCAGAACGGGTCGAGCACGATGTCGCCTTCGTTGGAGGATGCCTTGACGATGCGGTGCAGCAGCGCCAGCGGCTTCTGCGTGGGATAGCCCGTGCGCTCTTTCGACTGCGAGTTGAGAATAGATATGTCCCAAACATCGCGCATTGACTTTTCCCGCACATTGTCTTCGGTATAATTTTGTACGAGTTTCCCCTCGACAATCTGCGTGAAGCGTTTGGCCTGGTGCGCTGATTTGCCGGAATACGGTTCCATCAAGACATTGAACTTGCTCTCCGCTTTTGATTTTGTGTAGAACAAAATAATATCGTGCATTCGTTGGAACATCAATTTCCCTGCCGTCCAGCGTTGGTAACTCCACACGATTTCATTTCTGAAGTTGTCCCTGCCGAACACGCTGTCGAGCAGCCCCTTCAAGTAGTGCGAGGCGGTGGGGTCGCAGTGCAGGTAGAGCGAGCCAGAGGCTTTCAAAACACGATGCATTTCGACGATACGCTGCGCCATGTAAGTGAGATACGCCATCATCGCCTTGCTGTGAACCGCCCCGGCGCCGGCAATGTAGTGCGCCAGCGCCGGATAGTTGATGGCAAGTTTGCCGAGGTAGTACTCGTCTACATCCTTCCAGGTCCACATATCCTTGAAACTCGCGCCCGCGGCGCGGCTTCCCACCGGCGCGGAGTAGAGCCGCTTCGTGTTGAACGGCGGGTCAAGGTAGATGAGGTCGGCCAGGCCGCTGTTGAGACCGTAGAGCACATAGAGGTTGTCACCCGTGTAGAGCGTGTTCTGAAACGGTGTCATACGTCTATTGTCCGCGAAAGAACGCGCTTTGTCAAGACTATAAAAAACCCCCTGCCGGGCATGGAGGAACCCTTGACTTCCATCCCCAGCTGCGCTATACTATCACTATGAAACGTATGCTGCAGTTACGAAACAAGTCTGCCGCGCTGGGCGCTGCGGCGCTGCTCTTCTGCGCTGCCGGACGCGCGGGGGCGTATTCTCCCGCGCCCCCGCCGCCTGAAACGCGCTGGTATTCCACGGCGGTCTACTTTGTCAACAACTCGGGCCGCGCTCTGTACCTGGAAGTAAGCGAGGCAGAAACTGCCATACAGGAAGTCAGCGGCTCGTTCTCCGACTCATTCTTCTGTGTCGAGGACGGGGATACGCTGGTAACTTTCCTGGGGGTTACCGGCGAATCGCATAAGGCTTCCTGCAGCCCCAATGGCCTGCTTGCATCCATCAGCCTGTACGATCTCGCCGACGGGAGCCTGCTGCGCACCATCGAGGTCGAAGCGGGCACCTTTTCCGAAAGCGACACGTACCCCGCGAGTTACGACGGCATCGCGGCCTATACCCTTACGATTGATAACGCGCTGTTGCAGGAGGAGCCGTCATGAAGACGAAAGCCGCCTTTCCCGTCTGCGCCGCGCTCGCCGCAGCGCTTTTCGCCGCGCTCTGCGCCGCGCTGTGCGCGAGTTGTCCCTTGGTCTACTCAGAGTGGGATTCGCACGAGGTGCGCATCTACAATGCATCTGAGGTCGACATATACGTCCAGTACGCCGCTCCCTACGAGAGCGCGCCGCCTTCGTACTGGTTTTCCGGCGCGGTTATTCCGAGCAAGAGCACCGGCGAGGGGCTATACTATGAGCCGCCTACAGGCGGGTATATACCGCCCACTGACGGAACGAATGTCCTCGACCTGCACAAGGTGCTCTTCGTCAACAATGCCGAAAAGAAACTGCTGCGCCGCATGACGGGGAGCGAGTTATACGGCTGCCTCGAAGAATCGGTCGTGGTCGAAAAAAGCCTCAACCAGAAAGTTACCCACCACTACTACGACCTGATCCTTACCGATGCGTTCTTTGAGCCGGCGAACGGCGAGTAAGGCAGGGCGCCCGCGCCGCGCCATCTTCCCCACTGTGTTGCACAATTTTCTCCGATCCGCTATGCTGGATTTAAGAGGTACCTATGAAAAATATACTTTTTTCTTTTGCGTTTTTATCATTGTTGATGGTGACCGTCCCCTCGGGTCTGGGGGCGGACGAGGCCGTGGATGAGGCCGCAATCGCGGATGCGGCTGCGGACGCGGCAGGGGCCGCGGCGAATGGGTTCAGCGCCAGGACGAGCCTCGAATTGCAGGTTTCGAGCAGGCCGGAAGCGAAACTGCGGCTGGTCGAGACCCTGAAAATCCCCATGCTGGCGGGCAGCGGGGCGCTCGTAAAGGGCAACAACCTGAAAACGGCCTTTGCCGCGGAACTGAGCCCCGTCTCGGTAAACGGCAAGGCGGATTTCACCCTTACGCCCATCGCCTTTCTCGAAGTGCAGGCAGGCGGCGTTATCGGCTCAGGCTGGACTATCCCCCTGGGGACGGGGCTGGGTATAAACACCCCCACGGGCACTGAAACGCCGGGGGTGGTGCGCAAGCGGAGTTACGTCGGGGGGCCCTTTCAGGGCTTCGTGTGGAACGCCTACGCGGGGGGGGCCTTCCAGTTCGACCTGGGCGCGGTGCTGCCGGGCGACTGGACGCATGTCCTCTTCCGCACCTACCACGAGGGCCGTTACAAAGCCTACACCGAGGCCTCGGATAACGAACCCTGGGTCTACGAGGCGGATATGGGCGAAAACTTCAACGGCTGGGTCTACAACGGCAGTTTCGTCGTAGGCTACCAGATGCCCCGCTCGCCCGTGCTCGACACCGTCGCGTTTATGTCCGAATGGAGCCGCACGTTCTACGATCATCCCAAAGGAAACTGGGGCGAAAACCGCACCGCATGGATTTACTCGATCATCTTTAATCTGCGGCTCACGCCGAATCTGTCCGCCATGCTCGGCGCTCAGATGCGCACACTCCGCAACTACGGGGACGGGGATCCGGAAAACAAGGCGGGCACCTTCTTCGAGGACAAGGTGATTGACAAGGATATCCCGGAACTGGTCGAGTTTTACCGCGCGCTTCTGGTACTCACCTGTACGCTGTAACAAGTATGCGCATTCTCGCGAAAGACCTCGCGGCGGCGGCCGCGGGGGGCGCAGCCGCGCCTGTGGAAATGTGCGGGTGGGTGCACCGGCTGCGGGACATGGGGGGGCTGCGCTTCCTTATCCTGCGGGATCGCTCGGGGCTGGCCCAACTCGTGCTCGAGGGCGAGGCCGACCTGCCCCTCGAGTCCGCGGTCAGGGTTACAGGTACCCCCTGCCTGAACGAAAAAGCGCCCGGGGGCGCGGAGTTGCGGGTAAGCGGCATCGAGTGCCTCTCGCGCGCCGCCGGGGAACTGCCCTTTCAGGTGAACGGGGACATTGCCAAAGTGGGGCTCGAGGCCATCCTCGACCAGCGGGCGCTGAGCCTCCGCAGCCCGAAGATCCGCTCCATTTTCCGCGTGCAGGCCACGATCATCGAGGCCTTTGCCGCGTACCTCCGCTCAGAGGACTTCACCGAGATCAAAACGAGCAAACTCGTGGCGAGCGGCACCGAGGGGGGCACGGAACTCTTCCGCGTCGAGTACTTCGATCGCTTCGTGTACCTGGCGCAGTCACCCCAACTCTACAAGCAGATCATGGTGGCGTCGGGTCTCGAGCGGGTCTTCGAGATCGCGCCGGCATACCGCGCGGAAAAGCACGACACCCCCCGGCACCTCAACGAGTACGTGTCGCTCGATGTGGAGATGGGCTTTATCGACTCCGAGGAGGACCTGATCGCGCTTGAGCGGGGGCTTTTGGCGCACATTTTCGAGGCGGTCGCGTCCCGCAACGAGGCCGACTGCGCGGTCTGGAACCAGGCAGCCCCCCGGCCCGAGGAGGCGGAAAAGGCGCCGCTTATCCCCTACGCCGAGGCGCTTGAAATAGCGAACGCCGAGGCGAAGAAGGCGGGCGGCGCCCGCATCTTCGACATCAACCCGGAGGCGGAGCGCCGCGTCTGCGAGTGGGCCGGGCGGGAGCGGGGCTCCGCCCTCGTGTTCGTGAACGAGTTCCCGCGGCGTTACCGGCCCTTCTACACCTACCCCAAGGGCGAGGGCCCGGGCGCCTCGACGATGAGTTTCGACGCGCTGTACCGGGGCCTCGAGATAACGACCGGCGGGCGCAGGCAGCACGACTACGAGGCGCTGCGGGCCGTGCTCCCCCGCTTCGGCCTCCGCGAGGAGAGCCTCGCCGGCTACCTGGCGGTCTTCAAGTACGGCGCCCCGCCCCATGGCGGCTTCGCCATCGGGCTCGAGCGCCTCACGCAGAAGATCCTCGGCCTGGCCAACGTGAAGGAAGCGAGCCTCTTCCCCCGCGACCGCAAGAGGACGGAGCCGTGAGCGGTGCCTTTCATCCTGAGCCCTCCTGATGGCCTTCCCCCAGCATTTCGTCTTTCGTCTGCCGGGAAGGCGCGCCGCCGGCTCTGAGGATGATGCCCCAGGCCCCGGCCGCTGGACGAACCGCCGCCTCTGGCGCTTGATCTGGCCCCTCGTAATCGAGCAAACCCTGGCGCTCGCGATGGGCGTGGCGGACACCGTCATGGTGAGCAGCGTGGGGGAACACGCGGTCTCCGGCGTCAACGTGGTGGACAACATCACGAATCTGCTGATCATCGCGTTTTCCGCCATGGCGACCGGCGGCGCGGTGGTGACAAGCCAGTACATAGGCCGCCAGGATCGCCAAAACGCCCGCCTCGCGTCAAAGCAACTCGTCTACGTCATCATATTGATTTCGACCCTCACCATGGCCTTCACGCTCCCGCTGCGGAACCTGATCATCCGCGTCATCTATGGTGACATAGGGCCCCAGGTACTCGAACAGGCGAGCCTCTACTTTCTTATCACCGCGTTCTCCTACCCCTTCCTGGGGCTCTACAACGGCTGCGCCGCGCTCTTCCGGGCCGCGGGGAACAGCCGCGTCCCCATGCTGATAGCGCTGCTCGTCAACGCCATCAACATTGGGGGGAATATGCTCTTCATCTTTGGGCTGCGCATAGGGGTGGCCGGGGCCGCCCTGTCCACCCTGCTCAGCCGGACGACCGCGGCGCTCGTCCTCGCCGGTATGCTTGCGGCAAACCGCGGCAGCCCCATATCGCTTGCGGGGCTCTTCAAGGTGCGCCTGGTGCGGCCTATGATCCGCAACATTTTGAACGTGGGTATCCCCAGCGGCCTCGAGAACTCGATGTTTCAGGTGGGGCGCCTCATGACCCAGCGAATCTTCCCCTACTTCGGCACCGCCGCGATGGCCGGCAACGCGATCGCCAGCGTGGTCAACTCCTGCTCGTTTATGCCGGGGAACGCGTTCGGCATGGCGCTGCTCACGGTCGTGGGGCAGTGCATCGGCGCGGGCGATTACGCCGAGGCGAAGCGCCAGACCGCCAAGATAATGAAGGCCGCCTGGATGACGATCTTCATTTTGAGTGTGGTGATTTATCTCGCGATGGACCCCATCATCAGCATCTTCAATGTGAGTGACGAGGCGCGCCTCTTCGCCCGCTCCTACCTCCGCCTGCACTGCATCAGCATGGCGCTCTTCTGGGCCTTCAGTTTCTGCCTGCCCAACGCGCTCCGCGCCGCCGGGGACGCCCGCTATGTGATGATAGCGGCCTCCGTGTCCATGTGGACCGTGCGGGTCAGTTGCTCCTACCTGCTCAGTTTCGCCGCCGCCCTGGGGCCGGTGGGAGTCTGGGCCGGCATGGGGATAGACTTTATCAGCAGGGGCGCCTGCTACATGGGCCGCTGGCTCGGAGGCCGCTGGCAGACGAAGCGCGTGATACGGGACTAGGGCTTAGCGCGCCACGAGCGGGGTGTAGGGGATACGGGGCTGCACGCATTTGTACGCGGGCCGGATAATCCTGCCCCCCGCGATGAGTTCCTCGATGCGGTGCGCGCACCAGCCGGCGATGCGGCTCACCGCGAAGAGGGGCGTGTAGAGCTCCTCGGGTATGTCCATCATCTTAAAGACGAAACCGGAGTAGAAGTCGACATTCGCGCATATATCTTTTTTTGAGCCTTTCACCTTGCGGAAGACCTCCGGCATAAGGTGCTCGATGAGCGTGTAGAGGTTGAATTCGTCTACAAGGCCCTTTTCCTCCGCGAGCGCGGCGGCGCGGTCCCGCAGTATGCGCGCGCGGGGGTCGGATTTGGTGTAGACCGCGTGGCCCTGGCCGTACACGAGGCCCGTGCCGTCGAAGACCTCGCCCCGCAGGATCCGCGCGAGGTAATCCGCCACCTCGTCCTCGCTGTCCCAACTGCTGATATGCTGCTTTATGTCCGCGATCATGGACATCACCTTCGCGCTGGCGCCCCCGTGCTTGGCCCCCTTGAGCGCGCCGATGGCCGCGGCCACCGCCGAGTAGGTGTCCGTGTCGGACGAGGACACCAGATGCACCGCGAAGGTGGAGTTGTTCCCCCCGCCGTGCTCCGCATGGAGCGCGAGCGAGATGTCGAGCAGTTCCGCCTCGAGGCGGGTGAAGCCCTTGTCCGGCCGTATCAGGCTGAGGATAGTCTCGGCGGTGGAGTCGGTGGGCTCGGGCATATGCAGGATAAGGCTCTCTTTGTCGAAGTAGTGCTTTTTCGCGCGGTACGAGTAGGCCGCGATGGTCGGGAAGCGGCTGATCAACTCGACGCACTGGCGCAGCACGTTCTCCGGCGAGCGGTTTTCCGGGTCCGGGTCGTAGGCATAGAGGGTGAGTACCGCGGCCGCCATCTTGTTCATGATGTCTTTCGAGGGTATTTTGACGATGGCATCCTCCGCGAAGTTGCGGGGCAGGGCCCGGTTCTTGCCCAGGCAGGCGCTGAACTTACCCAGTTGCTCGCGGTTGGGCAGGCTGCCGAAGAGGAGCAGATAGACCGTCTCCTCGAAGCAAAACCGCCGTTCCGCAAGAGCCGCGGTGACGATCTGTTCAATGTCGATGCCGCGGTAACAGAGTTTTCCCTCGACCGGGACTTTCTCCCCCTCGTCGATAATGTAGCCGTGGACATCCCCTATCCGCGTGAGGCCCACGAGCACACCGGTGCCATCCGGGTTCCGCAGCCCCCGCTTCACATTGAACTTCGTGTAGAGTTCCGAGTCAATGTAATCGCCCCCCCACATACTGGGGATAAATTCCTTCGTTCCTTCCATCGTGCGGGTAGTATACCAAAAAGCAAGGGTTTGTGCAAGGGGGGGAGGGATAGGGAATGGGGAGTAGGGAGTAGGGAGTAGTGCCTTACTCCTCCCCCTTGGGCTAAACTTGTCCCATATCTTTAGCCCACTCTGAAGAAACAGGATTTTAAGAATTTAACCGCGAATTATGCTAATGAACGCGAATTTTATTAAGAGTAATATTCGCGTAAATTCG
>JAISTO010000085.1 GCA_031272575.1 Treponema sp. | reverse complement strand
CCCCCCCCCCTCCCCCCCCCGTGAGCGCGGCGATCTCGTCCCGCATGGTACGCACAAGGGCCTCCCCCTGCTCAGGGCGGCGCAGCGCCGCCGCAATGGTCAGGATGTCAGCATAGATGCCGTCCAGATTCGCGCAGGTCGGCAGGAAGATAACCCGCGCGCCCGCGCCTTCCAGCAGGCTGAAGGGATTGGCGCCGTCCTCCACGCGGTTGATCTCCGCGGCAAAGACGAGGTCCGCGTCGAGTGTGAGGAGCGCCTCCACATCAGGCGAAAAAAAGTCCACGAGCGGCAGCCCCTCCGGCACCCCCGCCGCCTGCGCGGAGTAGCGGTCACAGGCGACGAGCAGATCCGCGGCCCCCAGATCCGCGACAATCTCGGTAAGCGCCGGCGCGGTCGTAATGACCCGCAGAGCATCCGCCTCACGCCGGGGCGCGGTCCGCGCTTGCTCTTTGGCGCAGCATGAAAAGGCTGCAAGGAACAATACGAGCAAAAAGAGGGTAGGGAATAGGGAATAGGGAATAGGGAGTAGGGTGCGCGTTGCAAGTGGGTTGCGCGTACTACCGTGAAACTGTCCGGTAGTACGCGCGATCCGCAAATTGCGGGCACCCCATTCCCCACTCCCTACTCCCCACTCCCTGCTTCCCAAGCGCTTCTCGCCCCCCACTCCCCACTCCCTACTTTCCTGCTTTATTCTTAAACGCATTCAGTCATTCTCCTTATCTAAAAACTCCATCCGTAATCCGGTGGTGATGGTCAGGCCGGGGAGGTAGTAGTCGTCAAACGATTCGTAGGGCTGGTTCAGCAGATTCCGCGCCGCGGCGAAGACGGCGCAGCGCTCCCCGATGTGCTGATTCACCGTGACGTCGAGCAGCAGGGGGCTTGCAAGCGGCGTGTTGTTGCCGGTGTCCGCGTAACGGACGCTTTCCCAGCGGCCCTGCAGGGTGAGGGAACCGGCGCGGGTCTGGTCACCGCTCTTCCAGGGCAGGTCGAGGGAAACGGTGACCGTATGCTCAGGCTGATAGGGGATGCGCTTGCGGTCGGCCCAGGTGCAGCCGTCACTCAGGAGGCAGGTGAAGAGGTAACGGTAGGCGGCCTGGAGCCGGGGCTTGTCGAAGACCGCGAGGGGCGGCAGGCTAAGGGCGGCCTTTGTGTCAACGCCTGAAAGCGCGGCCCGCGCGATGTTCTGCGGCCGCCAGATGCTGCCCGCGGCCGGCGCCCAGTGAATCGAGTCTTCTGTCCATTGAAAAAACGCGGCCGCCTCCAGTTCCGCCCGCTCGCCGAACCGGCAGGTCCCGCTGAGCTCAGCGCCCCAGCCGTCCTCGGGCCGCAAGGAAGGGTTCCCCTGCATAAGGCCGTCGTTCCAGTAGAGGTCCTGAAAGTCAGGCAGTTTGAAGCCCCGGTAGCCGTTGGCCTTCAGCGTGAAGACGGCATTCGGCTGCCACCTGAGGCCCGCCTTGGGAACCGCCGCGGCGATACCTGGGGCGCCGCCGCCCGCCGCGAAGACGCCCTTCAGCGAGGCGCTGAGGAGGAGGCTTTTCGCGGGCGTGTACTCGGCACCGGCGGAGAGGCCGCCGTCGACCCGCGCCCGCCGGCCCAGGGCCGTGGAATCGAGGGCGGCGTAACGGACGTCGCCGCCCAGATGCAGGGTGAGCGCGTCACTCGCGTACCAGGCCCAGCGGTTCACGGCGTTCAGGCTCTGCTGGTCATGGCGCGCGGCTGCCGTGCCCGCGGAAGGCGCCTCGTAGTCAAGCCGCTGGAAGCCGTGGCTCAGCGAGGCCTCCATGGCGAGGTCGTCGCGCCATGCCCGCGGCATATCGAAGAACGCGCTCGCCCTGGTGGAAAAATCGCGCTGCTTCCCCACGAGCGGTGAAGTAAAGGACGTGGGGATGTTTTTGTCAGCATAGTATACGCTGCCGGAAACGATGCACCGCGAGAGATCGGCAAAAGAACGCAGGTAAGACATCCGCGCCCCGGCATCGTAGACCTCGTTGTGTTCCCTGCGTCGGACTTGGTTGACGTCCTTGTCGTAAAACAGGAAGTGGTTCGCCGCGCGGTTCGCGAAGAGCCCCGCGCTGAGGGCATCGGTTTCCGTCCCCCAGCGCAGCGCGGCCTGCGCCTTCTGGCCGTCCGCCAGGTCTTCCCAGCGGGGGCTGCCTCCAGCGCCGGAGCGCTCCGTGTACGCGCCCGGCAGGGCCGCGGTGTTGGCGGCTGAGGCGCTGAGGCGCAGGCCCGGCTTCGGTTTCCCCATGGTGACCATGTTGATGACCCCGCCCAGGGCGCCCGACACGTTGTACCTGCTGTCCGCGCCGCCCGGAATCACCTCGATCCGCTCAATCGAATCGAGGTCGATGGTGTTGAGGTCGAAGCCGCTGTCCAGGGCGGCGTTGACCGGCACCCCGTTCACGAGGAACGCGATGCGGGAGGAATCGAAGCCCCGCAGGTTGACGTCCGTCTGGCTGCCGTAAGGCCCATAGCGGGTGATACTGAGACCCGCGGCGCTCTGCAGGAGCGCGGCCAGGTCCGGGGCGTGGGCCTTTTCGATGTCCTCACGGGTAAGCGTCTCTACCCGCTGGGTGGAGGGCTGCGTTGCCACAATGCTGAGTTCCCCTTCATACTCGAAAGCACCGTCCTGCTCCTGCGCCGCAAGCGCCCGCGCAAGGAGGGGGACTAGGGCCAAAAACATAGTACCGCGCATACTACCTGCTGTAACCGGAGCCCCAATAGGTGATATGGGTACCCATATTGCCGGCGGTGAAGGTAGAAAGCGCCGTATTCAAATCGTCAATCTGGATAAGCGCGTAAGATGTGTCTATGGCGTTCGCCAGACAGATGTGCGAAGAGGTGAGTTCCTTGTAATACACGCCCGCATATTTGCCCACCGTGTAGTTGGTGCCGTACAGTCCCGTCGTGTTGGTTACTGATGTGAGTTGTACGATGAGTACGCCGGAAGCGCTGGTGAAATTAACCACGGACACGATGCCGCCCTCAAAGGAATCGCCATAACCGCTGTCGTAGTCGAGCCCGGTACTGATGGTGTAGCTTCCCCCGTACCCATCCTGCCAGGTCCCCACCAATCCCAGGTTGAGGTAATTGTCGGGATAGACGGTGCCGGGGTCGGTGATGGCATTCTGACACCCGCCCAACACGAGCGCCGCCGCAAGAAACACGCATTTTGCCACGGCTTTTGCCGCGGATTTTGTCCCAAAATGAGAAAATAACCACATAGATACTCCTTCCCACTGAAAAGCCGTGGGCGCTTTTTGGGGGAGCGCAGGGACATAAAGCCCCCCACTCCCGCTTGCATTTGGTACCGTTTTGGTCTATACTTCCTCCATACAGGAGAATATATGACCGCAGTAACCATCAATCTGCCGGACCACTGGGCCCGGTACGCCGCCGAATGTGATGCCGTTTATCCCGGCTGGCTTGAAGAACTCGTCAGTTTTGCCCTCGAAAAAACGGAACGTGACGCCGCTTCCGCGCCGCCCGAACTTGCCCGCGCCCTGGAAATCTACAAGAAGGGCAACGCCAGTATCGCCGGCGCCGCAAAACTCGCCGGAGCGGATCGCTTCGCCTTTGAAAAGTTCCTCGCAGACATTTACTACCCCGTCCCGCAGCAAACCTTCGAGGAAGTAATGGCCGATGCCGCAGACATCGGGCGAATGCTGGAAGAAAAACGCAGGCGGGCAGCATAATGCTCGTAGAGAAAACATAGGTACTCCTTCCGAAAG
The DNA here is from genome assembly GCA_031272575.1 of Treponema sp. Lineage (GTDB taxonomy): Bacteria > Spirochaetota > Spirochaetia > Treponematales > Breznakiellaceae > JAISTO01. The sequence continues at coordinate 1,419 of JAISTO010000085.1, read as the reverse complement.
AAGAAGCCCGCTTTGGCCCTCCGGGGAATCCGGCGGGCAAAACGATAGAGAAAGACCGTTTGGGGGTTTTTGAACAGAACAGAGAAGAACGCGGTTTTTCTCAAGGCTCAATCCTCGAAGCCCGAAAAAGATGACCGGCCGCATGGCCCGCCGTGCCCCAAAGTTTCCTGGCTTATGGGGGAACATTTCGTACGCAAATATTCCCGAATGTCAGCCTTCCCAGGGGTATACCCCCAGTGGCCGGGCGTGTTAAGCCCTGGCAGCCTGCGGCACTGTCCGACATTCTTCCCCAATTACAGTTACGGGATAGCGGAGGAATCCCCAACAGGCACTATGGCCAGAGGCCGCAGCCTGCGGGTCACCTCGCTTCCTTTGTAAAGCACGGGGACAGTATGCCGGGAAGAGCATTTTTTGTCAAGTGCTTGAAACAGTGAATGAAACAGTGAAACAGTGCTTGAAACAAAGTTGAGCCCCCTCCGAAAAGTCAGCAATTGAGTAAGTAAACGCGAATGAACGCTAATGTACACGAATTTACGCGAATAATACCACCTACAATTCTTAAAATTCGCGTTCATTCGCATAATTCGCGGTTAAATTCTTGAATTCTTGACTTTTCGGAGTAGACTCAAATGAGAATTGCTGAAGTCACGAGGGCGCGGGGAGTGGCAGCGCGTCATTCCGCATCTTGTCCGAGAGAACAGTGGGAGGCCAGAATCGCGCTCTTTTTTCGCATTACGGGGGGGGGACGCAAAGCCTGCTCCCTCAGCCCCCCACGGCATACGCCGCGGCCGGAGCCTGGAGCGGCGCCGCCTGGGGGCGCGAGACTGCGGCGCGCTTCGTCCGCCTGGGGGCGGAGACAAAGCAATGCTTTTCAAACTTCTGCATCTCGGCGTCACTGACCATGCCAAGCCGGTAGCCATCCTCCATCATTTCGTGACACACCATGGCAATTTCGTCACGATACTGTTTCATGACTAACTCCTTCAATTTCAAGATATCTCTTCAATTTTACTCGCTCGTCAAGTTGTGCATCAGTGTACGAGAAAGCAATCTTTGCCGCGTTTTTAAATTCAGCCAGTTGCCTTCTGCTTATGTTTCCCCGGTCCGATTTCGCGAAACCGTACACGAAGAACGTCCTCTCGCCGGCCCTGAAAAACACGACCACCCGATACCCGCCGGACTTCCCCGCGCCCGGCCTCGCGAGACGCATCTTGAAAACACCGCCGCCCAGATTCGCGTCAGGCTGCCCTGTCTCCAACTCGTTCACGACGCTTCGCAGTTCATCGTCGCTGATGGCCTCTTTTGCGGCAAAGCGGTCGAACCAGGTAGTCTTGAATATCCGCATGAGGCTATCTTAGGGCAAGCGGCGGTTTTGTGCAAGGGGGCGCAAAGCCTGCTCCCTCAGCCCCCCGCCGCATA
>JAISTO010000030.1 GCA_031272575.1 Treponema sp. | reverse complement strand
CGAGGGGAAACTTTTCAACTGCTTTGCCTCAGGCGAGGTGACGCTGCCGGCCGCGCAGACGAGTTACGCGGGGGGCATTGCCGGATACCACAACACGAACGCAAGGGCCGAAGGCTGTGTCGCGCTGAATACGGGGATTAGCGGGAAATACACGGGACGTATCGGTTACAAGAACGGTACCGTTTTCGGCACGAACTGGGGCCTTGACGCGGTCGAAAAAAACGGCGCCGCCGGAGCATGGACGAGCGACGAAACAGGGAAAGACGGCGCGGCAGTTTCCGCGGAAGAATGCGCCCTCGAAGCATGGTGGAGAGACAACGCGGACTGGGATTCCGTCTGGGGCCTGAGCGATGATGCCCCCTGGCAATGGAACGGGGAGGCGCAGCGGCCGTACTTTTGGTTCGAGTAGGGGAGGGGGGGGCCGTTAACTGCCGGACGCCCCCCCCGTTAGACGCACTTTTCCTCCGCCTCCTTCCGCGTGGGCAGCGAGGGGATGCCGCCGCGTTTTTGGACGGCGCATGAGGCGGCGGCATTGGCGAAGATGAGGCAGGCGGCGAGCGCGTCCCGCGAGAAGGCCGACGGGTCGGGGCCGGTTTCGAGGAGTTTCCAGAGGAAGGCGCCCCAGAAGGCGTCCCCGGCGCCGGTCGTGTCGACGACCGGCGCGGCCGGCGCCGGCGCGAAGGCGTCGTTTCCGCGGGTGAACGCCGCCGCGCCCCGCGCCCCCAGGGTGACCACCACGCAGCCGGGGCCGTCCTTTAGCACCGCCTCCGCCGCCTTCGCGTAGTCTTTTTCGCCGCTGAGGAGCGCCGCTTCCTCCTCGCTCAATTTCACGCAGTCCGTCAGGGGGAGGACGCTCTTCATCATACTGACCGCGCTTTTTTCGTCCGGCCAGAGCGAGGCGCGGTAGTTCGGGTCGTAGGAGATGACGGCCCCCGCGCTCTTCGCGATGCGGAGCGCCTCCAGGGCGGCGCTCCGGGCCGGCTCGCAGGTGAGGGAGAGCGAGCCGAAGTGAAAAAGCCGCGCGCTTTCAAGCAGCGCGCGGGGGACTTCTTCCGGGCGCAGGCAGGTGTCCGCGCCGGGCTTTCGCGCGAAAGAAAAACTGCGCTCCCCGTTGGGGGCCAGGCTCACGAACGCGAGCGTGGTGAAGACCGCCCCGTCCATGACGAGGCCGCTCGTGTCCACGTTGTTCGCCGCGAGCGTCTCCTTCAGAAACGCGCCGTGCATATCCGCGCCCACCTTGCCGGCGAACGCCGCCTTCGCCCCGAGCCGCGCCAGGGCAGCCGCCACGTTGGCCGGCGCTCCGCCGGGGTTCTGCTCGAAGAGCCGCATCCCCGTCTCCGAAAATCCCGCCTGGGTAAAATCAACGAGCAGTTCCCCAAGGCACACGGCGTCAAGCGTTTTTTTCATGTCGTTTCTCCTTCCCTCAGATACACATCGAGGGTGATTTCATTTTGCCCGATGGGGCGTTTCTCTATGCGGTCAATCACGGCGCTCACCGCGGCGGCCGCCAGGTCGGCGATGGGCTGCACCACGGTGGTGATCGTCTTCGGTGTGAAGGCGGAGATGCAGGTGCCGTCATAGCCCACGATTTTCAATTGGTCCGGCACGGCTATGCCCCGTTGGGAGGCGGCCTTGAGCGCCGCGCAGGCAATCAAATCGACGCCGAAGATGCCGTCAATCTCGCGGTATTCGTCGAGCGTCTGTTTCACCTGTTCAAGATGATAAGAAAAGTCGAACCGGTTCCACTGGTTCGGTATGCTTGTGAGGGAGACGCCCGTGCCGTTCAGGGCTTCGGCAAAGGCCGTGTGCCGGTCGTAAGCGGGCAGCGTCACCAGACTGTCTCCGGTGAACTGGGCGATGTGCTTGCAGCCTGACCGGAGCAGCCGCTCCGCCGCGAGGCGCCCGCCCTTGACATGATCCGCGTGTACCACCGGAATCTCCGCTCCGAGCCGCCGGTCCAGGGCGGCGAGCGGGGCCTTCACCGCAAGATACGCCTCTATGTCCAGGGAATGGCTCCCGGTGATAATCCCATCGACTTCCCGGTACCGAAGCATGTCCAAAAACACCTGTTCCCGGTCGCTCTGCTGGATCGTGTTGCAGACCAGGGCCTTATAGCCCCGCTGGTAGAGTTCATTCTCCGCGTGGCGGATAAATTCCCCAAAAAAAGGATGAGCGATGTCCGGCACGATGAGCCCTACCAGGAAATTCTTGCTTCTGTTGAAATTGCGGGCAAGTTGGCTTGGCACGAAGTTCATTTCCTCAATGATCTGTTCCACGCGCTGTCTGGTGGTACTTGAGACAGCGCCGGAATAGTTAATTACCCTGGATACGGTTCCAACTCCCACACCAGCCTTTTTCGCCACATCTTTTATCGTAGACATTTTATGACTCTTCTCCTTGAGCGAATTATGCCCGTACTACGGTACTTTGTCAAGAACGGGAAACGGTACCATTCCAGGCCAGGCCGCGGCCGTCTCCGCGCGCTCGACAAAAAACTCCAATTCCGTCGCCGCTTCGCCGGGGGAAAACTCGTAGTCGATCGTGTAGACCGTCTGCTCGCCCCCGCCGGCGTGCGTCCGGTGAACGGCGCGTCCTATGCGGGGGACCGCCCCCTCCGGCCCGCGCAGAGTAACCCCCCCGTCAGGCCCGGGGATACGCAGGCGCATCCCATCCTGGCGGGGTTCCGCCAGAGTGACGAAGCGCTCCGTTACCGCGAGGGGAGCCCCGGCAAAGCCGAAAAGGTCCCGGATGTGGAGCGCGCCCGTGTCCACATTGAAGCGAAAGGCGCGCTCGAGGCGGAGCAGGCCCTCGTTTCCGTACGCGTCCGCCATTTCCAGCGTCATCTCGCCGGGCGCGGGGAAGACGCAGGAGCGGGCGCAAAACGCGCGGCCCGCTTTTTGGCCCGCGCCCGCCACGATCGGGACGCTGTGACTCAGCGAACTGTTGCAGAAGATCATATAGCGGTTCGGGCCGAAGTAGTCCTTCGTGTAAAGCCCCGCGCCGAGATCGCAGAGGAGCATCTGTCCCCCCTGGTAGTAAATGAAGGAGCCCACGTCGTTGTGGTTATGCGGTTCCGCGTTGTGCCCGCCCTTCGCGGCGAAGCCCGTGCCCCCGGCGCCCGCGCAGAGGAGCCACTGCGAGTCAGCAAAGGCGTCGACGCGGGGCTCGTCCGTCGTGAGCGGGACGTCCTGGCGCGCCCAGAGGAGGTCCCGCAGCCCGGCGCAAAACCTGCCGCAGTGGTCGAGCACCGCGCCCTCGAAGGGCCCCTCGCGCTCCGCCGCGTCCCGCGCGGCGCACTGCCGGTAGGGGAGGGACGGCACCCGCACCCCCGGGAATTTTTCCGCCAGGTAACAGGAGAGCCCGAGGCGGAAGGCCGTGCCCTCGGCCGCGTCCGAAAAGCGCAGCGTGGCCCCGCCGGGGAAATAGCAGGCCTGCGGGAAACGGGCGATAGATTCGACGCGGGGGTCATCAAAAAGATTGATGGCCATGCCGCTCCGCAAAAGCAGGAGATCCGCCGCGCTCACGAAAAAGGACATACCGTAGGTCCAGTACGAAAGCCCCTCTTCCGAGACCCCCTCGTCTGAAAAACTGTCGAGGTAGCGGTCGAAGACGGGCAGCAGTTTGAAGAGCAGCCCCGCCAGGAGCGTGTCATCCTCGATGAGGTACATCGCGGCGGAGGCGATCGAGCCGGCGGTCACCGCGCACCAGTTGTTCCGCATGGTCTCCCAGCTCCAGAGCGCGCCCTCGACGCGGTAACTGTCCAGCACACGGCGGAACACCTCGGCGCGGGCATGGGAGGCGACCAGCGGGGCGAGGCGGCCTTCGAGCATCGCGCAGCACTCGGCGAGCGCGAAGCCGGTTTCGCAGGAGAAGAGGTCGAGGCGGGTGCGGTTGTCAGGCCAGGCGCCGGCCGCGGGCGGGTCCAGGCTCGTGCCCCACATATGCGCGGGGAGGCTCCAGGAGTACTCGCCGCAGATTTCCCAGATGCAGTCTTCGAGTAAGGTGATATCAGACGGCTCCTCCCAGAGCCAGGCCGCAAGCGCAAGGGTAAGCAGGCGGCGCCGCCGCTCGAAGTAGGGGGTCTCAAAAGCCGCGCGATCCCCATCTTCGTCGAAGCGGCGGAAAAGGCGCCAGGGCAGCGGGGGGATTTCGGCCCGCGCGAAGCCGTCCCGCGCCCGCGCGATGACGTCCCGCACCCCCGCGAGGAAGGGATCGGCAAGCAGGGCCTCGCGGCTCGTCTCCCGCAGCACCCGCGCAAAAAGCCCGCTCCCCCCCGCCCCCTCCGCGCTCCCCTTCCGCAGCCCCTCAAGCAGGGCCGCGGGGTCGAGGGAAAGTATACGGTCATTTCGGTTATTATTCAGCATGATTCACTCCCTGGAGAGTATAGCGGGTAGGGGGGGCGTGGGGAAGGGGGGGAGGGGGGGCGCGGAGCGGGCGCGGAGCGGGCGCGGAGCGGGCGCGGAGCGCTTGGGGAGTGGGGTGCGCGGCGCGTGGGCGCGGAGTGGGGGGAAGTGAGCGGAGGGCGGGGCGCGGACGGTGGACGGTGGAGGACGCGGCTCGAAAGTCTCTCGTACTACCGGTATGCATGAATTGCTGCGCAAGACTTTCGCACAACTTCCTCCACCGTCCACCGTCCATTTTTCACTTTCCCCGCGGCCGCTTGAAACATACTTTTCGTTTTGTTATACTCGAGATTTCAGGAGGAATTATGAAACTTTTTTCCCTAAAAGAGCATAACACCACGCCCGCTAAAGAAATTGCGGCGGGCGTCACCACCTTCCTCACCATGGCGTACATCCTTATGGTGAATCCTGGTATGCTCGGAGTAATCGGCAACGGCATGACCGGCCCCGCGGTCTTTACCGCGACGGCCATCGCGTCCGCGATCGCGACGCTCGTTATGGCCTTCGCCGCAAACCTGCCCATCGCGCTCGCGCCCGGTATGGGGCTGAACGCGATCTTCACCTATCAGGTGGTGGGGCAGATGGGCTACTCATGGCAGATAGCGCTGACCGCGGTCTTCCTCGAGGGCATCCTCTTTGTGGCGCTTTCGTTCTTCAATGTGCGCGAGGCCATCGTCAGGGCGATCCCCCCGAACCTGAAACGGGCCATCGCCGTCGGCATCGGCCTCTTCATCACGCTGATCGGGTTCAGCAACGCGGGCGTTATCGTCCATGGCGCGACCATCCTGCAACTGGGGGACCTTGTCCGGCCGGGCCCGGCCCTGCTCGCGGTGCTCGGGCTTGTCATCATGGTCATCCTGTATGTCCTGAAGGTACCCGGCGCTATACTGATAGGGATAGCGGCGGCCACGCTGATAGGCATCCCCATGGGGGTAACATCCGTGCCGGATAATTTTTCCCCGGTCAGCCTGCCTGCCGCGCCTCTGCTTTTCAAGTTTGATTTCAGTCAGGTGTGGTCACTAAAGTTTTTTACGGTATTTTTCACTTTTTTGTTTATTGACATTTTTGATACAGTGGGCACTTTGGTGGGCGTGACGACGCAGGCCGGACTCATCAACAAAAAAGGGGAGATACCGCGCATAAAGCAGGCGCTGCTCGCGGACGCGGCCGGCACCGTGGCGGGGGCGGCGCTGGGTACTTCCACCGTGACCAGTTATGTGGAAAGCGCCGCGGGCGTTGCCGCGGGGGGCCGTACCGGCCTGACCGCGCTCACCACCGCCGGGCTCTTCCTGCTCGCGCTCTTCTTTTCGCCGCTCTTCCTGCTCGTGCCCTCGGCGGCCACCGCTCCGGCGCTGATCATGGTCGGCTTCCTGATGATGCAGGCGGTTACCGCCATCGATTTTTCGGACCCCACCGAGGGCATACCTTCGTTCCTTGCCATTGCGATTATGCCCTTTGCGTACAGCGTGTCCGAAGGAATCATCTGGAGTGTGCTCGCCTACGTGATCTGCAAGGCCGTTACCGGCAAGTTCCGCGACATCAGTGTGGTTACCTGGGTGCTCTTCGCGATCTTCCTGCTGCGGAAAATCTTCGCGTAAGGGGGGGCTATTTCCCCAACAGGCCGCCGATAAACGACGGCAGCGCGACGAAGTTGCCGATGGCGCCGCCTATGGACGAGAGGAAGAACACGAGGAGCGCGCGGGTAATGCGGTTTTTGTAGATGCCGCGGAGGCTGCCTATGTCCTGCGCGAGGGTCTCGGCGTCCTCGACGCGGGGCTTGCGGAGGGTCGCTTCCACGATGCCGGAAAAAATGCCCACGCCGATAAAGGGGTTCAGGGTTGCGATGGGGGCGCCGAAGAAGGCCGCGAGGATAGACAGGGGGTGCCCCAGGGCCGCGAGGCAGCCGAGCGCCGCGAGGGACGAGTTGCACACGAGCCACTTGACGAGCATTTCCAGGGAGACGTCGGTGCCTTTCAGGAAAAAGCCCGCGGCGATAAAGGCGACGATTGCCGCGGGCACGGCCCAGCCCGCTATGCGCGAAAACACGCCCGGCCGGGGGATTTCCTCGAGGGCGGACACGCCGGTGTCCTCGGCGCCTGAGGCGATGGCCTCGAGGCGCGCGGAGAGCCCCGGGAGGTGGCCCGCGCCCACGACCGCGAGGGTGGCGCCGCCGCCGGCCGCGTCACTCGCGTCCCAGATCTTCGCGGCCAGGTAGCGGTCGCGCTCATCTATGAGCGTCTCTTTCACTTTTGGAAGGTACTGCGCAAGGGCGTCCATCATGCCGTCCAGTTCCCCACGGGTTTTCAGGTGTTCGATTTCATCCTCGCTCAGGCGCTCCGTGCTGAACGCGCTCGAGAAGAGGGCGGAGAGCAGTTTCGCCTTGCTCCAGAACCCGCAGCGCCCCCAGGCCCTGCGCAGGGTCGCCTGGATGTCGCGGTCGCAGAGCCGCCACGGGATGCCCCGCTCCTCGGCCGCCTCGATAGCGGCCTTCATCTCCTCGCCGGGGTTGACCCCCAGGCCGCTCCCCATGCGGCGCTGGAAACTGGCGAGCACGAGGTTCGCCATAAGCAGGAAGCCCTTTTTTTCGCGGAAGACCTTGACGACATCGAGGCGCTCCCAGTTGTCCTTCTGCGCGATAGACTGATAGCGGGCCTGGTCCAGTTCGACGCAGACGAGGGCGGGGCGCTCGGCGTTTATGGCCGCGTTTACCTCCGCGATGCTCTCCTTCGAGACATGGGCGGTCCCAATCAGGATGATAGTCCTACCCGCGAGTGTAAGTGTCACCCGCGAGTCAGCACTGTGTGTTTCCGTATCTGTTTCCATGGCGATTCCTTTTCATCTCCCTACTCCCCATTCCCCAAGCGCTCCGCGCCCCCTACTCCCCCCCCAACGCCCACTCATTCAGGCGCCACTCGGGCATGGCGCGGTAGTTGACTGCCCGCACCGCCTGATAGAAGGCCGCGGCGGTGTCGCGGAAGCCCCGCAGTTCGTAGTAGTTCCCCATGTAGAATGACAGGCGCGCCCGCTGCCGGGGTATTTCAATTTTTTCAAGTTTGAGTACCATGTCGTTTTCGCCCGAAAAGACGCCGCCGGTAAAATCGAAGAAGAGCCGCGTGATGCGGTACTCCATGCTGTCCCGTTTCAGGGGGCGCATCGCGGCTTCGAGAAAGGCGCGGGGCGCGGAGGGGCCGTCCGCCTTGATCCAGTTGATGGCGGCAAGGAGCGCGTAGTGGTACTCTTTGGGGGCCTGCACAAAGGCCGCGCCGAAGGCCTCTTTTGCGCCGGCCCAGTCGCCGCGGCGCATACGCAGGACGCCGAGGCCCTCGAGCGCAAAGTAGTACTCCGGGTTTATCCGGCAGGCGGCCGCGTAATCCGCCTCCGCGCCGGCCCAGTCCCCCTGCTCGTCCTTTATGCCGGCGGAGTACACGTAAGCGAGGAATTCGTTAGGGTTGATGGCCTGCGCCCGCTCGAATTCGAGCAGCGCCTCCCGCTTGCGGCGCAGGTCTATGAGGAGGGTGCCCCTGTCGAGCGCGACCCAGTAGGCGTCCGGGGCCAGGCACGCGGCCTCGGCGAAGTCGCTGAGCGCCTCGCCGTAGCGCTTCTGTTGACGCGCGAGCCTGCCCCGCTCGTGCCGCGCGTCCGCGTTCCGCGGGTACAGGGCCACGGCCTGGTCGAGGTACGCGCGCGCCCGCTCGCCGTCATCCTGGAGGCGGCAGATTTCCCCCATGCCGACGAGCGCGTCCGCGTTGCCGGCCTCGGAGGCGAGCGCCTTCTGGTACCAGCCGGCCGCGGTCTTGAAGGAGCGCGCCCGCAGCGCGATGTTGCCGAGCGAGGCCAGGGCCCGCGTGTTGGACGGGTCCTCCGCGACGAGTTGCTCGAGCGCGGCGCGCTGCGCCTTGTCCCCGCCCGCGGCGAGCGCCGCCTCGGAGAGCACATAGCGCGCGTCCTTGTTGGCGGGGTCTTCCGCAAGCACGGCCTCGGCCAGGGCCTTCGCCTCGTCAACACGGCCCGCCGAGAGGAGCACCGAGGCCCGCACGAGGCGCACCGCGGGCTTCCCCGCGTCCTGCGCGGAGAGGCGGTCGAAGACCGCGAGGGCCTCGTCGTAGCGGCGCTCGGAGAGGAGGCCGGACGCCGCCGAGAGTATACGCGCCGCGTCGGAAACGGGCGGCCGCTCCACGCGGGCAGCCGGCGCGCTCCCGCAGGAAAACGAGAGCGCTGCGCAAAGCGCGGCGCAAAGCGCGGCACTTTGCGCTTCGCTGAGCGCGGCGAGGGGGAAGGAGAGCCGTCTCATGCGCCGATCAGTTTCCCTATCGCCTCGGCATGGGGCGGGTTCAGGATGATCTCGCTCCAGTTGACGATAACGCCCTCTTTTTCGAGCGCGCGCATGAGGTTGGCCAGGGCCTTGCCGGTAAACGGCGAGGTCTTTTTGAGGAACGCCGCCCCCTTCTTGCCCTCGATGTTCGCCACCGCGAGTATCTTCGCGAGCGCCTCCGGCATCTTCCCCCCGAAAAGGGCCGTCTGCTCCGCGCAGACCGCCAGGTACTCGTAGCCCGGGAGCCGGTACCCATCCCCCGTCCAGGCGTCTATGACATCAACGAAATGCCCCATTGCCCGCATCCCCTTCGCGAGCGCCTCCGCGCAGGGGGAGGCCCCCCGCGCCCTGGCCGGCACACTAACGACCGCAATTCTCATACAGCCCCCTTATGGAGACAGGATAGCAGAACGGGAGGGAAGTGTCAAGGGGGCGGTATAGCAAAAAAATCGGCACTATGCTATACTCCTCGTATGGCAATCATTACGCTATCGCGGGAATTGGCCGCCCTCGGGGACGAGACCGGGCGCGAGGTGGCCAACCTGTTCGGGTACCGCTTTGTTGACCGCTACGCGCTCGAGGAGCGGATCAAAGCGTACGGCGTACCCGGCGCGAAACTGGTCAAGTATGACGAGCGCAAGCCCTCGCTCTGGGCCTCGCTCTCGCAGGATCGGGACGACTATCTGCACTACCTCAAGACCGCGCTCCTGGACGAGGCCGCGGCGGGGAACTGCCTCTTTATCGGGCGGGGCGCGGGCCTTATCCTGAAGGGTATCCCCGCGGTCGTGTCGCTCTTTTTGGCGGCGCCCCTCGAAATCCGCGTCGAGCGGGTAAAGAGTTACTTCCACTGCGGGGACAAGCGGGCGCGGCAGCTCATTCACCAGAGTGACCGCGACCGCGAGGGCTTTCACCGTTACTTCTTCGACGCGCGCTGGAAGGACCCCTGCAACTATCACATGGTGTTAAACACGGGGCACATTGCGCCCACGCGCTGCGCCGAACTGGTACGCGCCATGCTTGTTACCCTGGTCGGCGCCGACGCGGAGGCCGCACAGAAGCGGCGCATCGGGGAACTGACTCTCGCGCAGGACCTGAAGCGCCTCATCCTCTACGAAAAGGGCATCCCCGTGCACTTCCTCGAGGTGACCGTGACGGACGGGAACATCGCGCTCTACGGGGTGGCAGGCTCGCAGAGCCATGTCGAGGCGGCGGCCGCGGCGGTCAGGGAACGCCTGCCTGACGCGGCCGTCAGTTCAGAAATCCAGGTGGTGCAGGAATATCACGTGATGCTGTAAAAAGTCACCCTTGACTTTTGGCATACTTATGTAGTATACTGTTACCATCATTTTTTAGGAGTGTAAAATGAAAAAACTGCTGTGTGTTTGCGCCTGCGTGTGCGCGCTGGGCGCGGTTTCTCTGTGGGCGCAGGATGACTCGATCGTCGGGCAAAAATACGACAACGAGGCGGAAATCTATTACAAGAACGTCATGGTAGACAAAATCTACACCTATCGGAAGGGCTATGTGGTGCAGTACCGCACCAAGCCTGGCCGCATCTCGCGGGCGTATATCCCCAACGACTGGTTCCGGCAAAAGCCGCCCAAGGCGGAGATGGTCACACTCAAACGGGCAGCGGGCCCCAGTTTGATGGTCTTCTACAAGGACGGTGCGTTCCAGAGCTGCAGGCTCTACGTTCTCGAAAACCGCAAAGACCCGACCTGGGGGATCGTGCCTTTCACGCAAAATCTTGACAGCGAGTTTGACAACGCGGCTGACCTGAAACTGGAGTTCTAATATCGAAAGGCGCCGAATCGTTCCTCCCGCCCTGCTTGACTTTATTCACAGGGGGAACACTTTTCTCGTTGCGGGCCACAAGGAGCCCGATGCCGACTGCGTGGGGAGCGTCCTGGTGCTCGTCTCGCTCCTCCGCAGACTGGGGAAAACCGCGATCCCCTGCATGGAGGGGCCCTGGAAGCGCCCGGAAATCGAGCGCTTCCAGGGGCTTTTTTGCAAGGCTCCGGACAAAGAGCAGTGCGAGGGGGCTTTTGTCATCATCGCGGACTGCTCCTCCCCGGACAGGACGGGCGATCTCGCCGCCTTCCTCGAAGGACACCCCACCGCCATCATCGACCACCACCTCAGCGGCGCGTACTACTGCGGCGAGGGGCCGGCGGGGCCGGTTTTCGCGGACAGCAAAGCCCCCGCTACCACCTGCCTGATCGCCTCGCTCGCCGGGGCTCTGGGGCTGTCCCTCGAAAGGGAGGAGGCGCAGCTGCTTCTGCTGGGCCTCTGCACGGACACCGGGTTTTTCCGTCATGTTGATGAAAAGGGCGCCGAAGCCTTCGAGATTGCCGCCTACCTGATCCATGCGGGGGCCAGCCCCAAGGCGGCCTTCCGCGACATGAACGGGGGCAAGAGCCTGGGGTCCCGTGTGCTGCTCGGCAAGGTCCTGAGCCGCTGCGAGGGCTTGTTCGGAGGGAGGCTGCTCTTTTCGACCGAGCCCCTCGAGGAAACCCAAAGGTGGGGGGCCGAGGGCCGGGATTCCGATTCCCTGTACCAGATACTGCAAAATACGGCCGGCATGGAGGCGATCTGCATTGTACGCGAGGAAGAGCCGGGGCGCTGCGCGGTGGGTATGCGGTCCCGCGATAAGGTTGATGTTGCCGCGATCGCCGCGGCCTTCGGGGGCGGGGGGCACAAAAACGCGGCCGGCGCCAGCGTCCAGGGCGCGCTTGCGGACGTGCGCGAGTTCGTGCTCGCCGCTTTCGCAAAAGTCTTTGCCGAATAGGCCGTCCTGTCAAATATGAACCCCCTATGCCCCTCTTCCGCGCCCGGCCTGTGGGGCGCGCCCCTCCTGTATGTGTGTACCGACCGCGCATGCGCCGGCACAAGACCCCTGCTTAAGTTGATAGACGAGGCTATCGCGGGGGGGGCCGGCATGGTGCAGTTGCGCGAAAAGACCCTGAGCGGGCGCGGCTTTTATTCCCTCGCGCTCGAGGCCCTGGCGCTGACCCGTCCGCGGGGCATCCCCCTGATCATCAACGACCGGCTGGACATAGCGCTCGCGGCCGGAGCGGACGGCGTGCACCTGGGGCAGGGCGATCTGCCGGTAGAAAGGGCCCGCGCGCTCGCGCGAGAGGCGCTCGGGGGGCGTCCCTTCCTGGTGGGGGCCTCGGCGCATAACCGGAGCGAGGCCCTGGCCGCCTGCGCCGCGGGCGCGGATTACCTCGGCTGCGGCGCGGTCTTCCCCACGGGCACGAAGCAGGACATCGCCGGAGTTGTCGGCGTCGAGGGGCTGAGGGCCGTATGCGGCGCCGTGCGGATACCGGTGCTCGGCATAGGGGGTATCAACGCGGAAAACGCGCCCGCGGTTATGCGGGCCGGGGCTGCGGGCGCGGCGGTCGTGTCCGCGGTGTTCGGCGCCGCTGACCCCCGCGCCGCAGCCCAAGCGCTTCGCGCCGCGCTTCGCGCCGCGCTGAACGCCGCGCCCGTCACTCCGCCAGATTCCGCAGGTCAAGCCGCGGAATGACGGAGGCTGCCATCCCTGACTGCGAGGAGGGCATCATCTGTGACCCCTCCCTACCCTCCCCAGAGGGGAGGATTAGGAAATCGCGCCCCCACTCCCCACTCCCCACTCCCCATTCCCTACTCCCTATCCCCCTTGACTTTCCCCCCCCGCTCTGCTACCATCGCCATGATGAGCACTACCCAACCGGGCCCCGAAACGCGGGCCGCGCTGATTCGGAACTTCTGCATCATAGCGCACATTGATCACGGCAAGTCCACGCTCGCGGACCGTCTGATCCAGAAAGGCCGCCTCGTCGAGGACCGGGACTTCCGCGATCAGATCCTCGACACGATGGATATAGAGCGGGAGCGGGGGATCACGATCAAGAGCCAGGCCGTCACCATACCGTACACGGCGCGGGACGGCAGGCAATACGAACTCAACCTGGTGGACACGCCCGGTCATGTGGACTTCAGTTACGAGGTCTCCCGCGCGATCAAGTCCTGCGAGGGGGCGCTGCTCTTAATCGACGCGACCCAGGGGGTGCAGGCGCAGACCTTGTCCAATATGTACCTCGCGCTCGAGCAGGACCTCGAGATCATCCCCGTCATCAACAAGATTGACATGGCCGCCGCGGACATCGCGGGTACCAAACAGCAAATTGATAAGGACCTGGGGCTCGAAAGCAGCGGGGCGCTCTGCGTGTCCGCGCGGCAGGGCACGGGGGTCGATGCCCTCTTCGAGGCCATCGTGGAACGCATACCGGCCCCGTCGGGCAGCGCGGAGGCCCCCCTGCGCGCCCTCATCTTCGACTGCCGCTACGACCCCTACAAGGGCGTGGTCGTGTATGTGCGCCTCTTCGACGGCCGTATCGCGCGGGGGCAGCGCATCGCCTTCATGTCCTCGGGCAGCGGCTACGAGGTCGAGAGCGCGGGCGTGTTCCGGCTGGGGCTGTCCGAGACCGCGGAACTGTCCGCCGGCGATGTGGGCTGGTTCCTGGCCGGCATCAAGACCGTAAGCGACGTGCGGGTCGGGGATACGGTGACCAGCGCGGACACGCCCTGCGCCGCGCCCCTCCCCGGGTTTCGCGAAGTGAAGCCGGTCGTGTTTTCGTCAATCTATCCGGTAGACTCCAACGACTACGAGGAACTGAAGGTCAGCCTTGAAAAACTCAAACTGAATGACGCCTCCCTTATCTACGAAAAAGACTCGTCGGCGGCCCTGGGCTTCGGCTTCCGCTGCGGCTTCCTGGGGCTCCTGCACCTCGAGGTCATCGAGGAGCGCCTCGAGCGCGAGTTCAACCAGAGCGTCATCTTTACCGCGCCCTCGGTGAAGTACCGCGTCAGCCTGCAAGGGGGAGGGGAGTGCATGGTGGACAACCCCATGGAGTACCCGGACGAGGGGCGGGTCGCCGGGGCCGAGGAGCCCTACATCCGCGCCTCCGTGATCACGCCCACGGCCCACCTCGGCGGAATTATGACCCTCTGCCTCGAAAAGCGGGGCGTGCAGACGAACATGAGTTACCTGGACGAGAAACGGGTCGAGTTGATCTACGATATGCCCCTTGCCGAGGTGCTTTTCGATTTTTATGACCGCTTAAAGAGCACCAGCCGGGGCTACGCCTCCTTCGATTACGACATTACCGGCTACAAGCCGACCGAATTGGTCAAATTGGACATTTTGTTGAACGGCAAGCCGGTCGACGCGCTCTCGCAACTCGTGTACAAGCCGAACGCGTACGAGCGCGCCCGCGTGATCTGCGAGCGCCTGCGCGACGAGATCCCCCGCCAGCAGTTCAAGATACCCATCCAGGGGGCGATAGGGGGCCAGATCATCGCGCGCGAGACGATCAACCCGGTGCGCAAGGACGTGCTGGCAAAGTGCTACGGCGGGGATATTACCCGCAAGCGCAAACTCCTCGAAAAGCAGAAGGAAGGCAAGAAGCGTATGCGCATGGTAGGCGATGTCGAACTCCCCCAAAGCGCCTTCCTGGCCGTGCTCAAGACGAAGGAGAGTTAGGGGGAAGTGGGGAATGGATGGTGGACGGTGGAGGGAGCGATGCGAAAGTTTTTCGTGGTACTACCAGCATGCCGGTAGTACGAAAGACTTACGAACAACGACTCCACCGTCCATTTTCCACCGCCCACGCCTCGCCCTCCGCTCGCTCCCCCTCACCCTGCGCCTGCGCCCCCCACTCCCTCAGGCCCCATACACCCGTATTACCTTGCCGCCCGCCTTCTTCGTTCGCGCGTAAAGTTTTTGCGCCCACGAGATACTCTTCCGCTGGTCGAACAGTACCAGCCAGCCGCGCTCGCAGCCCAGCGTGTCCATGTAGCGGGACAACTGCTCAAGCCCTTCCCGCAGTGTCTTCGACGAGTAACGTATCTTCAACTCTATCGGATAGCGCTTTCCCTCGTACTCCACGCAGAGGTCAGCCCTGCCCGTCTCCGCGGCGAACTGGTATTCAAATCGACATCCTTGTCGATTTGAATACCGGAGTTTGCTATCGCAAACTCCATTAGACACACTCCCAGCGCCATCCGTGGCGCTCCCGCCCCCATTCAACACCCGCTGTAGAAACGCCTGCAGCACCAGTTGCCCCGCGGCTTCCTTGTAGTCGTAGCGCTCTTTCCAGATAGCCCCGTTCTCCCGCCAAAAAGCCTGAAAGTCCCGCAGCAGGTAATCCATGTCGATGGCGCCGCCCCTCATGTAGCGGGGCAACTGGTAGGGAAGGTCCGGTTTCAGCAACGCGGAATGGGTATCCCAGTTGAGGGAACGCACCATAATGTCCGCATAGATGGGGTTGGCCGGCTCCACGACTTCGTGGTCGTCCCGGATAAGCCCCAGGTCTTTCACATAACTGTAGTCGTCGGACAGGCGCTCGATCGCGTTCTTGCCGCCGGTGATTACCGGCTCTATGATGCGCCGCACCCGCTCTTCGCGCAGACGCGCCATAAGCGAGTCGAAGTGACTGTCCCGCCTGGTAACGATGGCGTGAATCGCGTTCGAGACCATAGCCACGCTGATCGGTTCGAGCGGATTCGCCATGGTGATAGTACGCACGATCTCGTTGGCGATCGCGTTGACAAGCCAGGGCTGCCCCTGGGTCTGATCCCAGACCCGATCGACAGCGTCATCCTGAAAGACCTGACCGGTGTCCGCGGTGTGCTGCGCGTACAGTTCGGTAATTTCCTCGAAGGTGAAGTTGCGCAGGGTGAGGGGCGGTGCGGTGATGTTGAAGGGGCTCGCGGTACCGAGGCTTTGGTTGGGGGGGCGGTACTCGTCGCGGTAGTCGCGTATGTTCCGCAGGCCCACGAGCGCCAGCGAATGCACGAAGGGAACGTCGTAACGGTTCACATAGCCGTTCCGTAACTGCCGCAGAAAGTTGATCAGAGTCTGGCCGGAAAGACAGTCAGCCTCGTCAAAAAAGATGACCAGCGGTTTATTAAGTGACCGGCAGTAAGCGGTAAGCGCGTTCTGCGCGGCATTGGTGTAATCGGCCATGTCAAGCCCTTTCTTGAAAGCGGACGCGTTGGGCATATCGGCATTAAGCAGATCGCGCGAGATGGCATTGATGATGGCAGGCAGGCCCTCTTTGGGATCCGCTATACCCTCCACGTTTTCCAGGGAGCAGTAGAGCGCGTAGTACTGCCCCTCCGCGTGGAGCCTGCGGGTGAGGTCTTTGAGCAGGGTCGTTTTGCCGCTCTGCCGCGCCGCATGGATAATAAAGTACTGCGCGTCCGCGATAAGGGCCGACACCTCAGGCCCGAGCCGGCGGTAGGCGTCTATCATGTAATGATCCCGCGGGTTACAGGGCCCGGCAACGTTAAAGATGCGTCTCATGGGAGTATGGTGTCATGTTCGGGGGGGATTGTCAAGGGGGCGGTAGAGAGTGGCAGCAATTTTACATTTAGCCTCTCACAGAGGCACAGAGTAACCGTCAAATTTCACCACGAAGGCGCAGAAGGCGCACAAAGGGATTTTGAGTGACCTACATGATTAGAGAATTTTGAC